>CAXMMX010000188.1:0-8124 GCA_964194535.1 uncultured Alphaproteobacteria bacterium | reverse complement strand
CAATGTGGAAGTGGATGTGGAACACCATCTGGCCCGCGGCCGCTTCATTGAATTGCTGGATGAGCACACCATCGGCTTCCATGGCATCGCGCACGGCCGGAGTGAGCTTGTGCACCGTATGCAGCATTGTACACAGCGTGTCCGGGTGAACGTCGAAAATATTCACCGCTGGAGTTTTGGGAATCACCAGCGTATGGCCATTGGCGCGCGGCATGATGTCCATGAAAGCAAACGTGTCATCGTCTTCGTAGACCTTGTGACAAGGCAGTTCGCCGCGCAGGATTTTGGCGAATACGTTGGCGTCGTCATATGTCATGGATTTCACCCATTGGCCGCTGGATTTTGAAGGTCTTTACGCCTCTCGCCTGTGTCCCAAGTCTGGCGGCGGGGGTCAAGTATCGTTCTCCGGGGTTTTTCTATCGGCCTTGCGGTATGGCGCAAAGCGCGCCAGTTCCCGATTTTCCATCTCAACATGAGCTCGTTCCCGGGTCAGAAAACTCTCTACCGCCGACCTCAGCGAAGGATCGGCAATCAGATGCGCGCTGTAGGTCGTCTGGGGCAGGTAGCCGCGTGCCAGCTTGTGCTGGCCTTGCGCTCCAGCTTCCACGCGATCAAGCTTGTGAGAGATCGCATATTCGATGGCTTGATAGTAGCAAGCCTCGAAATGCAGAAACGGATGGTCCTCCAGGCACCCCCAATAGCGGCCAAACAGGGCATCACCGCCAATAAAGTTGAGCGCCCCGGCAATGGGCTGTCCGGCCCGCTCACACAGAATAAGCAATATGCTCTTTGCCATGTTCTGTCCGACCAGACTGAAAAATTCCCGCGTCAGGTAAGGTTGTCCCCATTTTCGTGCGCCCGTATCGGTGTAGAAGGCAAAGAACGCGTCCCAATGCCCCTCGGTCAGATCGCTGCCGGTGAGCAGCCTGATCGATATGTCCCCGGAGCAGGCGCCGCGGCGTTCCCGCTTGATGAGTTTGCGTTTTCGGGAGGTGAGGGAGGCGGTGAAATCCTCGAAGTTGCCATAGCCCTGGTTGAACCAGTGAAACTGCTGGTCGGTTCTGCGCAACAAACCCATTTTCCCGGCGCTCTCCCATTCTTGCCTGGTCAGGAATGTGAGATGCAGTGAGGATGCCTGATAACGCTCGAGCAGCGTTGCCGAGGCGTTCAACAGGTAACGCTCGCGCATTTCAGCATCGTCCGTAGGCGGTACAAGGAGCCTGCGCCCGGTCACGGGCGTGAACGGCACAGAGGCCTGAAGTTTTGGGTAGTAGCGCCCTCCGGCACGCTCAAAAGCGTCGGCCCAGCCATAATCGAAAACAAATTCGCCCTGGCTGTGCGATTTCAGATAACAGGGCATGCAGGCCAGGATACCGCCGGAGCCATCATCGAGAATGAGATGCTGCGGCGCCCAACCAGTCTCGGGAGTGGCAGAACCGCTCTCCTCCAGGGCGGAAAGAAAAGCATGACTTATAAAAGGGTTGAATGGTCTATCTTGAGTCAAGTCTGAGCTTATTGGGTTGGCGCAGGCATCCCATTTCGCCGCGTCAAGCTTGGCAATGTCCGGTTCGATGCGGACAAGGATTTGTTCCGCGTCACCCATGCTTCAACTCGAAATCTGTCCCTTTCATCAGGGTCTGAACCCTTCGAAGATCATGGCGTTCGTAGCGCGTTGCGCGCGTTGCCTTTGCGCATCGCTGCGCACGGTCCATGCCAGAAGCGGTCTGTTTAAAACGCGCCGCCATATCCAGGGCGCCGCCGACGGCAGCGCACCGACATCATAGGCAACGAAATGCGGCTTGGCGATGAGGGCGCTCAGGAGGTGGCGCATGTAGAAGCGCTTCCAGGGTGACAGATGCCCCCAGAAGTGCAGGTTCCTGAAGGGGCCTGCAATGAGTCCGCGCGGCAGGTCAGGGGCCGCCTGGGCATACGCCTTGATAGCATACGGATCGAAGGACATGACTGCGGTTTGCCAGTTACAGGCGCCAAGAATGTTCGCCAATTGCCGCTCGAACGGGCCATGTGTATGCCAAACGCTCTTGATTTCAATAATCAGCGGTGCGCGTCCTGAAACCTGCTCAAGCAGCTCGGGCAAGGTTTGCATCCGGTCCGAAGTGTCCTTGAAGCGAATACGCTTCAGCTCGGCCGATGTGCGTGTGTTGAGCGGCCCCGTGCCCTTGGTGAGCCGGTCGAGTGTGTGGTCGTGAAACACCATTGCTTCACCGTCGCCCGCCTCCTGCACATCCACCTCGATGCCATAGCCGGCATCGATGGCCGCCTGCACGGCTGACGGCGTGTTCTCGATGATGCCCTTCGCCGCATCATGCAGGCCGCGATGGGCAATCGGCCGGATCAGCCAGTCGAGATGGGCCACGGCACGCAACTTTTGCGTTTATGAAATGGCGAACAGCGCATCGATTTCCACCGCGACACCGCGCGGCAGGGAGCTGGTCCCAACAGCGAAGCGAGTGTGGCGGCCCTTGTCTCTCAGCACCTCGACGAGAAAATTCGATGCACCATTGATCACTTCAGGGTGGTCGGTGAAATCAGGCGTACAATTTACGAAACCACCCAGTTTCAGGCATTGCTCGATGCGGTCCAGTTCACCAAGCGCTGACTTGACCTGCGCCAGGATGTTTATCGCGCAGGCCTGTGCCGCCTTCGCTGCCATTTCGACATCGATATCCTGGCCGAGCTTGCCTTTGAAGTCGGGGCCGCCGGCAATTATCGGCAGTTGGCCTGAAATAAAGAGCTGTTTGCCTGAAACATGAAATGGAACATAGTTGGCCGCGGGCGCGGCAGCCGAAGGCAATTCGACATCAAGCTCTTGAAGCCGGGCTTCTATGGTACCAGCCATGGGTTGACCCCCTTTAATTGTTTTGGAAAAATGTGATCGCTGCACTGTTTTAGTGGATTATCGTGACGCAGGCGAGTCAATGAAAATGATTTACCATTGTTGAAAAGAGCATGAACGCCGCACTGTTTTTGTGGGTTATGGTGACGCAAACGAGTCACTGAAAATATTTCACCATTGCGCATCACGATATAGATGCGCATTTATTGGCCGCAATCTTCTTTATAATTGTGATGGTGCCACTGGCTGACTCGTGTCCGGTGGCGAGGGTGTGCAAAGCGACTTAACGAGATGCATCAAGGAAATTCAATATCCAGAGCTTTCTTGCTGACGGCCTTCGCAATAGGGCTGTCATCAAATGCTTTGCATGCGCTGGTGCCTGGCGCCCCCGCGGTACTCGTGCCGCATCGGGCTGTGTATGAATTGACTCTGGATAAAAGCCGGGCTGCATCCGGGATCTCAGGTGTGAGCGGACGGATGGTATTCGAGTTCGCAGGTTCAGGCTGCGATGGTTACACGATGAATATGCGGCTCGTGACCCGCGTTGAGGGGAGTTCAGGGCGCTCCATCATGACGGATTTGCGTTCCTCGACCTGGGAGCAGGGGACCGGGACGCGCTATCGGTTTCATTCCAGTCATTACAAGGGAGAGGCGCTGGAGGAGGCGACCAGTGGTGATGCTGAACGTTCAGTTGCCGATGGCGATGTAAATGTTCATGTGAATGCGCCCAGCCCCAAGAATATCAAAGTATCAGCCCCGGTCCTGTTTCCGACCCAGCATTCCCTTGCAATTCTCGATGCGGCACAAAAAGGTGAGTCCGTGGTGCAGGCGCGGGTCTATGACGGCTCCAGCAAGGGTGAGAAGGTTTATTCAACCACGGCGTTCATCGGAAAGCGTCTGGAGCCAGGCACCAAAGTGCCGCCCAAGCGGGTTGCCAACGACAAGGAGCTGGACAAGCTGGACTCCTGGCCGGTGTCGATAAGTTATTTTGAAACCGGTGATGATGCTGGGGAGACACCCGTTTATCAGCTCAATTTACGCATGTATAACAATGGTGTAAGCCGAAGCCTCATTATCGATTATGGCGATTTCGCCATCAAGGGTGATTTGAGCTCGCTGGAGTTTATGCCGTTGTCAAAGTGTGAGTGAGCGCACCGCATATCTCCCATAAACCCCCGATAGATTCACTTCCATCCCGCAGTTTCACTCTCCGCTATGCCCCACAGCCAGGCTGCGCCGCGCACGCCGCTTTCAGCGCCGTGAACCGGGGAAAGGATATCGATGGCGGTGTTGTCGCTGAAAATATACGGCGCTATCAAACCAGGGAGTTGTTCGTAAAGATGGCTCATATTTGACAGGCCGCCACCCAGAACCACCCGTTCGGGATCGAAAATATTGATGACACCAGCCAGCCCGCGCGCCAGCCTTGATGCATGAGATTTCAGGGTTTTATTCGCCTTGGCGCATCCCTCGCCCGCGTTTCGCGCGATGTCGTGTGCCGAAAGGGTTTCGCCAAAGACCCTTTCGTGGTCGGCGGACATAGCCGGGCCGGACACCCAGGTTTCCATGCATCCGTTTCTGCCGCACCAGCATTGTGGTCCAGGAGTTTCATTCTTCTGCGGCCAGGGCAGGGGATTATGACCCCACTCGCCGCCTATTGCGCGCGGCCCGTCAATGATCCGGCCGTTCACCATCAGCCCTCCGCCGCATCCTGTACCGAGTATGACGCCGAAGACGCTGGCCGCTCCCTGTCCAGCGCCATCCATCGCTTCTGACAAGGCAAAACAGTTAGCGTCGTTGGCCAGGCGCACCTGTCGGTTCAAAGATGTCTCCAAATCCTGTTTGAGCGACCGGGCATTGAGCCATGTGGAATTGGCATTCTGGATGTTGCCCGTTTCAGGTGACACTGAACCAGGGATTCCAATACCGACGCTGGCCTCGATAGCTCCCTTTTCCTCCAGAGACATCACCAGCCCGCAAACCGAATCGAGTGTCTTGCCGTAGTTGCCTTTTGGGGCATCCACTCGCGCCTGAGCGAGAACTTTTCTGTCTGGACCAAGAACAATTCCGGCAATCTTGGTGCCGCCGAGATCGATGCCGATACGGGCATGGGCTTCCATCACGCGGACTCAGCTGTCTGTTTCATCGCTGAGCCCGTTCCCGCTTTGCAACGCGCGGTGTGCGAGTGCCACCTCGCCCGGGTCCAATCCGGAATTGGCGGCAAATGTGAGAAGCAAATCTTCTTCACTCATCAAATAATCCAGGCAGGCTACTAAAATTGCGGCCCTTGAGCCCGGGGAGGCAAGTGTCGCGGGTGTCCAGCCGGTGACATCCAGAAATCTCGAGAGTATGGATGCATCACTGGTCATGAAGGTAAGTGCGCGAATCGCGATCCCGCTTGCGGCGGCGGTCGAATATGGCATGGGCGTTTTCATTGCCGGCAATTGTTGGAGCCTTCCTTGCTATATGGCAAGGAAGGCTTGTCAACTTTAAGACTTTGGTACGGGTTTTCGGCTCAAATAGACGTTATAAACCAAGGGCGTGCTGGACAGCCCAATCAAAGGGAAGCCGAAGTAGAATGGATGGCATGGAATATTCCGGCGGTATAGCCGATTATGAGGCCAGTAATTTGACCAGGGTCGAACCAATGACAAAAACAGTAATGATTGTCGAAGACAACGATCTGAATATGAAACTGTTCCACGATTTACTGGACGCGCATGGCTATCAGACGCTGCAAACGAGGAACGGTATGGAGGCGCTCGCGCTGGCGCGGGAGCATCACCCGGATCTTATTTTAATGGACATTCAACTGCCCGAGGTTTCCGGGCTGGAAGTTACAAAATGGCTGAAAGAAGACGATAAGCTCCGCTCCATTCCGGTCGTCGCCGTGACGGCCTTTGCAATGAAAGGAGATGAGGAGCGCATTCGCGAGGGTGGCTGCGAAGCCTATATTTCCAAACCTATCTCCGTATCGAAATTTATGGACACGGTTCGCCAGTTTATCGGCGAAGCGTAATGCTGGGGAGCATGAGATAGCGCCATGACCGCCCGAGTTCTCGTCGTAGATGACATTGAAGCCAATGTGAAGCTGCTCGAAGCGCGGCTGACGGTTGAGTATTTCGAGACGCTTACTGCCCGCAATGGCGAGGAAGCGCTGCAGATTTGCGCCAGCGAAGGCGCCGATGTGGTCCTTCTCGATGTCATGATGCCGGGAATGGATGGGTTTGAAGCGTGCCGGCGCATCAAAGCCGACCCGAAAACACAGCATATTCCGGTTATCATGGTGACGGCACTGGATCAGCCCGCTGACAAGGTGAAGGGGCTTGAAGCAGGCGCCGACGATTTCCTCACCAAGCCAGTCGATGATATTGCGCTCATAACGCGGGTGAAAAACCTGTCGCGATTGAAAACGCTTTCCGACGAGATGCTCATGAGGGCGTCTACCAGCGAACAAATGGGCATGGGCCTTGATCTGTCCGTGAATGGCGGTCAGGCAGGTCTCGGTGGCAAGATTTTACTGGTCGAGGACCATGAACGTTCTGCCCAGCGCATTTCCGAGACCCTTTCAGCGGAACAATCAATCTATCTGGAGAGTGATCCGCAGGAGGCGCTGATCAAACTTCCTGATAGCGATTATGACATGCTCATGGTGAGTTTGAGCCTGTCGGGAACAGACGGGTTGCGTTTGTGTTCCCAGGTCCGTTCGCTCAACCGAACCCGCCACCTGCCAATACTCATCATCACTGAACCAGGTGAAGATGCGCGGCTGCTGCGCGGTCTTGAAATGGGCGTGAACGATTATCTCGTAAGGCCAATCAACAAACATGAAATGCTGGCCAGGGTGAAAACCCAGATCAAGCGCAAGCGTTATTCTGACCAGTTGCGCAGCCGTCTCGAAGAGACTGTCGAGATGGCCATTACCGATCCGCTCACCAGACTGTACAACCGCCGCTACATGGAAGGGCATCTCAAGACCCTCGTTGAGGAGGCGGTGCAGCGTGGCAAGCCTCTGTCCGTGATGGTTGCGGACATCGATTATTTCAAATCAATCAACGATACATATGGACATGATGCCGGGGATAAGGTGCTCAAGGACTTCTCTGTACGGCTAAGACAGAATATCCGGGGTATTGATTTGCCCTGCCGCTTTGGCGGTGAGGAATTCGTCGTGATGATGCCTGAAACCGACCTCGCCAAGGCCTATGTTGTGGCTGAACGATTGCGCCAGTGTATTGCAGAAAGACCGTTTCAACTGGCTGGCGATAAAATGATAAAAGTCACTGCCAGCGTTGGGGTTGCGGCTCTGGAAAGTGTAGACGATACGCCCGATGCGCTACTTAAACGGTCCGACCAGGCGCTCTATTGCGCCAAACGTGACGGGCGCAATCGCGTGGTTACGGACGCGGCCTGAACGTTTGTAACTTTCCCTCAGGCGCGAATAATGCGCCATATCTCATAAAAAACCGGTGGATACACTGCGCTATTCAAGCGCAGTGTATCCTAATATGTTGTGTGAATGTTTAAGGTTAACGCTTTACTTTGACACGGATTTTTGTGTAATGGCGAGATGACTTTGGTTGATTTTAGCGGGACGCAGGTTAGGCTAAACGTGGTGATCTAACCTGCATTGAGATATGGGGAGGCGTTTGAGGGATAGTGGTCACCGCTCCAGGTTGAAAAATAATGGCGCATCCTTCTTTTAAGTCTCCCGCGAAGAGATAACCCTGCGGAGTGCTCAGGTCCGCCGCATCTCCTGGGTCCGTAGGGTTTGGCTGGTCGGTGAACGGTTTGAGTGGCCTCCTCGTTAACGCCGCTCACTGGCCGGCCACCAAGTCAAATGACCAAGGCCCTCTTTGGTCCATTTGGCTTGTTGGCCAGTCCTGCTAACCACGTCGGATCTACCCCGCTACCGAATGGTTGCAGGGCTGGCCTTCATTTGAATTTCATTGAAAAGAATATTCTTCGAATGCGCCGGGAGTGGCGGCGGCGTTGAAACCTATTTTATTTTGGTTTCCTTGAACTCGACATGCTTACGAATGACGGGGTCGTATTTCTTCATTATGAGTTTTTCTGTCAGCGTGCGCGCATTTTTCTTGGTGACATAATAGAAGCCTGTACCCGCAGTGCTCTCGAGCTTGATTTTCAGGCTAGGGGCTTTGGCCATCTGTCTTAGTCCTCAAAGCAGCTGTTAGTTGGTGTGGCCTGCAACCTACTTGCCTTAAACGGGAAGTCAAGCGCAGCTTCGGGTTATCTGGATTATGTGTTGG
>CAXMMX010000187.1:0-9501 GCA_964194535.1 uncultured Alphaproteobacteria bacterium | reverse complement strand
ATGTTTGCTGCAATACGCAATTAAGAAAGGGCCGGGGATTTCCCCGCCCTTTTTGTTGCCAGACAGGGGCGCATCTCCTGTGGGGTCCGTATGCTATTGCGCTGCTGCGGATTTCGCGGCGCGATCATACCAGCGCACGGCCCTGGCCTCATCGGGTTGCACCCCGAGCACGCCAAGTTTTTCCAGATGTTCCGGGTCGTAGCTGTTCCCCAGTCTGACCATGGCCTGCTTGTTGCCGCTGTTGGCTGCATATTCAAGCAGCAATCTCGCCCCTGCCACATCGCCCTGGCTCAGGAGCGTATCGCCACGGGTGAGCAGCAAGCGAACCTCTTGAGGGGCGAGCTGTGAGCTGGCCGGTTCCGGCGCCGGAATAACAGGTTCCGCCGTCACCTGGATGGCGACACCTGGTTTCACGAATGCGGTCCTCGTGCTCGCGGCTTCAGGCATTACAGCATCAGCTTTCGCCTTGGTTGCAGAAGAGACGGCGGCAGGCGTCAGGTCTATCAGACGCACGATTTCCGGCCCGACAGCCACAGCTATCTTGCGGGTCTCGGGCACCTTGCCATCGCTTCTTACCAAAATGACTTCCAGTTCAAAATTTCCAGGCTTGAAATTCTTGCCCGTGGTAAGCGTTACACCCTCCAGCTGAGGTGCGTTCAGTAACCAGTTGCCGCCGCCGAGGTTTTTGCCGGACGACAATTTGGCAGTATCTGGCACGCCCTGGATCATGACAGACATTTCTCCATCGCCCTGGCCGGTGGGCAGGGCGATATTCAGTGCTATCGCCTGTCCAGCTTGTCCACGCGCGGGTTTTAATGTTGCCGCGGCAGGCATGGGTTCTGGCGGAGATATTGTTTCCATCGGCGCCAGATCGTCGTCAGGCGGGGAGAATGAGGCCAGCACTGGACTTGGCACGACGGCGTTCAGTTTCACGGCCGGGCGCCTGGTTTGCAGTGAAGATTGATCCTTGATCTCTGTCTGTGACACTGGAATTTCAGAATTGACCGGTGCGACCGTTTTTCCCTCCATGAGCCAAGGATTGGTGTGCAACAACCAGGCGACGCCCGCTGCGAAGACCAGCCCGGTGAGGGCGGTATTCGCCACCAGTCCCAGACCCAGCCTGCCTTTGCCGGAAGAGTGTTGAGGTGCGGGCTCAGACGCGAACCGGGCAGCCAGCGGCGGCAGGGGTTCGGTCTCTGTTTCCGTGGTTGGCCCTGGATCAGAACCAGGCTTGGGAGCCGGTTCCGGCTTCGGGTCGGAATTCTCCATATTTTCCCGTCCAGCTTCAATCTCCTCGACAGGCAGAGTTGCGGCCGCATCCAGCACGGTGTTTGCGGTATCGATGGTGACGCTTAACTGTTCAAGTAATTCCAGCAGTTCAGGGTCCGTTACCAGATGATCACCATTGACGTCGCTGGGAATGGGCAATGACCCGTCCGCGTCCGTTTTGGCCGTGCTTTCCACATTTTGTGGCGAAGGGAAAACCGCAGTGAAAGCGGGCGGCGGCATCTGGATCGCTGGCGGACACGCCTCCATTGCTGCAGGGGATTTCTTTTTGCTGGTTTTTTTTGGTTTGGCGTCGTCAACAATGTCTATGGCGCGCAACTTCATCACCGGTACGATATCGGTGCCTGCGGGCTGTGTGTCTTTTGCTGGCTTTCGCGATACTACGCGTTTTGCCATTTTCGGCGGCGCGGTGCGCCGCGCGCGAGTCTTTCTGGGTTTTGGTGCCGCAGGATGCTGGGCGGGGTCCACCAGGGCTATTTCCGAATGACTGGCCATTGTCTTACTCCGTACTCGATACTCTTTGGACGTATTTTCTTTTTGGGATTCACAAAACGTGCTACCGTTATGAGTCCCATTCACGGTCTGGTCTGTTGCCACCGCACGAACTCCTTGAACAAAGATTCCAGTTGCGGCTGAGAGAGCGCCGTGCGGGGGCCTTGGGCCGAAACAAACTGTTTGAAATCCTGTTTCAGATTGGCGCTGGGCCGGGGCTTGTTTTTCGCCAGCCACTGTTCGGCATGCGCGATCCGCGTCCAGCCCGGAAGTTTTGCCGCCAGGTTCACCTCCCGCCATTTGGGATGACGCGGGGCTTTCTGAAATGTCTCGAATTTTGAAAAGAAGGCGTCGATGAATTTGACGACGCGTGCGTGGCGGGTGCTGCCGGGACGCCAGTTGAACACAGCCATCACCGCTCCTACGGCGATGGTGTCGACGGCATCTCCCTTTTTAACCAGCCCCGGATAATCTTCCGCCGTCAGTCGCGCCGGGAGATATGTCTCCTGGAGTTTTCCGCCATAGGGAACCGGCAGCAGCCGCAGGCCGGACTTGCTCTTCAAGCCGGAGATGGCGCGCGCGGGCTTGCCGGCGACATAGACCGTTGCCGCGATTTCACCCTGCTTGATTTTCTCAAGCGCCAGCGCCTGATCAAAATGAACCGGTACGACCTTGACGCCGAGCGAGGAGAAAACCGTCTGCGCCGTCATGTCGGTACCACTGCCCTTGACGCCGAAATTCACTTTCTTGCCGGCCAGCTCCTTGACGTTCGTAACGCGGCTGGATGATACGAGGTGAAATTCCTCATTGTAGAGCTTGGTGATGTACTGGATGCGGGCTTCAATATTGCGATGCACCGCCTGACGCTTCATGAAACTCAACACATCCGACTGGACGATGCCGATATCCACGCCTTTTAGAAAAAGAATGTCGGTGATGTTCTGCACCGATCCTTTGCCCATCATGGGCAGCACGCGTATGCGGTCTCCATCGTCGAGTACAGATGCCAGGTCCGTTGCTATTCGGATATAGGTGCCACCGATACCGCCGGAGATAATGCCGACCCGTCCGCCATTTACGCGGATAACAGTGGAATTGTGCGATTCAATCGCGGCGCGCTTGTCTATGGTTTGAGTTTGTGCAGTGAGTGGTCCTGACCAGACAAGCATCATCATGGCCAAGCCAAAGGCTTGAAGCAAAAGCGTCATGGTTCCCTCCCGGACGCGAAACTAATTTCTTGCCCCCCGGCAATTTGTGTAGTGCCCTATGAGGGAAGATAGCTGAACCGTTAGGCGAGTTTTTGCCGAGACTAAGGCAAATGGCGTTTGAATCGGGCAGCAATTGGCCCATTTCTGGATTTCTTGGCGATGGAAGCGAGACGATGAGTTTAAGGCTTTGACTTCTTATGCGGGTTTTGGGAATTCACCATGCCAACGCATCCATGTGAGGTTCTGGTTCGTATATAAGTGACCAGAGTTGATGGCGTGGTCTCCAAAAGGTGACTTGCGGGTCAATGGCAGTCCCCCTATCACAAGTCTGAAGGCAAGGGAGAAAAGCATGCTGATCAAGATCGCCAAAGGATGGGAATTACCGGAAAAGCTGGCCACGCCGGAGGATATTTTTGTGAATCGGCGCACATTTCTTGCCGGCGCCGGATCGATAGCGGCGGCTAGCGCCCTGCCGGACATGGCCTTTGCTGCAACCGAAGCCGACCCCACAGCAAGCCTTTATCCGGCCAAACGCAATCCCAAATACAAAATCCCGCTGGAGCTGACGCCGGAAAAGATCAACCTCACCTACAATAATTTTTACGAGTTCGGCTCCCACAAGAAGATATCCGAGGCGGCCCAGGCGCTGCCGATACGCCCATGGGAGGTCGTGTTCGACGGTGACGTTGAAAAGCCATTCAAGCTTGGCATCGATGAACTCATCGCCAAGATGACGCTGCAGGAGAGGCTCTACCGACACCGCTGTGTCGAGGCCTGGTCGATGACCATCCCCTGGTCGGGGTTTCCGATGAAGGATCTTGTTGCACTCGCCAAGCCTTTGTCGAAGGCTAAATATGTGCGCATGGAAACCTTCAAGAACCCGTCCGTGGCGCGCGGCCAGAAAGCCGCCTGGTATCCTTGGCCCTATGTTGAGGGGCTCACCATCGAGGAAGCCACCAATGAGCTCGCTTTCATGGTGACGGGCGCTTACGGCAAGCCCATGGCCAAGCAGTTCGGTGCTCCGCTGCGTCTCGCCGTACCGTGGAAATATGGCTTCAAGCACATCAAGTCGATTGTACGCTTCACCTTCACCGACAAGCGGCCGAAGAGTTTCTGGGAGGCAATCCAGGCGCGCGAATACGGTTTCTGGGCCAACGTCAATCCGAAGGTTTCTCATCCGCGCTGGAGCCAGGCCACCGAACGCGTGCTTGGCACCTCTATCCGTGTGCCGACGCTTCTTTTTAACGGCTATGGGGAGTATGTCGCAGATATGTACAAGGGCATGGAAGACGAGAAAAGCACCTGGATGTGAGCCGCGAGCGAAAAATGGACGGCATTTATGAGTCCACGTCCTAGGGCGTATAGCGGTCAAACAGGTCAATCAGCTCGCTTAATTTCTCCCTCTGTTCCTCCTCGCTGCCGCTCTTGACTGCATCGGCGATGCAGTGGTCCGCGTGATCTTTCAAAACTTCCGACTCGACTTTGCCAAGCGCCGCCCTGATTGCCCGCAACTGCATGAGCAGGTCAATGCAGTAGCGCTCCTCTTCAATCATCTTCGAGACGCCGCGCACTTGCCCCTCTATGCGTGACAGGCGGTTCAGACAGTCTTTGTGTCGTGGTTTCACTTTTCTCACAGCTCCTAGTATAAATTTTTTACCGCTTGAAAATCATTCTGAACCATATACCCTATAGGGGTATCAGTAAACAGGTGATTTCGTCATGAAAAGTTCCGGGCAGTTTTCTAAATACGTAATATTGGGTGTCGTTCTCGCAGGGATAGGTCTCGCTTTTGGCGGTGTGTTTGATAAGGACAAAAAGGGCGTGGTCGTTGATGTCCAGGTTCCTGAACTCTCAGCCGCGGCACTGCGTGGTGAAGAGGCATTCAACGCCAATTGTGCCCAGTGCCACGGGAAAAACGGCTCAGGCACCGACAAGGGCCCGCCTCTCATTCATAATATTTACAATCCGCGTCATCATGCAGACCAGGCCTTCCTGCTAGCCTCAAAGCGGGGCGTGCGCCGGCATCACTGGTCTTACGGCAACATGGCGCCGCAGCCGCAGGTAAGCGGCGCTGAGATTACTGCCATTGTGAAATATGTGCGGGAACTTCAGGTAGCGAACGGCATCAACTAACGGCCGCACAGAATGTAGCGGGCATTCATACACATGGGATACTTCACATGAACAAGATGATCCAAAACAACAAAGACCCATCTGGCAAAATCGAGGTGGCTACCGATCCCGTTTGTGGAATGAGCGTCGAGATCGACGGCGCGAAGCACATGACGACCCATGAGGGCGCTCATTACTATTTCTGCCACGCAGGGTGTCAGACCAAGTTCGAAACCGACCCCCGGAAATATCTTGAGCCGCAGCCTGAACCTGAACCAGCCCCCCCCGGCACGCTCTACACCTGCTCGATGGACCCGGAAATTGTGCAAGAGGGGCCGGGCACATGCCCTGTATGCGGTATGGCGCTGGAGCCGATGGGGATACCGACCGGAGATGAGGGGCCAAACCCGGAGTTGATCGATTTCACGCGGCGTTTTCAGGTTGGCGCCGCACTCACCGTGCCGCTGCTTATCGTGGCGATGGGCCCAATGCTCGGGTTGCCGGTCAAGGACTGGCTCGGGCACCGCACGGCTCCGTGGGTCGAGCTTATTCTCGCGACACCGGTGGTGCTGTGGTCCGGCTGGCCGTTTTTCCAGCGGTGCTGGGCATCGTTCGTAAACAAGAGCCCCAATATGTTTACGCTGATCGGGATCGGCGTTGGCGCCGCGTATCTCTATTCGCTCATCGCGACCGCTATGCCCGGCATTTTCCCCGAAGCGTTTCGCGGGCAGGGCGGTGCGGTTGACGTCTATTTCGAGGCGGCCGCCGTCATCGTGGTTCTGGTGCTGCTCGGCCAGCTGCTTGAGTTGCGGGCGCGCGAGCGCACTGGCGGGGCCATCCGGGCATTGCTTGATCTTGCGCCAAAGACGGCCTTGCGCGTGAGCGCAGACGGTGAGGACGAAGAAGTTCCCCTCGATGAGGTTCTCGCCGGCGATCAGCTGCGTGTTCGCCCTGGCGACTCCATTCCCGTCGATGGCGTGGTTCTGGAAGGGCGCTCCTCGGTCGATGAATCGATGCTGACCGGTGAAGCCATTCCAGTGGAGAAGACACCTGGCGACGCAATCACGGGTGGCACGCTCAACAAGTCGGGCAGCTTTATCATGGAGGCGAGGCGTGTCGGTGCGCAGACCATGCTCTCCCAGATCGTCACCATGGTCGCCGAGGCGCAACGCAGCCGCGCGCCTATTCAGAAGCTGGCGGATGTTGTTGCGAGTTACTTTGTGCCAACCGTGGTGGCGGCCGCGGTGATTGCTTTCATTGCATGGTCCATATGGGGCCCCGATCCGGCGATGGCCTATGCCTTCATCGCTGCGGTTTCGGTGCTGATTATCGCATGTCCATGCGCGCTAGGCCTTGCGACGCCGATGTCAATCATGGTTGCAACTGGGCGCGGCGCGCAGGCTGGCGTACTCATTAAGAACGCGGAAAATCTGGAGCGTTTTGCCGATGTGGACACGCTGATCGTCGACAAGACGGGGACGCTGACACTCGGCGCCCCGAAGCTGACCGATGTCCTCACATTCAAGGGTTTCGATGAATCGAGGGTACTGAAAATGGCCGCGAGCCTGGAGCGTGGTTCCGAACATCCTCTGGCCGAGGCCATCGTCGATGGTGCGAAAGCCCGCAAGATAACAACCATTAAGCCAACGGAGTTCGAGGCGGTAACGGGCATGGGCGTCAAAGGTGTCATCTCGGGCAAGGAGGTTGCTCTCGGCAACGCGGCGATGATGCGTGATATCGGCCTTGATCCAAAACCCCATGCGGACACGGCCGATGCGCTGCGTACCCAAGGCAAGACGGCCATGTTCGTCGCGCTTGGCGGCAAGCTGGCCGGTATTGTCGCCGTTGCCGATCCGGTCAAGGAAACGACGCCATCGGCGCTTGAGGCGTTGCGGGCTGAGGGTCTGCACATTGTGATGGTCACCGGCGACAATGCGCGTACGGCGAACGCCATCGCCAAAACGCTTGGCATTGATGATGTACGCGCCGACGTGCTTCCTGACCAGAAGGCCAGGATCGTCCAGGAACTTCAGGGCAAGGGCGCAAAGGTTGCCATGGCGGGCGATGGCGTCAATGACGCGCCGGCCCTTGCCCAGGCCGATGTTGGCATTGCCATGGGTACCGGTGCGGACGTGGCTATTGAGAGCGCGGGTATTACGCTGCTGAAGGGCGACCTTACCGGTATCGCGCGGGCACGGCGCCTGTCGGAAGCGACAATGCGTAATATCAAGCAGAACCTGTTCTTCGCATTCGCCTACAACGCGCTCGGCGTGCCGATTGCCGCCGGTATCCTGTATCCGGTATTCGGTCTGCTGCTGTCACCCATGATCGCGGCAGCGGCTATGAGCCTCTCAAGCGTGTCGGTTATCGGCAATGCGCTGCGGTTACGGCATATGGATTTGTAGGATTTACGTTCCTAAAAAAAAAGAGCCGGACCAGTTGGCGTTGGTCCGGCTCTTGGGTTTCTTGCCACTCCAAGGGGGGGAAGGAGTGCCAATGTCAGCGGTTTAAAAACCGCTGGCAACAGAAGGCAACCTTGGGAGGGTTATGTGCCTTCTTATCGCTATTGCGATTGAGAGAAATTTAATCATTTTGTTGCGCTGCAACAATTGCCTGGAGCGCATGGCAGCCATGCAATTCTGCATAGCTCAATGTCATAGGGCTTCACACCCAACTTGCTGAATTTATGAGTTAAAACGACCACTCACGGGCCTTCGCAACCAGAAAATCGCGGAAAACGCTTACCCGCTTGGATTCCTTGGCGCCTTCGGGATAGACAAAATAGGTTTCAAACGACGGCAATTTAGCTTCCGTCAGGACCTGAACGAGTTCGCTTTCTTCGCGCGCCATATAGTCCGGCAGAATGGCCAGCCCCAGGCCACGCTGGCAGGCCCGCTTGAGGGCGTAAAGATTGTTGACGCGCAACACTGCCTCGCGCTTGGCGCCGCCTTCAAGGCCTGCTGTTTCGAGCCAGTTGATCTCGCGGATTTGCGCCGGCGGGTTGCCGCCGAAGGTCAATATCCGGTGGTTGTCGAGATCGCCCAGATCTTTGGGCTGGCCGAAGCGCTTCAAATATCCCCTTGAAGCATGCACATGCAGATGCACGGTAAACAGGCGGCGCTGTATGAGGTCGCCCTGGGTAGGGGGCTTGAGCCAGATACCCACATCCGCCTCGCGCATGGTGAGGTCCAGCTGGTCATATTCCAACATCAGCTCAACCTGGATATCGGGATAGAGCTCAATGAATTCACCGATGCGCGGCGCCAGCCAGGATGAACCGAGCGCCACAGTAGTGGTGATGCGCAGGTTTCCGAACGGCTTTGTCTTGGAATCGGCCAGCCGCGTTTGCGTCGTCTGCAGCTTCTGGAATACGTCATGGGCAGTGCGATAGAGCATCTCTCCCTGCTCGGTCAGCATCAGCCCGCGCGCATGGCGGTTGAACAGTGGAACGTTGAGTTCTTTTTCAAGCGCGCCTACCTGGCGGCTGACAGCCGACTGGCTCATATTCAGCTTCTCGCCCGCATGGGTGAAGGAGCCGGCTTCCGCCGCCTCGTGAAAAATTCTGAGCTTGTCCCAGTCCATGTGCTTGTCTTTTCTCTTCAAGCTTCATCCCGAGGAGGCGCGTCAGCGTCGTCTCGAAGGATCACGTCTCATGCTTCGAGACGCTCACTTGTGTTCGTTCCTCGCCATGAGGAGGGGCGAGGTGAGTGTTACTCCGCGGCCTCGCTGTGCGATTCCTGTTCCGCCAGGTATTTCTCCGCCTCAAGCGCGGCCATGCAGCCCAACCCGGCGGCTGTTACGGCCTGGCGGTAAATGTCGTCCGTGACGTCGCCCGCGGCATACACGCCGGGGATGTCTGTCTCGGTGGAGTCCGGCTTTGTCACCAGATAGCCGCCCTGTTTCATCTCCAGCTGATCGGTGAAGAGTTCGGTGGAAGGCTTGTGGCCGATAGCGATGAAGATGCCATGCGCGGAGACGTCCGTAATGACGCCGGTCTTGACGTTCTTCAGTTTTGCACCCGTCACGCTCAATGGTCCTTCCGTACCCACCACCTCTTCCAGCACAGAGTCCCAGGCCATCTCTATTTTGTCGTGGTCCAGCAGGCGCTGCTGCAGGATTTTCTCCGCGCGCAATTCATCGCGCCGGTGCACCACGGTAACCTTGGATGCAAACTTGGTGAGGAACAGAGCTTCCTCGACCGCCGTGTTGCCGCCGCCGATCACGAGCACTTCCTTGTCGCGGTAAAAGAAACCGTCACAGGTGGCGCAGGCCGACACGCCGAAGCCTTTGAATTTTTCCTCCGAAGGAAGCCCGAGCCACCGCGCCTGCGCGCCAGTGGCGATAATCAGCGTATCGCAGGTGAACTCTGCCCCCGAATCCGCCTTCATCCAGAAGGGACGGC
>CAXMMX010000186.1:0-3018 GCA_964194535.1 uncultured Alphaproteobacteria bacterium | reverse complement strand
ATTTCGGTTCACGGCATTTTTCAAAATGGCACGGCCATTAACCTCACGTTGACCAATCTCACTGCAAAGTGAAGCTGAGTTTTCGAACCATTGGCATGCGTAAGGACATGTAAAGCGATGAAACGAGCCCGCATGATCGTTTTGGCGATCGCCTTCGCCGCGGCTGGCGGAGCGGCGTATGTAGCCAAAAACATGACCGGTATCCCGAAAATCCGGACGGTCGAAATTAATACGGCGGACACCGTCAAGGTGCTGGTCGCCAGCCGGAATATTCGGCTGGGTGATTCGGTGCGCTCTAAAGACCTCAAGTGGCAGGATTGGCCAAAACAGGCTGCTGTCTCGGGCTACATCATAAAATCGCGGCAGCCTAAGGCGGAATCCAGTTTTTCCGGAGCCATTGCCCGTGCCCCCTTCCTGGAAGGTGAGCCGATCAAGGAGCAGAAGCTCATCAAGGTGAGTGAAGGCGGTGTTATGGCAGCCATCCTGCCCTCCGGCATGCGGGCCATTTCCACGCCAATCCGTGAAGAAACGTCCGCCGGCGGCTTTATTCTGCCCAATGACCGCGTCGATGTGATTGTCTCGCGCCGTGTGCAGACGGCGCGCAAGGAAGAGCATGTCTCCGAAACAGTGTTGCGAAATGTCCGTATCCTCGCCATCGGGCAGAATATTGAAATCAAGGATGGCAAGAAAATAGCCAACGGCAAAACCGCCACGCTGGAGCTCTCGCCGAGGCAGACAGAAACCCTCACACTTGCCCAGTCCATGGGCGATATATCGCTTGCGCTACGGTCTCTTTCCGACGCCATACCCGGTGGGATTTCGGGACCGCAAGCTGGAGACCACGCGCTTAATGGTGAGCGCGGGGCCAGTATTAAGCTTCTTAAATATGGCGTCCAGTCGCGGGCCTTTGGAGTGAATTGAGCGTGCTGCCTGTGTTGCTCAAGGAAGGCATGAACATGTGGAAGACGATTAAGTTAGCCTGGGTATTGATAGCGCTGGCAATCCTTGGAAGTCTGGCGGTTTCCGGATTTGCACCGGATCATGCATATGCGCAGTCGGAGCACACATCCTTTCTGCGGATTTCTGCCGGAACACCGCTTCCGGCAAAACGCGTCGTCAAGATCGGCCTCAACAAGTCGATGGTTGTGGAGCTCCCCAAAGATGTGCGCGATGTGCTCGCCTCCGATCCCAAGATTCTCGATATTGTCCTCAACGCATCGCGCCGCGCTTATCTGATCGGCACGGGGCTGGGCCAGGCGAATGCATTTTTCTTCGATAAGAACGGGGACCGCATTCTGACACTGGAAATAATTGTTGACCGGGATCCGGCGCCGTTGGAGCGGCTGCTGAACCGGTTGATCAAAAATGCCAAGATCAAGGTGGAGTTCATCAACGACACGGTGATTCTCACCGGCAAGGTGCCCCATCCAGCCGACGCGACCCGGGCATCGGACATTGCCGCCCGGTTTGTGGTTACGGATTCTCCTGAAAGCAATCAGAAATACAGGGAAAAAGTCATCAATCTCCTGTCCACGGGCTCCAGGGAGCAGGTGCTTCTGAAAGTCACCGTAGTGGAAATGGAGCGCAATATCATCAAGCAGCTCGGCGTTGATTTCAGCAATCTGGCCGGCACTGCCGGGGCCCAGTTCCTGACCGGGAATTTCACATTCGCGGCGCTGCGCAATCTGCAATTCCCATTTAGCGGTAAAGATGTGGTCTCCAATATCCAGACCGGTGTTGGATTTCAGTCGAATAGCGCCGATGTGTCAGTCGTGATCCGGGCGCTGGAACAAAATGGTCTTCTGCGCACCCTGGCCGAACCGTCTTTGACCGCGATCTCCGGCGAGACCGCAAACTTCCTCGCTGGCGGAGAGTTCCCGATCCCGATCTCTCAGGACGACGGCAATATTTCGCTGGAGTTCAAGCCGTTCGGTATTGGACTGGCCTTCACTCCGATTGTTCTGAGCGAGGGCCGTATTTCAATGAAAGTTTCCACCGAGGTATCGGAGTTGACCAACGATGGCGCCGTTTCGCTCGGCGTTATCACCGTGCCGGCGCTGAAGGTACGCCGCGCCAATACAACGCTCGAGCTACCGTCCGGCGGTTCGCTGGTGATGGCCGGCTTGATCTCGGATGAAACCAAGCAGGCAATGACCGGCACGCCGGGTCTGAAAAACCTTCCCATTCTCGGTGCGCTGTTTCGCAGCCGCGACTTCATCAAGTCGGAAACCGAACTCGTGGTGATCGTGACACCCTATATCATCGACCCCGTGGCGCGGCACAAGCTGGCGCGGCCCGACAAGGGATTCGCCGTCGCGTCCGATGCCCAGTCCAACCTGCTTGGGCGTCTGAACCGCATTTACGGACGGCGGCCCGAGGAAATGCCGAGCGGCCATTATCAGGGCGATTTCGGATTCATAGTAGAATAGGCCGGGAGCAGAGGACATTAAGATGAGAAATCAGAAAACACGCAATGTCGGCCCCCGCACTCGTGCCGGTGGGGCGGTTGTGCGGATCGGCGCCGCCATGGTGCTGAGCGCTGCGCTGGCCGCGTGCACTGCGCATCGGGAAAAAAACGTGAAGGGCTGGCTGGTGGCCGACCCAACCGCGCGCCATCCCATCATGGTGGGTTCAACGCCGGTCACTATGGACCTGCCTGTACCGCACAGATCCTCCGGATTGACACGGAATCAGAAACTCGAACTGCGGCACTTCCTGCGCCAGTATCGCGAGAAGAATGAAGGACCACTGATCGTCGGGGCTCCGAGCGGTGGCTCCAATGAAGTCGCCGTCATGCACGCGCTGGGCGACGTGCGCCGGGAATTCACCCGTGCCGGAATTTCACGCAACCAGGTTCAGTTCGACGCTTACTCGGGAATGGGAAGCGCGGCCGCTCCGATCAAGGTTTCCTACCAAACCTTTGCGGCTCATGGGCCTGAGTGCGGCGACTGGTCAGACAATCTCGCCCGCGATCCGAAAAATATACCTTATCGTAATTTTGGATGCGCGACCCAGGCC
>CAXMMX010000185.1:0-3743 GCA_964194535.1 uncultured Alphaproteobacteria bacterium | reverse complement strand
CATAGCTCCCGCGGCGAGAACAAGCCAACGCATCAGAATCCTCCCCTGCCCGTTGCCGCGCGCACCAGTACGACGAAGGGCCGAGCCAAAGAATATTAACAAGATTGGTAATATTTGCGAGTCAAAAACCGTCACCCGTGGCAAGGTGAAGGCGCCAGGTAGGCGCCACCCCGGTCAAGCATTGGAAAGGATGATGGCACAAGACCCCGCACCCGATTCGACCATTCGTTGCCTTTGTACGGCATTTGAGGGCAACAATTGGCCAGCGGTAAACGCCGCCATAGAAAAGATTGAAACTGATGGAATTTGGCGGTCATCCATCATGGCAATTATCCAAATTGGCAAGCCACAGCCCGAAATCTGGACAGGGTTTCATACTCTTTGGACCGAAATGGGCCATCGCATTCGAGAGCAGGTTTTGGATGATGACCTGCTGCGTGACGCCTTGCGTATTTTGCTTCCCGTCTATGTTGGTCCCGGCCTTAAGCTGTATCGTGGCGAGAACGCCGACCGATGGAGAACCCAAGCTTACGGGTTTGCCTGGACCGAAGAGATAGATACCGCCCGCATGTTTGCGAGAGGATTGAATGCGGGGTACGGCCAAGGTGGTGTTTTGTTGTCCGCTGATGCGCCAACCGAGGCAATCATTGCCGGACCCAGCAAACACAGTATTTATCTGGGAGAGCATGAGTATGTTGTTGATTGGCGCCAGCTTCGGGATATCACGCCGTTAGAGCGCTTCCTGAGGTGGTCCCACTTTGTTGGACAGTTTGGCAGCCAAGTTTAGGTGTATTCCGCTGCCTGATCATGCTGCCAAAACTCTGTTTATCACATCCTGTTGCGGTTGTTGCGTCGGTGGGAATGTGTCAGGCTTTCTTGGACCGCCTCACCTCTCCTACAACGGCTACGAAACGATCGAATTTTCGGCGTGCATCTTGTCAAAAATGTCCGGAAAGAATTTTGTAGGTGTCTTTCGAATAACGATCAGTCATCCCAGATATAAAATCCGTAACAACAAGAGTTGCTTTATAAAGATCATTCGCTTCACGGAAATCCAAATTTGCATACCGTATTAGACGTTTGATATGTGGGGGAATTTTTTCTGACTTCCAATCATTGTCCTTCAGAGAAGAAATAACTTGCTTATAGATATCAAGTATCCCGTGGATAACCTTCCTCCCGGAAATTTCGCGCCCGGTTTTTAGCTGAGTTGTGAAAATACGCTTCGAAGCTGTTTGCTGGATATCTGTGAATGCTTTTGCGTACTTGGTTTGTGACACAAGATCAGTCGTGAAAGTGCCATCTAATAGACTATCTTGATTTTCACAAAATATCTCAACGACCTCATTAATAACATTGTCGATCGCAACTGCTCTCATGTATGCGATTCGACTTTCTTCTCCCATATGCTTCTCAAATACCAAACTTGGAGCAAGGGGTTCCAAGAGGGAAACGACATTCTCATAGTGCAAATCCGCCATAAGGATGGCATCTTCTAAATCAACGATATTGTAACAAATATCGTCTGCGGCTTCGACAAGGAAGGCTAAGGGGTGTCTATACCAATAGCCGGTTTCCTCGCCTAGAGCCTTCAATTCGAGAGCGCTAGCTATCTCATCGACATAATTTTTCTCAGACGAAAAATAACCGAATTTCTTGAAGCCCTTGTATGAGCCGGCCTTTTTTAGCCGCGGATATGCTGGACGTGGATACTTCATAAAAGCGCCCAAAACGGCGTGAGTTAATTGCAGTCCGCCCGCCCATTTCCGGCTCTCCAACTGGGTAAGAATTCTAAACCCTTGGGCGTTGCCTTCGAAACTAGAGAGCTCGGCCTTCTCAACCCCTGACAACTCTTGGAAAAACCCAGCTTTTTCATTTATCTCTTGTTTAAACCACTCCCCAATGGCGTCTTCTCCGGCATGGCCAAACGGGGGATTACCGATGTCATGAGCCATGCAGGCTGCTTGCACAATGTAACCAAAGTCATCCGGAGAAAAATCAATCTCCTTTTCACTCAATGATGTACATAGTCTACTTCCGACCATGGTACCTAATGAGCGACCGACACTCCCAGTTTCGATGCTGTGTGTGAGCCGGTTGTGGATATGGTCGTTTTCCGCCAATGGGTGAACTTGCGTCTTGTTGGCTAGTCGGCGGAACGAGGCAGAAAAAACTATTCTATCAAGGTCCTGTTGGAAGCTGCTCCTTCCGGGAGCGGCTTGATAGCCGGGCCTCGCCAATCGATCACTGCCTAGCAATTTACTCCATCTCATATTCGATCACCTCAAACCGATATTTCCCAAGTTACCTTGAGTTGCATGAGTATCACACCATATCACAAATCCGAATTCGCGGAATTTCTCGACAAGGTCTTCCAATCCTAACTGTGGCTGGGTGACCTGACCAAAGCAATTATCCAATGAACCGACAGGCCAGCCACCGGATTGGAAAGTTCGACCAGGTCGCGTAACATCGCAGCATTGATTTTCATTGAGCGCGTCATTGCCCGAATTCCCACTGCCGATCGGAAAAGCGCTCACGCGCTGTGATGGGGTGAACCGGTATGGACGCGTCTCGCCCGTAGACCTCGCCACGAAGCCAAGCGACTTCGGCCTCCGGATCACTGGTCATGGTCCACCACACCCGACCATTGGGCAAATCCGCAGGGCGCCAACGATAGCCGCGCTGCTTGAGCTTGTCGCGGAGGTCGTAGGGCGCGCCGACCGCACGAACAAGATAATCATCCCGCAGCGCAGCTTCACGCACCGCCGACATCATGCGTCTGCCTGACTTTGGCAGCGTTTGTGCCAGCAAAGCCAAACAGGCTTCGCAATCCGCTAGCGCCTGGTGGCCATCGTAGAACCAGCCGAACTGCAGACCGAGGTGGTCAAGCTTTCCGGCAGAAAATCCTTCGCGCAGCCAATCCACGCTGTTCAGGGTACATGCCCAGGGCTTTTCGGCGAAGCAGTCCCAATGACGCTCCACCATCGCCCGATCAAAATAGGCATTGTGCGCGATCACGAGATCCGCATCAGCGACAAGTGCAGCGACGGCAGCGTCATCTATAGACTTTCCGACGACCATGTCACCGGTGATGCCGGTGATTATCGAGGCCTCTTCTGAAATTGGCACAGCCGGCTCGCGGAGCGCCTCGAATGCCAGTGCTTTGTGGACTGTCAGGATACGGCCGCTTTCGACCTCATAATCGAATGGCAGCATAGCAAGCTGAATAATGTCATCATTTTCGATCGACAGGCCGGTCGTTTCGACGTCGATTACAATGGAACGCTTAATCGTACCATCTTGCGGATCATTGAAATTGTCGGGCAACCGGAGGCGTCGTAACAACTTCCACTGATTGGCGTCAACTTCAGACTGCGGGCGGATGACATCTGATTTTTTGATCGCGAAGTGGCTGTATTGATTCACGGCCTTAACCACCCTTTCATCACCGCAACCCTACCCCATATCCCCTGGCACATACAGATATTGGCACATGTCTTGAGAGTCCGGAATTGGCTACAAGGAGACCTCCCGTCGCCCGAAATCGACTTCCGCTTCAACCCCAACACCGGACATTCCCGGTGGGGTCACTCCGCGCTGGGCGGCTGCTCTTTCAGCCCGGAAAAGACGGTGGCGCGCTCGATCTCCTCGACGTTCTCGGGCCGGGGGAAGGGCTCCGGCGCCGGTTCGCCGGGCCGGCGCGGCCGGCCGATCGCCTCAAAGAAGTCCTCGAGCCCGCC
>CAXMMX010000184.1:0-2808 GCA_964194535.1 uncultured Alphaproteobacteria bacterium | reverse complement strand
CGGCTCGCGGAGATGGTTCTGCAGGGCATATCCGAGGAGAACGCATCCGACACGATCTTCACCATGGTGAGATTTGGCAATGTGCTCGACTCTTCCGGCTCGGTCGTGCGCCGCTTCCGCAAGCAAATCCGGGAGGGTGGTACGGTTACGGTTACCCATCCCAATATAATTCGTTACTTCATGTCGATCCCGGAGGCTGCTGAACTCGTGTTGCAGGCCTGCGCCATGGCCACTGGCGGAGAGGTATTCGTGCTCGACATGGGAAGCCCGGTGAAGATCGACGACCTGGCGCGGACCATGATCCATCTGTCCGGGCTGGAAATTCAGGATGATGAGCATCCCGACGGTGATATCACCATCGAATATATCGGATTACGCCAGGGCGAGAAGCTGTATGAGGAATTGCTGATCGGGGAGAGCACGACCGGAACGAAACATCCCCGGATCATGAAAAACTCGGAACCGCTGTTGGAATGGACCAAGCTTTGCACCGAATTGTACGCACTGGAGCAGGCGATCGAGGACCGCGATACCGATGAAATCGATACGATCCTGAAACGCACGGTGGAGGGGTATACGACGGGTCAGCAAACGTCCGACACCAGGTCCGGCGAAGCAGGTGAGTGGGCACAAACCTCACGTCTCATTCACTAGGTTCTGGACCCTATGAGTTAGCTTATGCGCCCTGCCGCTTTCCTCGCTGTCCTGTTTGCCATTCTGGGGCTGGTCGCGCTGTGCATCGCAACCGCGTTCGGATGGGCGGTGATGAACGCAGACAGTGCCAAGGATTTACAACATGCCGTGCTGCTGGGCGGGGCCGGCGCCGTGCTTTTCCTGTTGATGATTGCCGGCGCCTGGGCAACGCTGCATCTGCGGCTGGCGCGGCCCATTGAAGCGATCACCCGGGAAATCGAAACCCTCAGCCACGCAAAAAGAGTGCGCCAGATCGAAGTGACTGACGGACATCTCACAGGTGGGCTGTTTGATGCTGTCCAGCACCTGATCTCCAGGTTCATAGAAGCAAGAACCAGACGGCAGAACGCCATCGATACTGCGCTCGATCGCGGCGATGCTTACAAACGCCGTCTCGAGACCATCCTGCTCGATCTGAGCGAAGGGGTCATCGTCTGCAATCTGGACAACCGCGTGCTGCTCTATAACCAGGCGGCCATGCGCATATTGAAGCGGCCCGAAGCGTTGGGGCTCGGACGCCGGCTGTTTGGTCTGTTTGAGCGCAAGCCCATCCTCAAGGCTGTGGAAGAATTGACGGCTAAACAACGCGGCGACAAGACTCGCAAGCTGCGCACCCGGCGGTTGGTCAAATGCGATCGTCTCGACAGTGGTGCGGTTATTGATGCGCAATTGGCGCTCATAGGTTCCGATGATATCGAGACTGAAGGCTATGTGCTGACTTTCACGCAAGCAGCAGACGCTGGCCATGACAATGACGATGATGACGCCCTGCCCCCACGGCCTGAATTCTATGACTTCGATCTGTTCAGGCGCCAGCCGGAGTATGAGATTTCGGAAATTCCGCTAAAGGAGTTGCGGTGCGTCGTGTTTGATACCGAAACCACGGGACTTGAGCCATCGAAGGGAGATGAAATTATTTCGATCGGCGCGGTTCGCATCGTCAATGGCCGGTCTGTAAGTGGCGAGACATTCTATCAGCTCGTCAATCCGGGCAAAAAAATCCCCAAAGCTTCAATCCAGTTCCACGGCATCACCGACAAGGATGTGAAGGACAAACCGGACGCCGGGGCTGTGCTTCCCAGGTTCAACCGCTTCTGCGGCCGTTCAGCACTGGTGGCGCACAATGCAGCCTTCGACATGAAATTCCTGGAACTCAAGGAGAAGATATCCGGGGTTTCCTTCACAAATCCGGTGTTGGACGTGTTGCTGCTATCCGCCTTTCTACACGACCACACCTCGGATCACTCGCTCAATGCGGCGGCAGAGCGGCTCGGCATCGACATTTCAGGCCGGCACACGGCCCTTGGCGATGCCATGACGACGGCTGCCATTTTCCTGGCCATGCTGGAACCTTTGGCCGCACGCGGCGTGATCACTCTTGGCGATGCGCTGGACGTCTCCAGCCGCCAGGTGAAATTCCGCAAAATGCAGGTGAAGTTCTAGAGCAGGTTTAATGAATTCCGAGCCAAACTGACGCGTGATTTTGTGACAAGATCAAGCAAGGCATCGCAGACCATATCGCCTGATATGGTCAAGAGACTTTGCGCGGATATTGGCGCAAAATCACCCGTCCCGCACGAGTTTCAGATTGGCGGACGCCCGGAACCGAACCGGTCTCGCCCGATACACTGGCATCGCGCTTCACCCGTTTCAACTCCGGATCATCTCACCAATCGCAAAACAGAATGGCCCGGAATTCATTAAACCTGCTCTAGCTGTGCACACGGTCTGACCAATATTGCTTTGTCCTTGCCAACCCCCCTCTGCCACCCTATCTCCGGGGCGGGTTGAATTCGCCCGAATCTGCTATGACTTCCAAAATCAATCTGTAAGGACGCGTGAGACATGGGCGTGAGGCACGAAAAACTCATCATCATCGGTTCCGGCGCCGCGGGCTACACCGCCGCCATCTATGCGGCACGGGCCATGCTGAAGCCGGTGATCATTGCTGGTATTCAACCGGGCGGACAGATGACCATCACCACTGACGTGGAGAATTATCCTGGCTTCGCCGAAGTGATCCAGGGGCCGTGGCTGATGGAACAGATGCAGGCCCAGGCTGAAGCAGTCGGTACCGAGATAGTTTCCGACACCATCGTGGAAGTCGACACCAAG
>CAXMMX010000183.1:0-2273 GCA_964194535.1 uncultured Alphaproteobacteria bacterium | reverse complement strand
CCTGCTGCATATCGTGCCTGGAACGGGCAGCTATGGGTCGCCGGTTCTCGGGCTGCACTACTATACCTGGGCCGGTATTTGCTTTTTTCTGATCATTCTCGGCACGTCGGTGATGCTGCTTTTCGAAGGGCAGTACAAGACATTGAAAGACGAGCCGTCGCATGAGCGGTTCGGCGGGTTGAAATTGGCTAAGTTCACGTTCTTCCTGCTGCTTTTTCTGGCGGCCGCGAACGCAGTTACGACACTCCTGGAATGTGGACCCTTGATCTGCGCCGATCCGCCGACGGATTACAAGCTGCTGGAGGACCTCAATAAAAGCGGCTGAGAGCCGGGACCGCGCGACGCTGTGCGGCCGCCAGGCCGGCGGGTAACGCGATGCAATTGCCGAGATCGACAGAAAACTCGATGAACTCGCTCAGGGTTTCGCGAAGAGCCGCGGGACACCCTACGCTGAAGCCTACGACAACATAATCCAGTCAGCCGAAGGCAGCCGCCTATTGCGATGCAATGTCAGGCCCGCGACCTTCTATAGGGCGCTTCACTGGCTGTGGCAGGGACGGTCTGCGTTGCGAAGGGCGCGAACTGATCCGAGACATGGGTATAGGCCTTCAGACCCAGCTCATTGCCGTATTTGGCGTTCACAAGGTTCATCGCCTCGCCTCTTTCGGCTGCGGGCAAGACCGCGATCGATCCTAGTTTTTGTGTATTCGGGATGCGTCAATCCGTTCGAGAAGTTCATCGAACCGCTCCACGATCGTGTAATCTGGCGTCCAAGTGATATCCTGCCCATCCCCTTTGGATCGCGGCACGATATGAAAATGAATATGGAAGGCTTCTTGTTGCGCGGCTTCGCCATTGCTGCTGACGATCTGCAGCGCTCCTATTCCAAGAGCATTGCGATAATGGCGCGAGAGATTCCTCACCGCAGAAATTAGGTCTCTCAAATCGTCATCCGGAACATCAAAGATGTTCGTCGCATGTCGCTTTGGGACGACCAGAGTGTGAAATTCTGCAATTGGCGCTTTGTCAAAGAATGCAATCACAGTGTCGGTTTCGTAGACCTTCGCTATGGGCAGCTGACCTATTGCAATTTCACAGAAAGCGCATCTTGCCATGAGGTGACTTTAGTTGTGCTGAACCCATTTGCAAGGGGCGGTTTTGGATCTCATTGCCGACCACTGTGATAGTTGGCTGCGATGGGCGAAAATAGCCAAGAGGAGGCATTAGCAGTCCTCGATGGGCATCTTTGAAGCCCACCCAGTTTATCCGACCAATCTACAACATGCCCAGATGGTCGAGCACCATAAACGCCGCACCTGTTTCCGTGATCTGTCCGCCCCGAACTATTTCTTTGAATTCAGCTACGGAAACAATAACGACCTCCGCTCCTTCGTCGATCTCGCTCGGCTCACGCTGTGGTTCCGATATATTCTTACAATTATTGGCGACAAAGACGTGTCGTGTAACGCCGTGTTCTGCTGCGATCAGGTGAGAACCGATTTCAACAATATCACCTTCGTAGCCAGTTTCCTCGAGAAGTTCGCGCCGCATGGCATCGGCAAAAGACTCTCCTTGCTCAACGCCACCGGCAGGTAGCTCCTTTAGTCGTTTGGCATGGCCAAAGCGGTACATCTCAACCAGTATGATATTCTGTTGCTCATTGAATGCGACGGCACACACGGAGTGCGATCCGGGGTTCACGATATCGTATTTCTGAACACCCCCGTTTGGGTGCCTGACCGTGCGTTGAACAATGCGCAGCCACCCCTTGTAGACCTCCATTTCATCCAGAACTTCTGATTCATTCATGCTCGGCCCGCCATTCACTTAAACGAATGTGGTATGCAGATCTCACATCAAAACAAAACCCGCTCAAGCTGGCAACGCTGTCTCCAAAACCAGGGGGATAATTGAAAGCCAATCTTCCGAGATGGGTCAAAAAGCGACTCTTTCCACGCGCCTGCCAAATGACCGCTGTCTGATCGGAAAGCGGACGTGCGGACTGATCCAGCACTACGCCAAGGGAGTTTTACATCGCCTAAGCCCGGCGTCCTCCGGGCTCAGACGCGTGACCATTTTGTGACCACTTCTAGTCAGTGTGGCGGCGTGTCCGTGCTAAGTATTTGAAATCATGGCGCGCCCGGGAAGATTCGAACTCCCAACCTCCTGATCCGTAGTCAGACCTAAACGCTAATCACCGCGTATCACCCGATAACATCTGGATGGGTGGCTTCTGCTTATTATGTTGAAATATATGTTGTTTATATTATCAT
>CAXMMX010000182.1:0-20770 GCA_964194535.1 uncultured Alphaproteobacteria bacterium | reverse complement strand
ATACTGGCATCGTCGCCATCACCACTTCCATCGCAGGTGGGTTTATCGGACATACTGCTAATTAGCCAGTTGACCTCGCCGCCCCCTCAAATAGGGGCCGGCCCTCACAATCCGCCGCCCGCTAACCCGGGCGGCGGTTTCTTCATGGAAGAAAAAGGGGGAAGGCACTTCAAACTGGCGCAGCAACCATGAATGTCAACAGACCCTAAATAGAGAAACTCGTGCCGCAGCCGCAGGACGCGGTGGCGTTGGGGTTGTTGATCTTGAAGGCCGCTCCGATCAGCTCGTCGGCGAAATCGATCTCGCTGCCTTCCATATAGATTTGCGAGACGGGATCGATCAGAACCGTGATGCCGCCCTTGTCGATGGCAAGGTCGTCGGCCTCGCGCGCCTGCACAAGATCGAACTTGTACTGAAAGCCCGAGCAGCCGCCGCCTTCGACGGAGACGCGCAACATCGAGTTGGCCGCCTCATTGGCGAAGATGGCCGCGATTTGCTTGGCGGCGCGGTCTGAAACTGTAATCTGCTTGCTGTTCATGATTCTTTTGGTTTTTTTACCATGCACGCGTCATAACCTATCGCGCACCATTCTACTAGGAAGATAAGGTCCAGAAACGGGTTGTCAATTCGTGATGATAAAACCAGAACCAGTGATGGCGGGAGAACAGGAGGGGCGAACGCTCGCGCCATATGCTTCTTTTGGCTCTCTCAGCCGGGGCCGGCTGTACGCCGAAGAGGCCTGTCCCACCCGCTCGCCGTTTCAGCGTGACCGTGACCGGATTGTGCATTCGACCGCCTTCCGCAGGCTCAATCACAAGACGCAGGTGTTCATCTATCACGAGGGCGATCACTACCGTTCGCGCCTGACCCATTCCATCGAAGTCGCGCAAATTGCCAGGGCGATTGCGCGCACCTTGGCGCTGGATGAGAGCCTGACCGAAGCCATCGCGCTGGCGCATGACCTGGGTCATCCACCCTTCGGGCATGCAGGCGAGCGCGCGCTAGATGCGGCCATGGCCGACTATGGCGGGTTTGACCATAACGGGCAGAGCCTGCGCGTGGTGACCATGCTGGAGCGCAAATATGCCGCCTTCGATGGCCTGAACCTGACCTGGGAGGCGCTGGAAGGGCTGGCCAAGCACAATGGCCCGGTTCTTGGGCCTGGTGGTGCGCCGACCGGGCCGCATGCGGACAAGGGCATTCCACGCGCTCTCAAGGCCTATAACGACATACAGGATCTGGAGTTGGCGACATATCCCGGCGCCGAGGCGCAAGTGGCGGCGATTGCCGACGACATCGCCTACAACAATCACGACATCGATGACGGGTTCCGCGCCGGTTCCTACCCGTTGGACGATTTGGCCGGGGTGACAGTGACGGGCGGTATCATCGAGGAGATTCGTGGCCTGTATCCCGATCTCGAAGCCTCGCGGGTGATTTACGAGATCAATCGGCGGTTGATTACCTCGATGATTGAAGATGTGGTGTGCGAGGCCAATTTGCGGCTGGAAGCGCTGGCGCCCGCAAGCGCGGATGAAATTCGAAATGCCGATGCGCCAGTCGTCTCATTTTCCCCCGGCATGACCGGGGCTTGTGACGAATTGCGTGACTTTCTTTTTTCGCGGGTCTACCGGGAAAGCAGGATCTTGCGCATCATGGAAGGGGCCGGGCAGATCGTAGGCGAGCTGTTTTTGCACTATATGCGCCAGCCGGACGCCATGCCCGGGAACTGGCGGAAGGGGGGTGAGGGAGCTGAAGCCCGGGAGCGTGCGGCCCATATATGCGATTTTATCGCGGGGATGACCGACCGCTATGCCGTGCGTGAACATACCCGCCTGTTTGACCGCACTCCGGAATTGCGCTAACCGCACGCAATGCGGCGGAAGCTGCCCGTATTTCTCAAGCCTCTCTGACAGTGACAATGAACCTGTACGCCCATTTTTCAGACCGGATTGCAGCTGCACTTGAGCAGTTGCAGGGCGAAGGGCTGTTGCTGGCCGATATCGATATGTCCGTTGTCACCGTCGAGCCGCCGCGTGAAGCCGTTCACGGTGATCTGGCGACCAATGCGGCAATGGTCCTGGCCAAAAAGGCTGGTATGGCGCCGCGCGACCTGGCAGAGAAACTCAGCGCACTTCTGGCAAATGATGGTGATGTTGAAGACGTCCAGATTGCCGGTCCTGGTTTCATAAATATCAAATTATCCAATGACTTCTGGCAGCAAATTATTAAAGTGGTTTTAAAAAAGGATGGTGATTTTGGCCGTAGCAATATCGGCGCGGGCGAGAAGGTCAATCTGGAATATGTCTCCACCAATCCCACCGGCCCGCTCCATATTGGCCACTGCCGCGGCGCGGTGTTTGGGGATGCGCTTGGCGCATTGCTGAAATTTGCCGGGTTTGACGTGACGACCGAATATTACGTCAATGATGCCGGCGCGCAGGTGGATGTGCTGGCGCGTTCCGCCTTCTTGCGATACCGCGAGGCGCTGGGCGAAGATATTGGTGAAATCCCCGAAGGCTATTACCCGGGGGATTATCTCAAGCCGGTCGGGGCGGAACTGGCCAAAATTCACGGTGAGAAACTGCTGAAGCAGGAAGAGGAAGAATGGCTTTCGCCTGTTCGTGAATTCGCAACCGCCTCGATGCTCGAAGCCATCAAGGAGGATCTTGCATCCCTGGACATCAGCCAGGACGTGTTTTTCTCCGAGCGCTCGCTGATAGAAGGTGAGAGCGACAAGGTGGCGCTGACGATCAATGAGTTGCGCGAGAAGGGATTGATTTACGAGGGCCGCCTGCCGCCGCCCAAGGGCAAACTTCCCGATGACTGGGAGGACCGCGAGCAGACGCTATTCCGCGCCACGCAATTTGGCGATGATGTGGACCGTGCCTTGGTGAAGTCTGACGGCACCTATACCTACTTCGCCTCGGACATGGCCTACCATGACGACAAGTTCAAACGCGGCTTCAGGACCATGATCGATGTTTGGGGGGCCGATCATGGCGGCTATGTGAAACGGATGCAGGCGGCTGTGAAAGCGCTCACCGGCGGAGAGGGTGAGCTGGATGTAAAAATCTGTCAGCTGGTGCACCTGTTTCGTGGTGGCGAGCCGGTGAAAATGTCAAAGCGTTCCGGTGAATTCATAACACTGCGCGACGTGGTGAACGAGGTCGGTCCCGGACCGGTACGCTTCATGATGCTGTACCGCAAAAATGATGCGCCGCTCGATTTTGACTTCGTCAAGGTGACGGAGAAATCCCGTGATAATCCGGTATTCTACGTGCAATATGCACACGCCCGCGCGCATAGCGTGTATCGAAATACGCTTGAAGTGTTCCCTGACCTTAAACACGACAGTCTAGACATAGAAAAGCTCAAGCTTTCACTTTTGAATAGCGAAGAAGAGCTTGCTATAATTAAGAGAATTTCTCAGTTTCCGCGACTCATTGAAGCCGCAGCGCTGGCCCATGAGCCTCATAGAGTAGCGTTTTACCTGTATGAACTTGCGGGAGACTTCCACAGCCTGTGGAGTAGGGGCAAAGAGTTGCCACAATTACGTTTTATTAACTCGACGAACCGAGATTTGACTGAGGTGCGTGTGGCGCTTGTGTCGGCAACTGCCGAAATTCTGGCGTCTGGCCTGAGAATTCTTGGTGTCCAGCCAATCAGTGAAATGCGTTAGAATAACTCCGAATGGACACACGGAGTTGAGTTCGAGGGAAGTATCGTAATGTCGATAACGGACAAGGGAACCAGATCCCCTAACCAACCTGCCGCTTCTGAAAAACCGGAGAACGCTTCATCGGGAAACAATGGTGGAGGTCATCCTGCGCAAGGGCTGCCAGGATTGGCCGGCTTCGGGCAGGTGCAGGGATACGCCCCTGTCACGGAGCAGCCTCAGCAGGCCGAAGCGCCATATGAGCCGGTCGAGGAACCCGAAATCCCGGCTGACCTTCCAGCAGACCTTCCAGCTGACAACTACGACCATAGCTATTCCCAGGATTATTCTGACGAACCGCAGGTTCACGCCGAGCATGTCGAACCGGATGCCGGCATTGACGACTCTGGCGCCGAAGCCTCATTCGTCAGCGACGATGTTCACAGCTATATGGAAGAGCCGCTCGCATCGCATGACGATGCCCTGCACAATACGCCCGCCAGCGGAATTCATGACGATGCCCTGCGCAATACGCCCGCCAGTGGATTTGAGGCCGGTGCGGAGCTTCATTCCGATGCGGCCTATCATGGCGAGGCTGGCAATACCCTTCAGACATTCGAGGCGCATTACGACCAGCACCCGGAAATTCCACTGGGCGCATTTGAAGGTCCGGGTGAGTCACTGGGCGACCAGCCCTTCTTCCATGAGCCGGGGCAGACCGGCGATGCGGAATTTATGGGCGGCGAAAGCGCCCCGGACGTGGCTGCGCTCAAGGAGCACCGCGTACGCAAGATTCTGATGGCTTCGAGCGGTTTGATCGGTGTTCTGGCTCTGGGTGGTGCGCTCGCATTCGCCTATAAAATTGGTGGGGACTCCGATATCGCAAGCGCTGGCAAGCCGCCGCTCATTCAGGCAGACAGCCGCCCGGTGAAAGTGGAGCCGGCCATGCCTGGCGGAAAGCAGTTCCCGCACAAGAACAAGAAAATTTATGAGCGCCTGCAAGGCGAGAAAAGCCAGGAAGTCGAGCGCCTGGTGCCGCGTCAGGAAGATGTTGCCACCGCCGCGACTGCCGCCCTGGTCACGTCGCAGACGCCAACCAGCGCACAGGCTCAAAAATCGCCCGCTCCAGATGTGAAGACTTCGCCTGCCGGCGCGCCGCGCAAGGTTAAAACATTGACGGTTCGGCCCGATGGCACTCTCGAGGCGGCGAGTCCACGCCAAAAGGTGGTGAAAGCACCCCCAGCTCAGGCCGCACTGCAGGGGTCCGCACCTGACGGATCCGTGTCCATGAGCTTCCCACAGCCATTACCCGGAAAACCGCCGGTGACAGCATCTGCACCAGCTCCAGCACCCGTACCCGCTTCAATACCCGCACCCGCTGTGAAGGCCGTTACACCGAGTGTGCACGCTCCAGTGGCCGTGACGCCGCCTCCGGTACAAAAACCGCCGGTCCCGCGCGCTGTTACGCCTGCACCCGCCCCGCAGCAAATCGCGGCCGCGCCCGCATCCGCAGCGGCGGTATCGGGCGGCACCTATGTGGTTCAGGTCGCCGCGCGCAAGAGCCAGACGGATGCACTGGCTGCCTTTGCCGACATCCAGCAGAAATATCCGCGGCTGCTCAGCGGCTACCGCCCGATCATCAAGCGGGCTGATCTGGGCAGCAAGGGCGTCTGGTACCGGCTCAATGTGGGACCGATTGAAAGCAAGAAGGTTGCCTCCAGCCTGTGCGGCTCTCTCAAGGGCGCAGGAATGCGCAGTTGCATCGTCCGCTCGCAATAAGTTCTGCGCACAACTTCATGGCGATACTTGACCACCGCCAGCGGGGCCGATATCCCGGCCTGCATGGTGCCTGACCCTAAAGCTCTTATAACCGGGTGTTCCGGGCCTGACCTCACACCGGACGAACGATCATTCTTGCGCGATATCCGGCCCTGCGGGCTGATCCTGTTTGCTCGCAATTGTATCTCGCGCGATCAGATTACGAGCCTTGTGGCCAGTGTGCGTGAGAGCATTGGCGATGATGTTCTGGTTCTGGTGGACCAGGAGGGCGGGCGCGTCCAGCGGATGGGGCCGCCACATTGGCGCAAATACCCGCCCGCGCGGGCATTCGCGTATCTCTATCAAAATGATCCGGCCGGAGCGCTTGATGCGGCGCATGCCGTCACACGGTTGATGGCGGCGGATCTGTATGAAACCGGAATCAATGTGGATTGCGCGCCGGTTCTCGATGTGCCCTCGCCGGGCGCCCATGAGATCATTGGCGATCGTGCCTATGGCGACAATCCGGACACGATAATTGCCTTGGCGCGCGTGGTCGCCGGCGCTTTTCTTGAGGGCGGCGTTTTGCCGGTTATCAAACATATTCCGGGCCACGGACGCGCGCGCGCCGACAGTCACAAGGATTTGCCGGTTATCGATGCCTCTGTGGAAGAACTGGAGAGAATCGATTTCAAACCGTTTGCCGCCCTGAACGATCTGCCGCTGGCGATGACGGCGCATGTGGTGCTGAAAACTCTGGATGAAGACGCCCCAGCTAGCGTTTCTGCGCTTATAATGAGCCAAGTGATTCGCAAGGGGATCGGTTTTGACGGGCTCGTAATGAGTGATGATCTCGATATGGCGGCACTGTCGGGAACTCCGGCTGAGCGGGCCAGGAATGTTATTGCCGCTGGTTGTGACGTGGCGTTGCATTGCAGCGGAAAGTTTGAGGATATGGTGCAGGTGGCCGCTGCGGTGCCCGATTTGGGTGGTAAGTCATTGGCGCGGTTCAATGCGGCGCTGGGACGGTTGAAAACACCAGGGCCGTTTGATGAGGAACGGGCGTTGATTATGCTGGAGAAGGTTCAGGCCATTTCGGCCCAGGATCACACACTGCAAAGCGGAAGGGCGCCATGAGCGCACCCGAAGACAAGTTTGAAGACGCGCAGAACGGACAAGGCGGTGTCATTTCGGAAGATGTGAGCGCCGATGCGTTCGATGCACCGCCGCGCAGCCAGACTTTTGTCGTCGATATTGACGGATATGAAGGGCCGCTCGATCTGCTGTTGGCGCTGGTGCGTGATCACAAGCTCGATGTCGCACAAATCTCCATTCTCGACCTGGCCCAGCAATATCTCGATTTTATCGAACAGGTTCGCCGGCTCCGGCTGGAAATAGCGGCGGACTATCTGGTCATGGCCGCATGGCTCGCCTTCCTGAAGTCAAAATTGCTGCTGCCGGCTGAAGCTGGCGAGGGTGAACCCACTGGCGAGGAACTCGCGGCGCAACTGGCTCACCGTCTGAGGCGGCTGGAAGCCATGCGTGACGCAGGCGCCAAGCTGTTTAACCGCAACCGGCTGGGACGCGACTTTTTTGCGCGCGGCATGCCGGAAGGCATCAGGCTGGTGCGCAACTCCGAGTATGACGCCAATATCTATGATCTGCTCAAAGCCTATTCCAACCAGCGCCAGCGCACGGCCATCGATACCATCCATTTCTCAGCGCGGCCGGTGTGGTCGATTCAGGAAGCTCGCAAGCGTCTGGAGGCGATTTTGGGCACGTCGCTGGACTGGGCGCCGATTAATGAGCTGATCATGGATTTCCTTGAGGACCCGCAGATGAAGCGCACGGCGCTGGCGAGCTCCTTGAGCGCCTCGCTCGAGTTGACGCGCGAAGGCCTGGCGGAACTCAGGCAGAAGAGCGCATTTGCGCCACTTTACCTGCGCAAACGTGCAAACGAGAGCGCACAATGAAGGATATGAACAGGGACAGCCAACAAGACGCAAACAAGGTGCTGGAAGAAACCATGAGCGAAAAACTGAGAGACGAGACGGCAGCCGAACGGGCTGAACACACAAGGGAAGCGACGACGCTACCTCTGCCCTTGCCGGAAAACGTCATGCGGCTGCCCTCGGCCGACCGCCGCGAAAATCTGCGTGTGCTGGAAGCTCTGCTGTTTGCGGCGTCTGAGCCTCTCGATGAGGCGCGCCTGGCCGAACATATTCCTGAAGGCGAGGATATCAGCGCCCTGATCGAGGAGCTTCAGATTTTCTATGCCGGACGCGGCATCAATCTGGTGCGCGCGGGGGGCAAATGGGCCTTCCGCACAGCCGATGATCTTTCCTTCCTGCTGCAACGCTATGCGGTGGAGCAGCGCCGGCTGTCCCGGGCCGCGCTGGAGACCTTGTCGATCATCGCCTATCACCAGCCGGTAACACGGGCCGAAATCGAGGATATTCGCGGCGTGGCGACATCGAAGGGCACACTTGACGTTTTGCTTGAAACCAGCTGGATCAAACTTCGCGGCCGCCGCCGCGTGCCGGGCCGGCCGATTACCTACGGAACGACACCGGCCTTCCTTGAGCATTTCGGCTTTGATGATATCAACGACCTTCCCGGTCTTGACGAATTGAAGGGCGCAGGCCTGCTCGACGGCAATTTACCACGAGGGTTCTCCATTCCGCACCCGGATGATTCAGAAGAACTCGGCGAGGACGAGGAGCCGCTGGAAGATGATATTGCCGAAGGAGAGCTGGCGGCTGAAATTGATGAACATTTCGGCGCGCCAGATGACGGCTCGCCGGAGGATGATACCGGTCCCTGACCCTCACAGGCTTGCAACCAGTGCCTCCAGTCGCGTAAGTAGGCGCCGTGTTATTCGGTCAAACATCCAAGCGCCGCCAGCAGCCATCAGCTGGCCGGTGGGGTATCCGCGGCTCTGCCGCCGCGACCATTGCCGCGCGGCTGACGTTCGATAATGTTCAGCGCCGGTTCGGTTCCGTTCATGCTGTTCGCGGCATTAGCCTAGACATCGCGCCGGGTGAAATTGTTTGCCTGCTGGGGCCGTCTGGGTGCGGCAAGACCACGCTTCTGCGTCTGGCGGCAGGGCTGGAGCGCCCGACCGGCGGGCGCATTCTGATCAACGATTCCGTCGTCGCGGGACCAGATATCCATGTTCCCCCCGAGCGCCGCGGCGTTGGGCTCATGTTTCAGGATTTTGCCCTGTTCCCGCATCTGACATTGCTGGAAAATACTGCCTTCGGGCTTAAGTTCATGGCGCGCGAAGATGCCCGAAAGGTTGCGCACTCTACGCTGGAGCGGGTGGGGCTGGCGAAATATGCCGATGATTATCCGCACATCCTGTCGGGCGGTGAACAGCAGCGCGTTGCGCTGGCGCGGGCGATCTCGCCAAGGCCCGGAGTGCTGATGATGGATGAGCCGTTCTCCGGTCTCGATGAGCAGCTGCGCGATGAAATGCGCGAGGAAACGCTTGCGATTCTCAAGGAAACCAGCGCCACCTGTATTCTGGTCACCCATTCTTGCGAGGAAGCCATGCGCATGGGAAACCGTATCGCGTTGATGCGCGAGGGGAGGCTGTTGCAGTCGGGAACGGCGGAGGAACTTTATCATGCGCCCGCTGACATCAATGCGGCGCGCATGTTCTCGGACATGAACGAGATACCGGTGGTCGTGAAAGGTTCCAGGGCGGATACGCCATTTGGAAAATGCGCGGCCAAGGGGCTTGCAAATGGCGCCCAAGCGGTGGCCTGCATCCGCCAGCGCGACGTTCAGCTTGTGTCCGTTGGCAAGGGCCGGGCAGGGCGCGTGCTGAACACGCGTTTCCTCGGTGAAACGGCCTTGATGGAAATCGGCGTTGAAGGGCTGGAGGAACCGCTCTTTGCCCGGGTCCGTCAATCGCAGGCAAAACAGGCCGGTTCGGACGTGGGCGTCATGGTCAATCCGGAAGATATCCTGGTGTTTGCCGCCTCATCGGACGACAAGTCAGACGCATGAAAATCGTGCGTGCGGAGGGGCCTTAACTCTGCCCCCCTACTCCGTGTTGCGGGGGTGTAGCCTTTCTGCAATAGTGCGGGTCAATTCAGGCAAGCGTAGCTGCCAAGCAGGAGAATAATTCAAAATGGCACCGAGTTGGTTTCAAATACTTATTGTTATCGTCTTGCTCGTGCTTTTGTTCGGGCGCGGCAAGATTTCCGACCTCATGGGCGATGTCGCGAAGGGCATCAAGAGCTTTAAAAAGGGCATAGCGGAGGACGAATCGGAAGATTCCGATACTGTTAAATCCATTGAGCACGACGAGGCCGAGACTGCAAAGCCGGCGAAATCGTCGAGCGGCAGCAAGGCCAAGGCGAGCTAGGCGAGTGCCAGCCAACGTGCTGGCGGTATGACCCTTTGACATTCCGTCTCATTACAAACGCACACTGGGGCTGTCCCGGAGGCGGATTGGATTAGTCCGGAGACGGCAGGCGTTCCATGTTCGATATAGGCTGGACTGAAATCCTGATTATTGCCGTGGTTGCGATTATCGTCGTCGGCCCGAAGGATTTGCCGCGCATGCTGCGCTCGTTAGGCCGTTATGCGGGCCAGTTGCGCCGCACGGCGGCCGAGTTCCGCTCACAGTTCGACGATGCGATCCGCGAAAGCGAACTCGATGAGTTGCGCTCAACGCTGCAAGATGCACCCGATCTCAATCCGATCAACCAGATCAGGGATTCGATGAAGGAGAGCATGGCGCCTCTGAAAGAGGCTGCCGACGACATCAAGGGCAGTATTGAGGCGCCTGATATGGATGCCAAGCCAGCTGGCGGTGATGGGCCGGAAAAGTCCGTTCAGAAGAAAAAACCCGCGGCCAAACCCAAACCCAAACCCAAACCCAAGTCCAAAACGGAGACCTCTGCCGCCAAGAGTGGAGGCGAGGGGTAAGTGAGCGAAACCCAGAGCGAAACCTCAGAGGATTTTGAATCCACAAAAGCCCCGCTGATCGAGCATCTGGTTGAGCTGCGCACGCGGCTGATGTGGACCATGGCGGCGATCTTCGCGGGCTTCCTGCTGTGTTTCTTCTTTGCCAACGACATCTACGACATCCTGCTCTACCCCTATAAGGCGGCGGTCGGCGGCGATACGCGCATCGAGATGATTTACACCGCGCCGCAGGAATTCTTTTTCACCCAGCTCAAGCTGTCCTTGTTCGGCGCCATTTTCCTGGCCTTCCCGGTGCTGGCGTCACAGGTCTACATGTTCGTGGCGCCGGGTTTGTACAAGAACGAAAAACAGGCGTTTTTGCCCTTCCTGGTGGCGACGCCCATATTGTTCATTCTCGGCGGTTCGCTGGTTTATTACGTGGTCATGCCGCTTGCCATGAAATTTTTCCTGTCTTTGCAACAGACCGGTGACACCCAGGTGCAAATCCATCTGACCGCGCGGGTGAGCGAATATCTCGGCCTCGTCATGACGCTTATTCTGGCGTTCGGCATCTGCTTCCAGTTGCCCGTGCTGCTGACGCTGCTGGCGCGGGCCGGGCTCGCCACTGCTGATGGGTTGAGGGCCAAGCGTAAATACGCCGTCGTCGGCACCTTCGCGGTGGCGGCTTTCCTCACGCCGCCCGACCCCATCAGCCAGATTGGCCTGGCCCTGCCGACATTGCTTCTCTACGAGATTTCAATCTTCTCGGTGCAGATGGTCGAGAAGAAACGTGCCGCGCGCGAAAAGGAAGACGGCGACGCGGCGGAAAAAACCGTGTAGGCAGTCAGATGGTATGGACACCTGCTTTTGCAGGGGGTTCGTTTTCCCGGGTCATAAAAAGCCGAAATTACTGCTTTCGCAGGAATCGCGTCCTTGATGCACATCTGGACGCTAACCGCCGCGCCCGTGTATAGCTTGGCGCAATTCTCGAGTCGGCGGACTTTACCTCATTCGGAGCCTTAACACGTGTTTGATCTCAAATGGATTCGTGAAAATTCCGGCGCGTTCGACGCCGCGCTGGCGAAGCGCGGTCTTGAAGCCAAATCATCCGCCATCCTCGTGCTCGATGAGGAACGCCGCGCGCTGATCCAGAAACTTCAGGACGCGCAGACAAAGCGCAACGCCGCGTCGAAAGAAATAGGCAAGGCGAAGGCGTCCGGCGATGAGACGGCAGCGCAGAAGCTGATGGACGAGGTGGCGCAAGCCAAATCGATTATCCAGTCCGGCGAGGAGGAGGAACGGCGTCTCGATCTGACGCTCCGCGAAGCCTTGTCCACGCTGCCCAATGCGCCGCTGGATGACGTGCCCGAAGGCGAGGACGAAAATGCCAATGTCGAGGTGCGGGTCTGGGGCGACAAGCCATCTTTTTCTTTCTCGCCCAAGCAGCATTTCGAGATTGGCGAAGATTTGGGGCTGATGGATTTCGAAACGGCGGCCAAGATGTCCGGCGCGCGTTTCGTGGTGCTCAAGGGCGCGCTGGCGCGGATGGAGCGGGCCATTGCGTCCTTCATGCTGGATATACATACGGGACCGGAAAATGGCGGTCTCGGCGGCTATCAGGAAATGCTGCCGCCTGCACTGGTGCGCGACAAGGCGCTGTTCGGGACCGGGCAATTGCCGAAGTTTGAAGAGGATCTGTTTGTGACCAGGGATGACTACTGGCTCATCCCCACGGCCGAGGTGCCGCTCACAAATATGGTGCGCGAGTCGATTGTGGAGGAAGACGAGTTGCCCATGCGGCTGACGGCGTGGACGCCGTGCTTCCGGGCTGAAGCGGGGTCTGCTGGGCGCGATACGCGCGGTATGATCCGCCAGCACCAATTCTCCAAAGTGGAGCTTGTCTCCATCACCACCGGGGACCAATCGCTCGATGAGCTTGAGCGCATGACCGGAAGCGCAGAGGAAGTTCTCAAACGGCTCGAATTGCCATACCGGACCGTGATTCTTTGCATCGGCGACATGGGTTTCGGCGCCCGCAAGACTTACGATATCGAAGTTTGGCTGCCGGGGCAGGATATGTACCGGGAAATATCAAGCTGCTCGGTGTGCGGCGATTTCCAGGCGCGGCGCATGAATGCGCGCTACCGGGTTTCGGGGAGCAAGGACTTGCGCTTCGTGCACACGCTGAACGGCTCCGGGCTTGCCGTTGGGCGCACCATGATCGCGATCATCGAGAATTATCAGAACGAAGATGGCTCCATCACGGTTCCTGAAGCCTTGCGCCCCTATATGAGCGGGCTTGAAAAAATAGCCGCCGGGTAGGTCTGTAAACCCCATGCGTATCCTCATCACCAATGACGATGGCATTCACGCGCCGGGCCTCGATGTGCTTCAGCAGATCGCGTCCGAGCTGTCCGGCGATGTGTGGACCGTCGCGCCCGAGACCGAGCAGAGCGGGGCGTCGCATTCGCTCACTCTGCATGAGCCATTGCGCCTGCGCGAGGTGGAAGAGCGCATCTATGCGGTGAAGGGGACACCGACGGACTGCGTCATCATGGCGGTGCGGTTTCTTCTTCGGGACAAGCCGCCCGACCTGGTGCTTTCAGGCGTGAATGCCGGGCAGAACATGGCTGACGACGTGACCTATTCGGGCACCATTGCCGGTGCGTTTGAAGGCAATCTGTTGGGTATCCCCTCGATTGCGCTCAGCCTTGCCTACAGTTTCGACAAGGACAAGATGCGAAAGCTCAAATGGCAGACGCCCGTGACGCTGGGGCCTGACCTGATACGCAAACTTCTCGATGCCGGCTGGCCGGAAGATGTGGTGCTCAATGTCAATTTCCCCGATCGTGAGCCCGATGACATTGAAGGCGTCGTGGTGACCGACCAGGGGCGGCGCAATCAGGATTCCCTGACCATCGAGGACCGAATGGATACGCGTGGTAAATCCTATTACTGGCTGGGTTTCAAGCGCGGCAAATCAACGCCGGCAGAGGGCAGCGATCTGTGGGCGATCCATACGGGCCGCATTTCGGTGACGCCGCTGAACCTGGATCTGACGCATCGCGACGCTGCCAAGATTCTCGCGGCGACACTGGCCGATTAGGTTTTTCTCCCGCGGCTGAGAATATTGGCAGCAATTGCGCCAGAATCACGGGATAATAGGTTTTACACACCACTGGACGGGGCGGTTCGCCACAAAACGGTATGTGATGGGAAGCTCGCTTGAACTAATCAGTCTCATCATGCAGCTGCGCAAGCACGGCATCCATGATACGCGCGTGCTGCGGGCCATGGAGCTTGTGCCGCGCGAGGCGTTCGTCGAAGAGGCCTTTATCGATCAGGCTTATGCCGACACGGCCCTGCCTCTCGCCTGCGGCCAGACTATCTCGCAGCCCTATATCGTCGCATATATGACCCAGAGTCTCGGGCCGGAGCCCGGAGACACGGTGCTGGAAATCGGCACCGGGTCCGGGTATCAGGCGGCGGTCCTGTCTCACCTGTGCCGGCAGGTCTTGACCATCGAGCGCTACAAGGAGCTTCAAAAAAGTGCGTCGAAGCAGTTCGGGAAGCTCGGCATAAACAACGTGATAACCATCATCGGCGACGGGTGGCTGGGGTGGCCGCCGCAGGCGACCTATGACCGGATCATTGTTACCGCGGCGGCGCCTGAAGCGCCCAAGGCGTTGCTGGAGCAGTTGAAAACCGGCGGACGCATGGTCATGCCGCTGGGGGAAACGCGCGAAACGCAGCACCTCGTACAGATCGACAAGACCGAGGATGGCCTGGAGCACAAGGAGTTGCTCCCGGTTCGTTTCGTGCCGCTGGTGAAGGGCCGGGTGAAGCGCGGCCAGGGCAAATAGCCAGGGCTAACAGGCTGGCGTCAAAAGGCGCTTGCAGCCTTTTTCACCGGTCGGCGTGACTGGCTATATTGCAGCGGCAATTCTTCGCGAGAGTGCATATGTCGCGGCACCTTAAGGGCTTGTTTACGCCTTAAGCACATTAATTCTCTTTAGAGAGAGGGCAGAACCGATGCGCGTGACGCAACACCACATCATCTCGTGGCTCAAATCACGTACTGCATTCGTCGGTGGGGCACTGTTTATGGTGCTCGTGATTTCCGGTTGCAGTGCCGTAAACATGACTGGGTTCAGCTTCCCGGTTTTCGGATTGACCAAGAAATCTGCGAATGCGAGCGCTGCAATAACCACATCATCCATTCGGGAAGATCAAACCCAGTCCGGGGTTCAGTCAGAGAAGCTGGCCACGCAGTAGCTCTTGTTCTGATGCTGCACAAGAGTATGTGAGCCAACTGGACATCCCGTCTTGTCAGACTCGGCGATTTTCTGCGCCGAAACGCCATTCCTTAACAAGTTGTTTACCGGTAAGGCGTTTTACTCTCATGAGGAAATGAGGGGTCCTATCATGAGCGGTGTTTTAGTATCCATTTTCAGGAATTCAGGCATTCTTGGCCTTGCGGGTAGAGGCCTTGTTTTAGGCCTCGCGGCGATGCTGGCTGCGTGCAGCAGCGGCGTATCGCGATTCGACTACCCGGCATTTGCCAATAACAGTGGGGACACCCCGCTCACCACGTCGTCGCTGTCTCCGGTTCCGGCTGAACCGGTCTACCAAAATGGTGCACCGGCGAACGTCACGAGCGTTGTCAGGCAGGATCTTCCTCCGCCCCAGCCCCAGCAATACGCGGCGGCAGAGCCTCGTCAAATCCAGTCCGCGCCCTTGCCACCGCAGCCGCAATACCAGGCGCCGCGCCCCGTGCAGACCCAGCCGGTGAGAATGCAGGCAGTTGCGCCGCCGCCGCCGGCCAACAGGACCGTCGCGGTGCAGAAGGGCGATACGCTCTACAAGATCGCCAGCCGTCATGGGGTGAGCATCGAGCAGATCAAATCGGCCAACAATCTGAAAAATACGCGGCTCAGCATCGGGCAGAAACTAACCATTCCAGGTCCAGGTTCTCCCGCGCCGCAGACCATGACGGCCAGCTACACGGTGAAGCGCGGCGATAGTGTCGGCAAGATCGCACGGATGCACTCCATCACGCAGCAGGAACTACAGCGTGCCAATGGCATCAAAAATTCGAACCTGCTTCGGCCGGGCCAGCAGCTCAAAATCCCAGGCCAGGTCGTTTCACAACCACAAGCCCCGGTGCGCGTTGTATCGCGCAGCGCCAATATTCCTCTGCCGGTAATTAACCCGGCACGCCGCAGGCCGTCCGCGTCAGAAGCGGTAAACACCGCGATTTCCACGCCGCGCCCTCAGCAAAGGGTGGCTGCGCGTACAAAAACCCTGCCCAAACCCGAACCCATGGCTGGCAACCAGTTCCGCTGGCCGGTGAAGGGTCGTATCGTTGCCGGATTCGGAGTCAAGCCCAGTGGCAAGCATAATGACGGCATCAATGTCGCTGTTCCCAAGGGTACGTCGATCAAGGCGGCTGAAAACGGCGTCGTTGCCTATGCCGGGAGTGAACTGGAACCCTATGGCAATTTGATCCTGATTCGTCACGCCAACAATTGGGTGACGGCCTATGCCCATAATGACAAGTTGCTGGTGAAGCGCGGAGATACCGTGCGGCGCGGGCAGATTATCGGCAAGGCGGGCCAGTCGGGCAATGTCAGTCAGCCGCAGCTCCATTTCGAGTTGCGGAAGGGTTCAAAACCGGTCAACCCGCTCTCATATATGGCCAGCAGCTAGCAGTTTTGCTCAGTCGGTGAGGTGTTTTCCGAGCCGTCCGGCCACGTCCTGGATGAACTGCCAGGCCACACGTCCTGACCGGCTGCCGCGCGTGGTCGCCCATTCCAGCGAATCGCGTTTCAATTCATTCCTCGCGACACCCAGCTTGTAATGATCGGCATAGGCATGGACCATTTCCAGATATTCGCCCTGGCTGCATTTGTGGAAGCCTATCCACAGGCCGAACCTGTCCGACAGCGAGACCTTTTCCTCGACCGCTTCTGACGGGTTGATGGCGGTCGATCGCTCATTCTCCAGCATATCCCGGGGCATCAGATGACGGCGGTTCGAGGTGGCGTAGAATATGACATTCTGCGGCCGGCCCTCGATGCCGCCTTCGAGAACGGCCTTGAGGGATTTGTAGGTGGTGTCGTCGGCGTCGAAGGACAGATCGTCGCAAAATACGATGAAGCGATGGCTGGAGTCGCGCAAATGGTGCAGGCATTGCGGCAGGGATGAAATGTCCTCGCGGTGAATTTCAATGAGTTTCAACGCCTTGTCAGGCTGTTTTGATTTTTCCCCCTTCGAAAGGCGCTGCTCGATTTCCGCATGGGCCGCTTTCACCAGCGAACTCTTGCCCATGCCGCGCGCACCCCAGAGCAGGGCATTGTTGGCCGGCAGCCCCCTGGCAAACTTTTCGGTATTATCGAGCAGTATGTCTGTCATCCGGTCAATGCCCTTGAGCAGTGACAGCGGAATCCGGTTGACATGTTCGACGGGTAAGAAAGCTTCCGGCTCGGCCTGCCAGACGAATGCTGAACCCGCATCAAAGTCGATTCGCGGCGCGGACGGCGGCGCAAGGCGTTCCAGAGCCGAGGCGATGCGGTTGAACAGTCCTGAAATGGGTTCTTCGAAGTTCATAGCTGAAGCGATATCCGTTTCTTAGCCTTATGCAAACACCTGCGTCAGATAAGGGTTGATAACGCAATAATGGCGGAAAAATCAGTTCCATATACGCCAAAAAGCTCCTTAGCCTGTTAAATGGTTGCGGTGCAAGCGGTTGCAATGCGAAGAGACGCTATTATAGTCGCCGCCAACCGGCCCTGAGTGCGGCCACCATGTTCCGGTAATACAGGGTTTCGGCAAGGGCCGTGTTCCGGCTAATTCAGAATCAAGGGAGTTCGTAATGCTGATCACACCGGCCTATGCGCAAGGCGCCTCAGGGAGCGGGGATTTTTTTATTCAGATTATGCCGTTTCTGCTGATCTTCGTGATCATGTATTTTCTGATTATCAGACCCCAGCAGAAGCGTCTCAAGGACCATCGCGAAATGGTTGCGGCATTGCGCCGTGGCGATACGGTGGTGACCGGCGGGGGTCTCGTCGGCAAGGTCACCAAGGTCGATGAGAATGAATTGCAGGTCGAACTTGCCCAGGGGGTGAAGGTAAAAGTCATCCGTTCGACAATTACAGATTTGCGGTCGAAGACACAGCCAGTCGGCGGCAAGAAATAACCCTGGTGAGAAACCGGCGCGTAACTCGATACTCCTTAAGAGGCCTTGCAGACATGCTTCATTTCGCCAGATGGAAAATCATCCTGGTTTTGCTCATTTCGCTAGGCGGGCTCCTCGTGGCGCTGCCCAACCTGTTTCCGGCCAAAACGCTTGAGGCATTGCCTGGCTGGATACCCCACAAGCAGATCAATCTCGGTCTCGATTTGCAGGGCGGCGCGCACCTGCTCTACCAGATGGACGAGAAGGAGCTCGTGCAGGACTGGCTCAAGAATATTCGCGGCGATGTGCGTGATGTGCTGCGAAAGGGGAAAATCGGTTACAGACTCCTTCGTGTTTCGCAGCCGAACAGATTGGTTAGCGTGCGGATACGTGACGAGGCGAATTTCGACAAGGCCTTCACCGCTCTGCGCAATCTTTCGGTGCCGTTGAGTGGCGGTCTCGTATTCGCCGGGCAGCAGGGAAACAATCTGGACGTGACGCGCGGCGATGGCGGGCAGATTTTACTCAAAATCACCGACCAGGGCCTGTTCCAGCGCATCGGCTTGGCCATTGAGGCGTCCATAGAGACCGTGCGGCGGCGCATCGATGCCTTTGGCACCACCGAGCCGACAATCCAGCGTCAGGGGCGGGACCGGATTCTCGTCCAGGTGCCCGGCATCAAGGATGTTTCACGGCTCAAGGCGCTCGTCGGCGAGACCGGCAAGCTCGAATTCCGCATGGTCGATACCACCTCAAGCCTTCAGCAGGCCCAGCAGTCGGGGCGGGCGCCGCCTGGTACGGAACTGGTGCCGTCAGAAGATGGCTTCTCATCAGCCTATCTCTTGAAATCCCGGGCTATCGTGACGGGTGAAAGTCTGGTCGATGCCCAGCCCGGTTTCGATTCGCAGACCAACGAGCCGGTTGTGACCTTCCGTTTCGACACGGCGGGCGCACGGCGTTTCGGGCGCGCGACCCAGGCTAATGTGGGCCGGCCCTTCGCTATTGTGCTCGATAACAAGGTGGTGTCCGCACCGGTGATCCGGGAACCGATCCTGGGAGGCACTGGTCAGATCAGTGGCAATTTCACAGTGGCGGAAGCCAATGATCTGTCGGTATTGCTGCGCTCGGGCGCGCTGCCCGCAAAGCTCACCATCCTTGAGGAGCGCACCGTTGGCGCCAGCCTTGGCGCGGATTCAATCGCCGCCGGCAAGATTGCGGCCCTGATTGGGCTGGTCGCCGTGGTTGCCTTTATTCTCATTTCCTATGGGCTGTTCGGCATCTTCGCAAACCTGGCGCTGGCGGTGAATATCGCGCTGATTGTCGGTGTACTTTCATTGCTGCAAGCCACGCTTACCTTGCCTGGCATTGCCGGTATCGTGCTGACGATCGGTATGGCGGTGGACGCCAATGTTCTGATATTCGAGCGTATTCGCGAGGAGGCGCGTGCGGGAAAATCCGTAATCGCGTCCATCGATTCAGGCTACAGCCGCGCGCTGGGCACGATCCTTGATGCCAACATAACGACATTCATCGCCGCGCTGGTGCTGTTCTGGCTGGGTTCGGGGCCGATCCGCGGGTTTGCCGTGACCTTGTCTATCGGCATCATCACATCCGTTTTCACCGCGTTCACGCTGACCAGGTTGATGGTCGCCCAGTGGGTGCGTGCGCGCCGGCCGCAAGAAGTGCCGATTTAAGGGGCTGGGACCATGAAGGGTTTAAGATTCATACCGATCGACACCCGGATCGGGTTCATTCGTTACCGCATGATCAGTTTTGCCGTTTCCGGCCTGCTTATGCTGGCGTCGCTTGGCCTGTTTTTTACCGCCGGCCTCAATTACGGCATCGACTTCAAGGGCGGCACGCTGATCGAGGTGCGGAACAAGAGCGGCCCTATTGATCTGGCTGGTATGCGTTCTCGCCTCAGCACTATCGGGGTGGGTGAAGTGCAGATTCAGGAATTCGGCGCGCCTTCCGATGTGATGATTCGTATCGAGCAGCAAAAAGGCGGCGAAAAGAACCAGCAAAACGCCATTACCAAGGTCAAGGAGACGCTTGGTGACAGCGTCGAGTACCGGCGTGTGGAAGTGGTGGGGCCGACCGTTTCGGGCGAGCTTATCCAGTCCGGCAGCATCGCCGTTCTGGTCGCCATATTCTCGGTGCTGCTTTACATCTGGTTCCGGTTCGAGTGGCAATTTTCCCTGGGCGCGGTGGCCGCGCTTATCCACGATGTGGTGCTGACTATCGGCCTGTTTTGCCTGCTCCAGCTCGAATTCGGCTTATCGATCATCGCTGCCATTTTGACGATTGTTGGCTATTCGCTGAACGATACGGTGGTGGTGTTTGATCGGGTGCGGGAGAATTTGCGCAAATACAAGAAAATGCCATTCTCGGAATTGCTCGATTTGTCGATTAACAACACGCTATCGAGAACAATTCTGACCTCGGTGACGACGCTCGTTGCGCTGCTGTCGCTCTATACCTTCGGCGGGCAGGTGATCCGCGGTTTTACCTTCGCGATGATGTGGGGCGTGCTTGTCGGCACCTATTCTTCCGTATTCGTGGCATCGCCCCTGCTGCTCATGCTGGGCGTGAAACGTGAATGGTCTGGATTGGGCGGCGCCAAGGTCAAGGAACCTGCAGCTGAGGGGGGCTGATCGTTCTTGCCCCGATCTTCCCATGAGCGGTCAAAGCCCATTCTTTCCTGAACGTGCCCCGATAGATGCCTATGGGAATAGCGGCTTCAGGTTTGCCGGGACGAGCCATCGCGGTTCACTCCTGATATTGCCGAACGGAATTTACGGCTGGCCTCCGGTTACGCCTGATGACTTTGGACGGGATGTTTTTTCGCGCGTTTTCAGGCAAGCGAAGAAAATCGATTTCCTTCTGCTGGGCACCGGCACCGAGCGGCTCATGCCTCCGCCTGAAGTGACGCAGGCCTTTGTAAAGGCGGGCGTGGGTCTTGAAATTATGGATACCGGTGCTGCATGCCGTACCTTTAATGTACTGCTGGGTGAGGAGCGTGCGGTTGCGGCGGCGCTTCTGGCCGTCGAATAAGCCACCAGCTTGTAACGGAGTCCGGGCAGGTGACGAGCCCTGAAGACATTCAAACCAGTTTCGAGACTGTGCGCGCGCACGACACGGACCGCTATTTAACGGCCCTTATGGCGCCGCGCCGCGTGCGGGGCAGCCTCATGGCGCTTTACGCGTTCAATTGCGAACTCGCGCGTATCCCCGGACTGGTAACCGAGCCTGCG
>CAXMMX010000181.1:0-10600 GCA_964194535.1 uncultured Alphaproteobacteria bacterium | reverse complement strand
CTGGCCCGAATGGCATCTGGTCGCTGCCGTGTTGAGCGTCTTTATGATTGGGCAACTGATAGAGGGGAATGTGCTCTCGCCCATGATCATCGGCGATCGTGTCCGCCTGCATCCGGTCTGGCTGATATTCGCCCTGTTTGTATTCAGCTTTTTATTTGGCTTCCTGGGCTTGCTGCTGGCGGTCCCGGCTGCCGCTGCGATCGGTGTGCTCGTCAGGTTTGGTTTGCAGGCTTACTTGAAGAGTCCTTTTTACCTCGGCCAAGCCAAACCTGGCCGCAAGAAGAAATAGGCCCGACCCGCAGAGGTCATGCGTATCTGGGTGTGACGATGAGTGAACAGCTGGTTCTAGATCTCCCGCATCGCCCTGCATTGGGTGCAGACGATTTTCTTGTAAGTTCGTGTAATGCGGCTGCTGTCGATCTCATCGATGCCTGGCCTGTCTGGTCCAGTCATGTCCAACTGATTGAGGGTCCGGCCGGGTGTGGCAAGAGCCATCTTGCAAATGTATGGCGGCACAAGACCGGCGCCGAGATCGTGGATGTCCAGCAATTGAGCGCATCGGGCGTCACGGAATTTGAATTCTATAAGGGCGTCATACTGGAAAACCTTGATCGCACCGATTTCGATGAAAACTCCCTGTTTCACTTGCTGAATATGTCCAGGCAGCGCGGATTTTGTGTGCTTGCGACAGCCAGGGTGCCCCCGGGACGCTGGAATATTAAATTGCCGGATCTCATTTCAAGGCTGCGGGCCTTGCCCGTATCAACCATAGGCTCACCTGACGATGCACTTTTGAGCGCTGTTCTGCTTAAGCATTTTTCCGATCGGCAATTGAATGTTGAACCCCAGGTGCTCAAATTCCTGACAAAGCGTATGATAAGGTCGATGGAGACTGCGCGCGCTTTGGTGGCGGCGATTGATAAGGCAGCGCTTGCAACTGGCAAAAAAATCACCCGGCAGTTTGTCGGGGAAATTCTGGAACAGGTGCAGTCAGATGAGTATTCGCCGCCGGACTAGCATTTATGCAGATGCTTCAACCGATGCCCGGGACATGACCTAGAGTCGTCACATGCGTGTAACGAACATCAACCTCCACACTGACGTAACGCGCCAGGACGTGTCGCAGAAACCTGAGCGATTTTTCAATCGCGAACTCTCCTGGCTGCAATTCAACTCCCGTGTGCTGGCCGAATCCGGTAACGCAAAACATCCGCTACTGGAGCGTGTGAGGTTTCTCGCCATCTCAACTTCCAATCTCGATGAGTTCTATATGGTTCGTGTTGCCGGTTTGCGCGGGCAGGTGCTGGCCGGTGTCGAAACCCCCAGCCAGGATGGTTTAACGCCCTTAGAACAGCTGGACCGGATTGGCGAATATGTGGACGCGCTGTCAGCGCAGCAGCAGCAGCTCTGGGTCGAACTCAGGAACGAACTCGCAGAAAACGGGATCCACGTCATCGAAACGGAGGATTTGACGCAAAGAGAGAGTGACTGGCTCGAAGATCATTTTATGAACCACATTTTTCCCGTCCTGACACCCATTGCCGTCGATCCAGCGCATCCATTTCCTTTCATTCCCTCTCAAGGCTTCACTCTCGGTCTGGAACTCCTTCGCAAGGGCGGGGAGGAAACCATGTATGCGCTTTTGCCTATTCCTGCTCAGTTGGACCGTTTCATGCGATTGCCCGGGGTGGGAGCACAAAGCGGTGATGAGAGGCAGGAAATCCGTTTCATCTGTCTTGAATCGGTTGTTTCGCTATTTGTTACTCGTCTGTTCTCGGGATATCACGTGCGCGGTCAGGGTGCGTTTCGTTTGCTCAGAGACAGTGATATCGAGATCCAGGATAAGGCAGAGGATCTGGCATTGCTTTTTGAGTCCGCTCTCAAGCGACGCCGGCGCGGTACCGTCATTCGGCTGGAAATCGAATCCTCAATGCCCGCGAGACTTCGGCGCTTCGTTGTCAAGGAGCTTGAGGTGACCGACCGCGAAGTGTTCATTCAAAAAGGCCTGATTGGTATTGAGGACATGTCTCAGTTCATCGCGTCCGAACGGCCGGAGTTGAAATTCGATTCTTTCAATATCCGCTTCCCCGAACGTATCCGCGAGCATGGTGGAGACTGTTTTGCCGCTATCCGGCAAAAGGACCTCATCGTCCACCACCCCTATGAATCCTTCGATGTGGTGCTTCAGTTCCTGAGGCAGGCGGTGGGCGATCCGGATGTGATGGCAATCCGCTGGACGCTGTATCGCACCAGTAAGGCGTCACCGATCATTCAGGCGCTGAAAGAAGCGGCCGAAACAGGCAAATCCGTGACAGCTGTCGTCGAATTGAAGGCACGGTTCGACGAAGAAGCAAATATCAAATGGGCGCGTGATCTTGAAAGCGCGGGCGTGCATGTCGTGTTCGGTTTTCTCGAGTACAAGACCCACGCCAAACTGAGCCAGATCGTGCGCCGGGAGGGCGGAAAACTCACCACTTATTGTCATATCGGCACTGGCAACTATCACCCGGTGACGGCAAAAATTTACACCGATTTATCCTATTTCACTGCAGACTCTACAATCGGACGTGATGTGACTCGCGTTTTCAACTTCGTGACGGGCTATGCCGAGCCTACCGAATTGCAGGTATTGGCGGCCTCACCCCATGGACTTCGCGCGCGCATCCTCGATCACATCTGCGAGGAAATGTATCATGCCAAGGCAGGGCGCCCGGCCGCCATCTGGATGAAAATGAACGCGCTTGTCGATCCGCAGGTGATTGACACGCTTTATGAGGCCAGCCAGGTCGGCGTGGAAATCGATCTGGTGGTTCGAGGAATATGCTGTTTGCGCCCTGGAGAGCCAGGTCTGTCAGACCACATTCGCGTGAAAAGCATTATCGGCCGTTTTCTGGAACATTCCCGTATCTACTGTTTCGGTGCGGGTAACGGACTTCCCCATCCCGAAGCTGTTGTCTACGTGTCTTCCGCGGATATGATGCCCCGCAATCTGGACCGTCGCGTGGAGGCGATGACTCTCATAACGAACAAGACGGTACATGAACAGATTCTCGATCAGATCATGGTCGCCAATCTGAAGGATAATGAGCAGAGTTGGCGCAATCTTCCTGATGGAAGCTGGGAGCGTGTCAGTCCGCTCGAGAGTGAAGAGCTGTTCAATGCCCAGAAATACTTCATGACGAACCCGAGCCTTTCCGGCAGGGGCGAATCGCTGAAGGATGATATCCCGCCGCGATTTAAGCGTTAGCGATACAAGAGCCAGTACCCGTGAAGCAACCAACGGACCAGGACCGGCGAAGAAACAAGCCGGTTGCAGTGATAGACATAGGCTCCAACTCAGTGCGGCTTGTGGTCTTTGAGGGCGCCAAGCGCAATCCCGTACCCCTGTTCAATGAAAAAGTGCTGTGTGGTCTTGGCCGCTCCCTGGCGACAACTGGACGCCTCGATGACGAAGGGGTGAAACGGGCGCTTCGTGCCTTTCACCGCTTTCGTGCCATTGCCGATCAATTGGGGGTTGTGCGCATGGACGTGATCGCCACGGCCGCGGCGCGAGAATCTGAAAACGGTCCGGATTTTATTCAGCGCGTCAGAAAAATCCTCAAAACGGATATAGCCGTGATCTCGGGCAAGCAGGAAGCGCATTTGGCGGCGGCTGGTGTTATCTCCGGTTTTCCCGACGCGAGTGGAATGGCGGCGGACCTCGGTGGCGGCTCTCTTGAGATCATCGGTATTCACAAAAAGAAGGGGGCAACGGGCGGTGTCACTTTACCATTGGGCGGGTTGCGCCTTATCGACCAATCGGGTGGTTGTCTTAAGAAGGCGCGCAAGATTGTTGATGCCGGGCTGGCCAAGGTCGATTGGCTGGAAAAGGGCAAAGGATGCCCCTTCTACGCGGTCGGTGGAACGTGGCGTGCGTTCGCCCGGCTGCACATGACACAAATACAATATCCGTTGAGCGTCATGCATGGCTACAAGATACCGGTCGAAGAGGCTTTGAGGTTCGCCCGTGTGGTGGACCATCTCTCACCCTCGTCGCTTGAGGGAGTCGAAGCTCTGCCGCGTGCACGGCGTGAAACGTTACCTTATGGCGTGCTTGTTCTGGAGCGTTTGCTCAAACTCATGCGCCCCTCCGAGTTTATTGTGTCCGCATTCGGCGTGCGCGAGGGACTGCTCTATTCCATGCTCAGTGAACAGGAACAGAAACGCGATCCACTTATTGTGGCATGCGATGAACTGGCCAGCTTGCGCTCCCGTTCGCCGGAACAGGCATGGGAACTTTTCGCGTGGACTGATGCCTTGTTTGCCTCTCCAGGTCCAAACGAAACGCAGGAACAAAGACGGCTTCGCCATGCTACATGTCTATTGTCTGATATTGGCTGGCGCACCCATCCTGACTATCGCAGCACCCAGAGTCTGAGCCTGATCGCCCAGGCGAATTTTGCAGGGCTGGATCATCCCGGACGGGCATTTCTGGCCCTGTCGGTCTATTACAGAAACGGGGGCCTGATATCTCCCGAATATTCACACAGACTACACCAGCTGATTGACGAGGAGACACTCTCCCGAGCACGCATTATCGGCGCAGCTGCCCGTGCAGCCGATATGATTTCCGCCGCCATGCCGGGCGTTATCGCCCAGGCCCCGGTGTTCTATGAAGGCGATAAGCTGGTGTTGCGTCTGCCCAAAAAGTTTGCCGCCCTGGAAGGGGAAAGGCTTGATGAGAAATTTGCTGTATTGGCGGGTGAACTGGACAGGACACACGAGATACGCATTGGCGAAGATGTGAACGAACCCGTGACCGCCTAGTGTAAATTTGCTTTAGGTTTCGGACGCTTTATGGACGATGGTTTCGTCAAGTTCCGCGGCGGAGCCGGCCGGCTCGGAAACGCGGTGTTTCTCAAAAGTCACCACGCGGCCATTTTCAACGGAAAGCCCCAATCGTCCCTGGCATATGGCGATAGCATCGGCACCGAAGAGTTCCCGCCGCCAGCCTTTCAGAGACGGCAGATCAGCTTCTTCGTTACGAGCGATTTCCTCCAGTTCACTGGCGGTGGCGATGAGCTTCGTCGCGACACCGTGGCGTCCGGCCGCAGCTTTCAGGAGGACGCGCAACAAATCGAGGATCGCCAGTGAATCGGCCGGGAGCGGTTCACCGCGTTTGATGGAGGGCAGGGTGGCCGGGTCGCGTTCAAGCCCCAATTTCACGGCTTCGATGACGCCCTTGCCTTTGGCGGAGCGCGCAAACCCCTGATATACCGAACGCAGACCGGACAGCTCGGCTTCCGTGGTCGGGGCCTGCGCGGCGATGTCGTAGATGGCTTCGTCCTTCAGCAACCTCCGGCGCGGGACATTCTGGCGCTGGGCTTCAGTTTCACGCCATTCAGCCAGTTGCATCATGACGGCGAGCGCTTTTTGATTGCGCGCCCGCATTTTCAGCCGCTTCCACGCGTTCTCGGGGTGGCTTTCATAAGTGGCGGGGTTGGTCAGAACCGCCATTTCTTCATCAAGCCAGTTTTCCCGGTTGTTTTCATGAAGCTGACCCCTGAGGCTCGGATAAAGGTCACGAAGGTTTGTGACGTCGCCGATGGCATATGTCAGTTGCTTGTTGGTGAGAGGACGCCGGCTCCAGTCGGTGAACCGTGAGGATTTGTCGATCTCGTGGTTCAGCATTTTCTTCACCAGCATGCCGTAGCTCACAGACTCGCCGAAGCCGCACACCATGGCTGCTATTTGTGTATCGAACACTGGCGTGGGGATGATGCCGGCTTGGTGGTGCACGATCTCAATGTCCTGCCGTGCGGCATGGAAAACCTTTGTCACGCGTTCATTTGCCATCAGCTCGTAAAACGGCGCCAGATCAATTCCGTCAGCCAGGGTATCGACTATAATTTCATCATCCCCTGCGGCCATCTGAATGAGGCACAGATCAGGCCAAAAGGTCGTCTCGCGCATGAATTCAGTATCGATTGCGACGAACTCGGCGCGGCCAAGGCTGGCGCAGGCCTGGGACAGCTTGTTTGTGTCTGTAATTACACGCATGGACAGCCGGTATAGCGCAGCTTGTTACGATTGTCGCGCGGTCTTGTGCAACTTTGCCGGATTTTGTTCAATTTTTCCTAAAAAAGTAAGGTTTACAATAAGTTAACCTATTTAAAACAGGTTTATCGAACATTTACACAATAGTTGGAGAATATAGGCTGCTAGGAAGGTGCATATGCAGAACCACTCAGAAAAACGCCTCGAAAGGCGCCGCCGCGTTTTTCTACAAGCCGATGTTTGTACTCTTGATGGAACGAAGATTTCGCATTGCTCCATTCAGGATACAAGCCGTACCGGCTGCAAGATCATCTCGGACCAGGTGGACATCATCCCGGATGAACTGGTGTTGAGCATACGCGGGATGGAAGAAACCTTTGTCGGCCGTGTGATGTGGCGCGATGCCGATATGGTGGGCATTGAATTCCTCAACCAGGTGACCGACTAGAGCAGGTTTATTGAATTCCGGGCCATTCTGACGCGTGATAATGAAATTATCCACGCCGCAAACCGCGCGCGCCGCCTGGTTGCGAGTTTTCAGTAATGCGAGATAGCTGGGGCGGGATTAGCTGTCCGAGCGCCGGTTAACGGGTGATCTGCGGTTCTCGTTTGAGCGGCGTTCAGCGGCCAACAGCTTTTCCTGATATGGACGAGTGTCCTTGCCGGAACGTCTGTCTTCAGCCTCGCGCCGTTCGACATTCGATCTGCGGTTGCCGTTCCTCATCGCAGTAACTCCAATGTTTAAGGTACACAACCCTATCACCGGCAAATGAATTTTCGGTAAATCGCGGTCATCCTGGATGTCAGGCAAGTCCGGCTGTTGCGATGCCATGATGATGACGTCCACATCGAAATTATTCGCGGCATCGAGAATGGCGGTCGCCGGTTTGCCTGAAGCAACTCAATTACGGATTGACCGGCCACCGCACCTTGACAAATCACCCCCCTCATGCGCTTTTCGCGCGCGGCCAGTCAGTCGCGTTTTCAAGCAGTTTCTGGCGTATAAATCAGCCGTGGATCGGACTATCGGGACGGGTCATGCACGCATACCGGACACATAACTGTGGTGAGTTGAAAAAGAATGATGTGGGCAGCCAAATCCGCCTGTCCGGATGGGTGCACAGGGTGCGTGATCACGGTGGGCTTCTGTTCATCGATTTGCGCGACCATTACGGTATTACCCAATGTGTGATCGAGCCGGAGAACGCAAATTTCCCAACCGCTGAAACCGTCCGCTCCGAATGGGTCATCCGGGTAGATGGCCAGGTTGAGGCACGCTCCGGTGACACGATCAATTCAAACATGCCAACCGGTGAGGTCGAGATCAGGATTTCTTCGCTTGATGTGCTCTCGCCAGCCAAGGAATTGCCTTTGCCGGTGTTTGGCGAGCCTGACTACCCCGAAGATGTGCGCCTGACATACCGGTTTCTGGACCTGCGGCGTGAAACCATCCATGGCAACATCATCAAGCGCGCGCAAATCATCTCTTCAATCCGCAAGCGCATGACGGATGCCGGGTTTTTTGAATTCCAGACGCCGATTCTGACGGCCTCAAGCCCGGAAGGCGCCCGCGATTTCCTCGTGCCCTCGCGCATGCATCCGGGGAAATTCTACGCGTTGCCTCAGGCGCCGCAACAATTCAAGCAGCTGGTCATGGTTTCAGGCTTTGACCGGTATTTCCAGATCGCGCCCTGTTTCCGTGATGAAGATGCGCGCGCGGACCGTAGCCCTGGAGAGTTTTATCAACTCGACATCGAAATGAGTTTCGTCGAGCAGGAGGATGTTTTCAACGCGGTTGAACCGGTGCTGCGCGGTCTTTTCGAGGAATTTGGCGATGGCAAACAGGTCACGCAGAAATTCCCGCTGATTCCGTTCTGGCAGTCCATGCGTCTTTATGGAACCGACAAACCCGATTTGCGCAATCCGATCGAAATGAGCGATGTGTCGGAGTATTTCCGCGGCAGCGGTTTCAAGATTTTTGCCGGCCTGCTCGACAAGCATAAGGGCGGGCGCGCGTGGTTCGAGAATGCGGAAGTCTGGGCGATCCCGGCAAAGGGCGGTGGTTCGCGCGCCTTCTGCGACCGGATGAACTCCTGGGCGCAAGGCGAGGGGCAGCCTGGATTGGGTTACATCTTCTTCCGTGACGGGGCGGGGGCGGGACCCATTGCCAAAAATCTTGGCGAAGATCCTACATTGAAACTACGTGACGAGCTGGGTCTGGCGGATGGAGACGCCGTTTTCTTCGTTGCGGGTGTTCCGAAGGATTTTGCCGAATTTGCAGGCCGTGCACGCGCGAAAGCCGGCGAGGACCTGGAACTGCTGGACAGGGACAAGTTCGAGTTCTGCTGGATTGTCGATTTCCCGATGTTCGAGTGGGATGAAGAGAACAAAAAGGTCGAATTCTCTCACAACCCGTTTTCGATGCCCCAAGGGGGGCTCGAGGCGCTGGAGTCGAATGACCCGCTTGAAGTGCTCGCCTGGCAATATGACATTGTGTGCAATGGCGTTGAGCTGTCCTCCGGTGCGATCCGGAACCACCTGCCGGAGATTATGGTCAAGGCGTTTGACATTGCCGGTTACGACCATAGCATTCTGGAAGACAAATTCGGCGGCATGCTACGGGCGCTGCAATATGGCGCGCAGCCTCATGGCGGCATTGCACCGGGCATCGACCGAATTGTCATGCTGCTGTGCGGCACCGAAAATATCCGCGAGGTGACCATGTTCCCCATGAACCAGCAGGCCGAAGATCTGCTGATGGGCGCACCGGGTGAAGTGTCCGCCCAGCAACTGCGTGATTTGCATATCAGGCTCAATCTACCGAAGTCTTGAAGCACGAAGCCATAGATTCGGACATGCGAATTCCCTAAGCTTGAGTCTGCTCGATTGCAGCGCACTCAAGAGAGGGACTATTTGTATGCCGAGTCATCTGTCGGATCTGTCGGATGAATTGAAATCCGGCGCGCTCGACTATCATTCAAATCCCAAGCCTGGAAAACTTGAAATCGTGGCTACCAAGCCGCTTGTCAACCAGCGCGACCTGGCTCTCGCCTATTCGCCGGGCGTGGCGGCGGCGTGCGATGCAATTGCTGAAGACCCTGCACAAGCCGCAAATCTCACCATACGCGGTAATCTCGTCGCCGTTATCACCAACGGTACCGCGGTTCTTGGTCTTGGCGCCATTGGCCCATTGGCATCGAAGCCAGTGATGGAGGGCAAGGCGGTTCTGTTCAAGAAATTCGCCGGCATCGACGTATTTGACATTGAGGTGGATGCGAGCGAAGTGGATCGCTTTTGCGATGTGGTTGCAGCCCTTGAGCCCACCTTTGGCGGGATCAATCTGGAAGATATCAAGGCGCCGGAATGTTTCCAGATCGAGGCGGCTCTGCGGGATCGCATGCAAATCCCCGTTTTTCATGACGATCAGCATGGCACCGCGATCATTGTTTGTGCGGCCGTGCTCAACGCACTGAAACTGGCCAAAAAGCCTATAGGCAAAGCCAAGATTGTGACATCAGGAGCGGGCGCAGCAGCGCTCGCCTGCCTCAATCTACTGGTAACGCTGGGGGCAAAGCACGAACACATCTGGGTCACCGACCTTGATGGCGTGGCCTACAAGGGCCGCAAGGAGCACATGGATGAGTGGAAGTCCAAATTTGCTCAGGACACCGACAAGCGCACGCTGGCAGAGGTAATCGACGGCGCGGACGTCTTCCTCGGTCTTTCGGCGGGCGGTGTGCTGAAGCCGGATATGGTGAAGCGGATGGTCAAGAAACCGCTCATTCTGGCACTGGCCAATCCCAATCCGGAAATTGATCCCGAGGCGGCGCGTAAAGCTTCACCCAACGCAATGATCTGTACCGGCAGGTCCGATTATCCCAATCAGGTCAATAACGTATTGTGTTTCCCTTACATTTTCCGTGGCGCATTGGATGTCGGTGCAACGGCCATCAATGATGAGATGAAAATGGCGGCGGTAGAGGCCATCGCCGCACTCACCCATGAGGCTTCATCCGATGTGGCGGCCAAGGCCTATGAAGGTGCGGTCCACACCTTCGGACCGGATTATCTTATTCCCTCGCCGTTCGATCCGCGCCTGATCCTGCGGATTGCACCTGCGGTCGCGCGCGCGGCCATGGAGACAGGTGTGGCAACCCGGCCTATCGAGGATTTTGACCTCTATGAGGAACAGCTTATCCGGTTCGTATTCCGCTCCGGCACCATCATGAAGCCGGTGTTTGAAAGCGCTAAATCAGAACCCAAGCGCGTGATCTATGCGGAAGGGGAAGATGAGCGAATACTGCGTGCGGCCCAGGTGGCGCTGGAGGAGGGCATCGCTATCCCCATCCTCATCGGACGGCCCGAAGTTGTCGAATCGCGTATTGAGCGCTACGGCCTGAGCATCAGGCCGGGCAAGGATTTCGAACTCATAAACCCGCAAAGCGACCCGCGCTATCGCGATTTTGTCGACACCTATTACGATTTGACCTGCCGCAAGGGCATCACACCCGAGACCGCTCAGACAGTGGTGCGGACACGCACGACTGTGATTGCAGCCCTGGCT
>CAXMMX010000180.1:0-5206 GCA_964194535.1 uncultured Alphaproteobacteria bacterium | reverse complement strand
GTGAAGGCATAGATGGAATTTGGCCCTCCGAGCACAACCGCCACCCTCGGGCCTGGCAAGGCGGCGATGTCTTTTGGCACTTTCGCGCGCAGGCGCGCCAGCCGGTCTTGCGAGAAATCATGCGGGGCGGTGAGGGTGTGGATTACATTCTCACCCCTCAGCCTGTCATGGTCGGGAACGGCAATAAGGTCAGCGGAACCCGTGCCCGTGCGTGGGTCCTGGATAATAACGCTATAGGTCTCTGGGGACGCCTTGCGCACGGCCCGAAGTGCGGGAATGCTCAAGCGGCCCGTCGCCAGCGCTATGTCGGGCCAGGGCGGGGCAAACTGGCTGCCATCGCGGCCAAAGCGCTCCTGAGGATCAATGGGCCCCCAGGGCGCCAGAAGCCGCCACAGGCCGCGTGGCTGGACGCGCTTGATCTCGAAATCAGTTTCCAGCGCCTGGGCCACACCGGCAACCTGCACCTCCATGCCGGCCTTGCCGTCAGTGATGATCCATGCGCTGCGGCCCTTCAATGTCATATCAGTCTTGGTCACAAAAACTCCACTCGAGTAATCATAGAGAAGAATGAAGGTGCATTTGTTTGCAGATTCGTCTCATTAGCGTAATATAATTGCGCGTGATAAGGACCAGTGGGTTTGCATGGCGCGAAAGGTTTTTACCGGTTGGGCAGTGGGCCTGTCCATCCGCCAATTTTCGAGGTGCCCCAAATCATGATCGGCGCACGCCTGGACAAGACCGATTGGCTCATCGTGAAAGAGCTGCAAGCCGAAGGCCGCATTACCAATGTGGAACTGGCACGGCGGGTCGGCATTTCATCGCCGCCCTGCCTTCGCCGTGTGCGGGCGCTGGAGGAAGAAGGTGTCATCAGCGGCTATTGCGCCCTGGTAGATGAAAGACAAGCAGGTTTTGACGTCATCGCTTTTGCCATGGTCGGCCTGCACCGCCAGTCGGAAGCTGACCTGGTGGCTTTTGAAGAACGCATCCGCACCTGGCCCATCGTGCGGGAATGTTTTATGTTGTCGGGTGAGATTGATTTCATCCTGAAATGCGTCACGCATGATCTCAGCGACTTTCAGGACTTCATCATCAACGAACTCACCGCCGCGCCCAATGTTGACAGCGTCAAGACTTCGCTGGCAATCCGCCGCGCGAAGTTTGAGGCAGGCATTCCGATTGAATGTGAACTGGCCAATTGAAGGTGAACTGGAGGCTGGTTCCTGACCCGGAATTCAATAAACCTGCTCTAGGGCGCGTTCGACGCTTGCTCGTTAGCATCCACGTTACGGCGCTTATCCGAGAAACAGATGATGCGTTGTGCTGTATCCGGCGTCATGCCTTCATAGCGCCGCAGCAGGCCGACGGTGTCGTTGATTGGCGTTCCGGTGTGGTTTTCACGCAATTGCAGCATCGTGGTGAATGTCGATGGCGATAGAGAGTGCGCCTTGCACAAAACAATTAATGCGGGAACATGCGCCTTGAAAATGCAATGTTCGATCATGACCTCGTCGAGATGCGTGATCTTGGCGAAGAATTGCACTGTTTCTACCGCTTTTCCGCTTGTTGCCGCGTTTACAAGAGCCTTTTCGGAGGCAGGGTGGGTAGGTTCCATCCTGGGATCTTTGCCGGGTTTCTTTTCCAGCTTCTTGCTGACTTGCTCATCCAGGTTCACTTTTTCCGCCGGTTCCGCCGGGGCTTTTATCTCTGGCTGAATGTCATCAGGCTCATCGTTGGTCATCAGCGCGATTTCGGATATCTGTTGCCAGAATTCAGCCTCAGTCAGCCTCGTGAGGCGGGCAAACGGACTTGGGGCCAGATCGCGCCGTGCTCTCATCACCTGTTGAAGTTCTTCCTGGAGTTCAGGGGTCTTTAACAGCCTGTGACGGCTTGCAGCAGAATATTTCGCACCTGTATTACTGATGACGACCTTAAGCACATTCAAATTGCCCCGTTCCATGATAATATCCGTCACGGGTTCGGTGAGTTCAGCACGGTGCGCCGTGGCCATAAGATGATCCTGTTCCGCATCGTTGGAGATCGACACGAGATCGCCTTCGCGCAGGCATGGAGAATATTGCAGCACTGGCCTGGCAACACAGATTTCATCGCGCGCCAGGCCTCGAATGAGGTCTATCGGAGCGAACTCTGTCTTGGAGATGCGTTCGGAAAACCGGGTGCGGGTAAGGGTGTCAACGTCAATCGCCATGCGTTCCATGACATCGCCAAACGCGCTTCTGTCATCAGCTGATTGTTGATCGACGGTCAAAAAGAACAGATCCTTGACCCGTTCCAGAAGGTCGGCGCTCTTCTCGTTCGGACCTGACTGATAGAAGTCTGCAATTTCGTCAAGACACTGACGTGTGCTAAGCATGTTCAACACCCATTGCTAGAAAGTTGTGATAAGTCTCTCAAGCGCTGGTTTCTAATGTTCTAATAAATTCACTGATTTAGGCAAAAAAATATGTTCAGGGATGAATGACTCATGATTTTGGGAAAATCACGGTCCAAAAGGAATTTTTTCAGGCAAATTGATAAATATCAGCTCTTTTCTTCATAGGCTGTACGGTTGCGAACGGTTTGAATAGCGCGTTTGGCGGTTTTGACATCCATTGTGTCATAGTGACGCATGGCATCGGCGATAATTCGGACATGGAGCGGATTTGATGCGGTGCGTAACTGGATAAGCGCCGCAAATGTGGTGCTTTTGAATTTACCGGCTTTACACAGCACTGCCAGGGCGGAGAGATCCGCATCCAGCAAGCAATGGGAGACACGGTTCGTCGGTATCCCGCTCATGAGCGACAAACACTGCACGGTCTCTGTCAACATACGGGATCTGGCAAAAGACAGAACCATATGTTCCGTGACCACATGATTGCGTTTATCCCAGGTGGCGGCAGAGGTTTTCCGGCCTGGCGAGTCCAGCTTTAATTCCGATGCCTTGGCCTCAACGATCTCATCTATTTCCTTGCCCGTAATACCAGATGAAGTCCCCGAAACTTCAGTCCACAGCCGCACGGCAATTGTCCGCTTGATTTCAGCCAGCATCTCCTTTGGCACGTCAGGGCGCTCTTCAAGTGCTGAAAAAAGACCGGAATTCCCCCGGGCACGCATGGATAGCCGCTCAAGTCCGCTCCTTGAGAATTCGGCCCCCTTGTTGCCGGCCATATTTGTGAGGACAGTGTTATTGCCGCGTTTAACGATCACATCCGTCAGCGTCACGCTCAGTTACTTGCGGCTGGAAATTGCGTGCAGGTGGTCTTGTCCGCTCGCTTCGGCAATATCGACGAGATCTTTATCACTCAGGCATGGAGACTTTTCCAGCACCGGTCGTGCAACCCTGATATGGTCGCTGGCAAGTTTGACGACGAGCTTGTGCGGGGCTTCTTGCGTCTCGGCCAACCGCTCGGCAAGCCGGGCACGGGCCTCGGTTTCAAGTTCATAGGAGATGCGCTCCATGACATCGCCGAACACTGCCCTTTCCGTGACGCCCAGGGCGCCGGACGTCAGGAAAAACAGATCGGTGACCCGGTCGAGAATTTCGTGCCGGCTGTTACCTGTCCCGCTTGAGGCCAGTTGCTGAAGTTCAAGCAGGCATCCACGCGCATCCTGCATTCGGCCCTCTCTCCATATCCCGTTGATGAGCAGGGTTCGTATCCTAACCGCCCTTGTCTAACAAACGCCTAAGGCCAGTGGTCCAATTGGAGTTGTTTTTGAAGAGATTTGTCAGGGTTTTGCCTCGGGGTGCTGCACGTTGTGGTGCGCTTGCCACAGGTTTCCCTCACCCTGCGCGGGAATCTTGCCTTCATTAATTTTGACACTGGCGCGTACTTTCAGGAAACGCAGGGTCCGTTTGACGTTGCCAACACTCAGGGAGTCGTATTCCCGCATGGCTTGCGCCACATCACGCGCTGCGATGCCGTTATTGCCGACACGCGTCTGGATCACAGTCAGGAAGGTCGGAGCCTTGAAGCCGTTGGCCTTGCAGATGACACCCAGGGCCGCGATATCCGCCTTTATCAGGTAGTGGGAAATCATGCGGTCGTCGAGACCTGTCAGAACAGACAGGGCGTGGACCGTCTCGGACAATTTCCGGGATCTGGCGAGGTTCAAAATATCGTCCTCGGTAAGCTGATGGTTGTTCGCGCGATCCTGCATTTCATCGTTGGATTTCCTGAACCCATCAAGATCAAGTTTCGCAGCGCTTTCATCGACGAGGGTATCAAGGTCAGCCATGTCGGATGGTGAATATTTCCCGGCCATCTCGCTTTTGATCTTCTGCGTGACGCGCTGCTTGATCTCATTCATGAGATCGGGCGGCAGGTCGTTACGCTTGCCCAGCACAGTCAGCAATGCGCCGTCTGTACTAGCCTTTTGCGCCAGCGTGCCGAGGCCCCTCTGCGAGACCGCCGCGCCCTTGTTCTTCGTGACTTGCACAAGAACCGGGCTTTCGCCGCGCTCAACAATGATATCGGTAACAGGGGCTGTAAGTTCCGGGCGGCTGGAAATGGCGTGCAGATGAGTCTGGCCCCTGGTTTTGGCGATCTGAATCAGATGTTTGTCCGTGAGTAGGCGCGAGCGCTCAAGCACGGGGCGAGCCACGGCGATGTCATCGGTGGCCAAACGGCGGACAAGCTGCCTCGGCGCCTTGTCGAACTCTGCAATACGCTCCGAAAGTTCAGCCCGCGCCTCGACCTCAAGTTCATAGACGATGCGCTCCATGACATTGCCGAACGTGGTGATGTTGTCCGGTGTCTGCCGTTCAGCGGTCAGGAAAAAGGGGTCAGTGACGCGGCACAGGATATCGCGCCTCTTGTCGCTCGACGTTTCGCTGGAAAGCGCTTCAAGTTCTATCAGGCAGGATTGGGTATTTTGCATGGTTTCCGGCTGAGTCACGAGGCGTCCGCCTGTACCCAGGTGGCGACTTCACGCGAATAACCCACGTAAAATTGAACTGATTGCTAATGGCTCGCCATAGTTGTGCCGTTGCGCACCAGGCGATTATCCGGTTTTCAACTGAATGTGAAAAATAGCCGCGGGTGCGTCAGGCAAATTTAACGGTCATGATCTCGTAGCACTTGCCGCCGCCGGGGGTGGACACCTCCACGGTATCTCCCTTGGACTTGCCGATGAGGGCCCGGGCTATGGGCGACGTGATGGAAATTTTCTTTTCTTTCACGTCCGACTCGATCTCGCCGACGATCTG
>CAXMMX010000179.1:0-7877 GCA_964194535.1 uncultured Alphaproteobacteria bacterium | reverse complement strand
GCCGAAGGTGAGGGAGGCAAAGAGCAGGGAGAGGGCAAGAAGTCCAAGCTGCGTCTGAGCCACAAGAAACTGGCAATGCTGGCCGTGCCGCTTTTGATGGTGATTGGCATAGGCGGTTATTTCGCCATGGATTATATGCCGTCATCCAGCTCTAGCGGACCAAAGCCCAGGGTTTATTACAACCTTCCAGAAATAGTTGTGAATCTGAGCTCGAAGGACAAGCGCGCCCGGTATCTCAAACTGAAAGTGTCGCTCGAGGCACGCGATCAATTGGTGCTGGATGCATTGAACCTGAACATGCCTCGCGTACTGGATTTGTTTCAGCTCTATCTGCGCGAGTTGCGCAGCAATGACCTGGAAGGGTCGGCGGGTATCTACCGGCTGAAGGAAGAGCTGCTGCGGCGCATCAATCTTGAAATCCATCCGTACCAGATATCTCGTGTTTTGTTCAATGAAATCATTGTCCAATAGGCTGAGGGAAAAACATGGCTGACGAATTAGACCAAGACGCGATTGCAGCCGATTTGGGGACTGCTTTTGGCGATGATGATCTTGAAGATGGTAACGATGAAAGGACAGATGCGGATGTTGCGACGCAATTGGCCGCAATGATCGATGACAGTGAGGTTCAGGAAGGAGAAGAATCCGGCGGTGAACGGGTTCTCAAGCAGGATGAAATAGACGGCCTACTCGGTTTTGATCTCGACGAGCAGTCTCTTGCCGATACCAGTGGTATTCGCGCCATCATCAATTCGGCAATGGTGTCTTACGAACGCTTGCCGATGCTGGAGATTGTGTTCGACCGCATGGTCAGGCAGCTCACGACGTCCTTGCGCAATTTCACATCGGACAATGTAGAGGTTTCTCTCGACAATATTTCAACCATGCGCTTTGGCGACTATCTCAATTCAATCCCGCTGCCGGCGATGATTTCGGTCTTCAGGGCCGAGAAATGGGATAATAATGGTCTCCTGACGGTGGATTCCAATCTGATCTATTCGATTGTTGATGTGCTTCTGGGGGGAAGGGACGCATCCGCTGTGCGCGTTGAAGGGCGCCCCTATACATCTATTGAAACCAATCTGATGCGCCGTTTAATCGGGCTTGTACTTGAAGATACCGAAGCGGCGTTCAAACCGCTGTCCCCCGTCAAATTCGAGCTGGAGCGGCTGGAAACCAATCCACGTTTTGCAGCCATCGCCAGGCAGGCAGATGCCGCCATCCTGATCAAGCTCAATATCGATATGGAAGATCGCGGCGGGCGTATCGAGCTGCTGTTGCCCTATGCCACGCTTGAGCCCATCCGCGAGTTGCTACTGCAGGGTTTCATGGGCGAGAAATTCGGCCACGACAATATCTGGGAAAGTCATCTGGCGACGGAAATTCACAAGACATCGATACTTATCGAAGCGGTTTTGGACGAAATGACGCTGCCATTGCAAAGGGTCATGTCGCTCAAGGTAGGCGATACGGTGGTGCTCAACTCTGGACCCGACGATCCGGTGCATTTGCGCTGCGGCGATATTCCACTGGTAACAGGCGCCATGGGGCGCACAGGCTCGAATATCGCTGTGAGCGTGGCAGGCGGCATCGCGAAACCCAAAGCCAAGAAATTGGAAGAGCCTGCTGAAAGCGAAGCTTTGGCGGAGGCGGTATAGCGATGGGTGGATCATCTTTCGGGGTTGCGATTGAAGCGCTGGTGGCGGTGCTCCTGGCTGTGACGATCGGCTATTGCGTGCTGGTGAACCGCAAACTCATTCAGCTACGATCCGATCAGTCCGAGCTGAAAGTCATTGTCCGTGATCTTAATGCGGCAACGGGACAGGCCGAGCATGCCATTGCCGGATTGCGCGAGAGCGCCCACCTGGCGGACCAGACTCTGGGCCAGCAAATCGAACGCGTGCGCTCTCTCGATGAACAGTTGAGGGCCAATATCGGCAAAGGTGAGTCGTTGTTGGCGAAGTTTGCCGCGATGCCTCGTGCGCCGCAGGCGCAGAGTCCGGCTTCACCTGCGGCCAGAGAGCAGCGTGAACCGATCCGGCAAAACGCAATTGGACTGGGAATGCTGAATGCACAGCGCCGCAGGCAGGCTGAGAAATCCGCAAATGGACCTGGGCGCGACGAGGTGGCGGCGTAATGGACAATGTCCGGGTGCTGCCATTACTGGTTTTCGCGGGCCTTTGCCTGTTTGTCCTCAAGTCCATGGGGTTGCTCTTGAGCGGCAGCTATGTGCTCTCCGGCGTGGCCCCGGCAAGTGCTCAGAACCCCCCAGCCGCCTCGGATCAGGACAAGACGGCGAAGGCCACGGCTTCGCAAAGCGAACTGTCAGCCGAACCGGCAAAGGTAGATGCAGCTGCACAGCCTGACACAGCTGAACCTCCTAAAAAGGCCGAAGTGGACGATGGCACGAAAGAGCAGGAAGCGCAGAAGAAATCCGCTGAAAAAGTCGCTAAAAAAGCCGCAGACCCCAAGAAGACCAACTTGACGACGATCGGTCCGAACCGCGGCATGACAAAATCGGAATTAGCGGTTCTGGAAGGACTGTCCAATCGGCGCAAGGCACTCGACAGGCGCGCCCGTGAAATAGATTTGCGCGAGAATTTGCTGAAGGCGGCCGGAAAGCGCATTGAGGCGCGGATTACCGAACTTAAGTCCATCGAGGCGCGGATCGAGGGCGAACTCAAGAAAGGCGACGACAATCGCAAGGCCCAGTATCAGCGGCTCGTGAAAATGTATTCGGGAATGAAGCCGAAGGATGCGGCGCGCATCTTTGACCGGCTGGATATGAACGTGCTGACGGGATTGGTTTCACAGATGAAACCGCGCGTCATGTCGGCAATCCTGGCGGCGATGACGTCTGCAGCGGCGGAGCGGTTGACACTGGAGATTGTCAACCGCGGTAAAACAAAGGTTCGAACCGCGGCTTCCCTGCCAAAAATTCAGAGCCAGTAGGCCATCAAACGTTAAATGCTACGGATGTGGAAATGCATCGGCCTTAAGGGGACCTTAACCCTTTCTTTACTACCCTGAAGCGGCCGCCAAACCGGCAGATTTCGTACGTTTTTTTCAATTGGGTGCGTGATTTAAGGGAAATGACGCTGTGCGGTATGAGTTCACAGACAAGCTGATTGAGGATACGCAGGCCGGGTATCGTCGCGGGTCGCAGAAAATCGGCCTGCGCTGGGTGCTTGAATATCTGGTGTGGCTGTTCATCATTTCGATGCTGGCGGTGATTTTCGCACTGACCATTCTGAGCCCCGCCTTTGCCGGCATCAGCGCCACTGTTAAAGCGACCAAGGAAAGGGGTTTTGGCCGCATTGTAATCGGGTTCTCCGATCTCCCGAAATTCCAGGACGAATTGGCATCCGGTATCTTCGTGCTGTCCTTCGATCAGCCTGTCAGTGTGGATCTGGAGCCGGTGCTTAAGGCGATCCCCGAATATGTAGGGCTTGTGCGGCGCGACCCTGATGGCAGGGCGCTGCGTTTCGCGCTCAAGAGGTCCTATCAGATCAGTCTTAAGGAGGCGGGCACTGAGCTGTTTGTCGATCTTCTGCCTCCGGACTGGAAAGGCCTGCCACCTTCACTCCCTTCAGCGACCATCAAGGCGTTGACGGAAAGGGCCATCGCGGCGGAGCGCCAGGCTGCAGAAAAGGCGGCTCAACGTAAAGCTGCCAAAATCCCCTTCAGATTGAAGGTGCGGCTTGCGCGTCATCCCACATTCAGCCGGATTGTTATGGACTGGAACAAATTTGTGACGGTCAATCTGACGCGCAAGGGCAGCACAGTAGATCTCAAGTTCGATCAGAGCGCCAAGGTCGATCTGTCCCAGCTCAGAGCAGACCCGCCCAAATTTCTCCAGAATGTTAACGCGCAAACCACCCCGGATGGCATGACGGTGAGCTTCACCATAGACGAGGATGTCGATGTGCGCGGCTTCAGGGAGGGCCTGAATTATGTGCTCGACCTGACCGGTCCCGATGCCCTGGCCGAAGCCTCCGCCGCCGCCGTGGCCGATAAGGCCGGTGCGAAAAAGGTGCCAGGGGCCGCCGGCAAGAATGCGGTTCCGGAAGGCAAGACGGAAATGCTTCTGCTGGCGGGAAAACGCAAGAAACAGGCGGAAGAGAAAACAACCCGGAACTCCGATATCACTATTGTCACCAAGGACATCGACCCGGCAATACTCTCCAGCAAATCATTTGAGTCGAGTGAGGTTGTCTCCCCGGATGTGTCCATTACCGTTGTGGCGAAATCGAACTCTGCGTCGGCAAATGAAGCTGCGCCTCCAGCATCGGATGGCGGGAAAAAAAGAACGTTGCAAAAAGCAGCGCCCAAGGATGTAAACGAGGCAAACAACAAAGCTCCCGCAAGGACCGCAGGTTCCGCCCCGTCCAAGGGAGCTGGCATGAATGCAGAGGCAAGCGGAGCTGGGCTGAGATTCACCTTCCAGTTTTCAAGGCCTGTGGCAGCCGCCATGTTCCGGCGTGGGCGCAGTATCTGGACGGTGTTCGATTCCGATGCGCAACTGGATCTGAGCGATTTGCGCGCGCGCGTAGGCAGCATGGTGGAAGACATTCAGCAAGTGCGTTTCGGCAAAGCGCAATATATTCGCATCAAGCTGAAGGAATCCCAGCTCGCGCATGTCAGCTACTCCAACAATGGCTGGCATCTCACCATCGGAGACATGGCCACGGGCAAAACCAACCCATTGCGGCTGGTGCGGGCCCTGCGCGACGACAAGCGCTCCCTCATCAAGATCGTTATGAAGGACTATGGACGCGTGCACTGGCTCACCGATCCGGAAATTGGTGACCGTCTGGCCGTGGTGACGGCTCTGCCGCCCCAGCGCAACATCGCCAAGCCCCAGGAATTGGTCGACTTCTCGGTTTTTCCCACGGCTCACGGTCTCGCCATCCGTCCGCGGTCCGATGATGTGGCGGTGCGGCTTCATCTGGACGAGGTGTTGATTACACGCCGTGATGGCCTCACATTATCGGCCGGGAATGCCAGTCAGTATATGGCCGGCAGGAAAGCACTGCGCAAGTCAGCCCGCATTGGCTTCATCGATTATAAACGCTGGCGGATCGAGTCACCGGGCGAACTGTCCGACAAAATACACGAAATGCAGCGGTTGGTCGCACAGGCGCCACAGGCCGAGATGAACGCAAGGCGCTTTGATCTCGCGACGCTCTACACCACCAATTACCTGTACGCAGAATCCCTTGGTATTCTGCACCGCATGGAGGATGTCGACGAGGACGTCGTGACAGACCCGGCATACAACATGCTTAGAGGCGCGACGCTCGTCTTCATGGGACGGCATAAGGAAGCGCGGAAGGATTTCGAGATCCATGCCTTCGCAAACGATTCCGATGCCTCTTTGTGGCGTGGGTACATTGCGTCCAGGGAGCAGAAATGGGCCAATGCTCTCAATCATTTCAAGGAAGGCGCGGATGCAGTGGGGTCGTACAGGGCGGACATAATGGCGCGTTTCCGCCTGGCCGCCGTTCGGGCAGCGCTGGAGCTGGATATGCTCAGCCGCGCTGCGCAAGAATTGAACGCCGTTCCCCGAAAAGGGTTAACCAAGGCCGTCAACGCAGAGTTGCAGCAGCTCACGGGGCGTTATCTCGAAAATTTAGGTCGGAATGAAGAAGCCCGCGAATCCTATAAAGTGGCTCTCGAAAGCGACGTGCCATCCGTGGTTGCGGAAGCACGTCTTCATTCCACTTCGCTGGATTTGAAAACCGGCCGTATCGATCTCAAACAGGCACTGAGGACGCTTGAGAGTCTTCAATTGTTTTGGCGTGGCGACGAGATCGAGTTGCGCACTTTGCGCATGCTTGCCGAATTGTACGTGAAGGAGAAGAGCTACCGCGATGCCTTCACGGTGATGCGGTACAGCATCGAAGCTTTCCCCAAGCAGAAGCTGACGATGCAGATTCAGGACGATATGAAGCAAGTGTTCAAGGATCTGTTCCTGCATGGCGAGAGTGAAAAGTTGGGCTCGGTGGCGGCACTCAGCCTCTATTACGGCTATCGCGAACTTACACCCGTCGGGCGGCTCGGTGACGAAATGATCCGGCGGCTTTCCGACCGGCTTGTGTCGGTGGATTTGCTGGATCAGGCGAGCGAATTGCTTGACCATCAGGTGCACAAACGGTTGAAGGGCGCGGCGCGTGCCCAGGTCGCTATGAGACTCGCCATGGTACATCTGATGAACCACAAGTCCGATGTGGCGCTGGGTGTCATTCGCCGCACGCGTCAGGCCGGTTTGCCGCAGGATTTGCAGAAAAGCCGTAATCTACTTGAGGCCCGCGCTCTGGGCGAGCTTGGCCGGGCGGCGGCGGCGGTTGAAATCCTGAATACGATGGACGGAAAGGCTGTAGAGAGGCTTAAGGCCGACGCTTACTGGGTTGCGCAGGAATGGCAAAGTGTCGGCAAGCAATTCGAATTGATGCTTGGCGGGCGCTGGCGGGAGCCCGAACCGCTAAGCGATTCCGAGCGCTTTGACGTCTTGCGCGCGGCCATCGGCTATTCGCTGGCAAGCGATCAATTCGCGCTAGACCGTTTGCGCAAGAAATATTATCCGAAATTGCTCAAGACCCGCGACGCGGACTCGTTCCTGCTGGTGACCAAGCCGATTAAATCGAAGGGCGTTGCCTTCCGCAATCTGGCGAAGGAAATAGCGGCTGTTGATACCCTGGACGCCTTCATGAAGGAGTTCCGGGCGAGCTATGACCGCACATCGGCCAAGCCGAAGGCCAGCTTGAAGACTGATAGCGGCCAGGCCGGCTAAACCGCCTTTTTATTCACTTCATCGTCGCCAGGTGCATCCGGGTCGAAGTGCCGGGTAACGACGAGAGTGCGTTGAGCCCCGGCGGCGGTTCCATGACTCTCGTTCGGAACCAGGGCCTGGACCCCTGATCAGGTTGCGGCCGCCCGGAGCTGATATTCCTTGACCACGCGCTCGTTGGACTCGTGCGGGCTCTTGATCCTGTATTGCACGACATTGCCCTCAATGGGCAGGAGCCTGACAACCTCGTAGACACCGTCCGCGGCACGCGGAATCGGCGTGGTTAAACGAACCAGTTTACCGACTTCAAATTTATGAACTGTCACGGCTTTGAACCTGCTTACCCTCAGTTGCCACTCTATCATGATTCAGGTCTGTAAAATGGTTTTCCCTAATATTCCGCATAAGTCTCTTTGGCCAATATGTTCAGTTGAGAAGCCACCGTGCTGTTTATCGATCCCAAGGCCGCACATGCCGGATAGCTGCGCAGCTGGAATCAAAAAAGTCGCCGAGGCATGACCCTCGGCGGTTTCAAATCTCATACAGTTACAGCTGAGCCTATTGGGCAAGCTGAACGTTGGTCGCCTGTTTGCCGCGGCCGCGCTGGTCGTCCTCGATGTCGAAGGTGATCTTGTCGCCTTCGTCGATGCTCGGAATGCCAGCAGCTTCAAGTGCGGTCGCGTGGATAAAAACGTCCTTGCCGCCGTCTTCAGGTGTGATAAAGCCGAAGCCGCGTGAGTGATTGAAGAATTTTACGATGCCATTAGTGGCCATGGGGATTTCCTTTCCCGTCTATCTACATTGGATAGTGTGAGTGCGCAGCACCGTCCAGTGCCGCGTTCTGCGAAGGTCTTCAAGTTGTCGGGAAAGGTCGGCAATCCATAATTGGCAGTCGTCTAACCTGAAAGCTTGAGAGGGCGCGCTTATCCAATTTCTCGGCGCGCCAGTGCTCCACATATGGCGACTGGCGGTGCCAAGCGCAAGAGAAAATAATTTCGCTCGCACTTTATATTTAAAACCAACGTATCGTGGAGTGGTGCTGAAAGCACGCTTTCAGCCACGAACTACCCTTTCCGGGCGGCATTAA
>CAXMMX010000178.1:0-2085 GCA_964194535.1 uncultured Alphaproteobacteria bacterium | reverse complement strand
ACACATAGGGCTGTGACCTCACCGACCATCCAGCCTATCTAGCGACTAATTTATCCACATTTTGGACCAGTTTCCCGCACACAATTACACTGAAATTACACCGTCAGGGTCACGGCATAGCATTTTTAAAAGCTAACCCATTGAAAACATTGGTAGCGGAGGAGGGACTCGAACCCCCGACACGCGGATTATGATTCCGCTGCTCTAACCAGCTGAGCTACTCCGCCAAACGTGGCAACAGGTGACCCTGCAGCCAGAGCGATATAAGGAGCGGCATTCACCCCTGTCAAGAAAAGCTAAAAGTGCGGATACCCCCAAGGAACGCGTTACGCCTGCACCGGCTTGAAGCCGGCGCGCCCGGCTACCGTTTCGCTCTGCAGCTTGTGGTCGCTCGCAAGGTCCGGCTGCTTGATGAAACGCAGCATCGTGAACAGCCCCAGAGGGCGTAACGATCCTTTATCGGTAAGCCGCAAACCGCTATTGCCCAGAACCCATTCGACCGGGAACACTGGCCGCCACCCGAGCGTGCTGGCCAAAGGCGAGAACGCGCGTTCGATAAACCCGCGTATGCCCTCTTCCTGGCTGAAATGATTGATCAGGATGACTTCACCGCCTGGCGCACAAACCCGCTCCAGCTCGCGCATCACCTGTTCAGGATCGGGCACCACAGTCAGCACATACATGGCGACCACCGTGTCGAATTCCTCATCGGGAAATTCAAGCCTGCCAGCATCCATCTCTTGCAGGGCCATGACGTTGTTAAGATCGTTCTGGGCAACCCGGCTGCGCGCCTTGTTCAGCATTTCTGGTGAAATATCGATGCCGGTAATCTGCAAGTGTCGTCCATATCGCGGAAGCGACAGGCCGGTTCCCACGCCAACTTCGAGTACAGACCCTTTGCGCCTGTTGATGATCTCAACCGCATGGCGACGGCCCTCCTCGACCAGCCGGCCGAACGTAATATCGTAAATCGGCGCCCAACGCCGGTATGCACGTTGCACGTCGAACAGATCAATAACCGAGTGACCGATCTTTGAAGTCATTTCCTGCATATTTCTTCTTCTCCGATACATCCGGCTTATGTGTCGTCGGTTTTAACAGGAAAAGCCCCCTGCCCCATTTGTCTGTGTATATCTGCTCTTGCTTCTAACTAAACCTGTCTCAAATTGAGAGAATTACTAACTGGGCCAGTACCTAACTGATAGATGTGGCCGTCGCGAGATCATCCTCGCCACGTGAAGCTTTGTCCGGGACGAACTGGTTCTCCGGCTCCGCCCTGGCGATCCATCCACCTCCCAGGATTCGGGTTCCATCATAGAACACGCAAGCCTGACCGGGGGAAACTCCATCTTCTCCCTCATGCAGATGAACAAAAGCAATACCATCCTGATTCCGTAAGGTTGCTGCCTGAGGTGCCCCGGTTGAGCGGATTTTAGCCTGCAATTCAAGTCCTTTTTCGGGAATTATTTCAAATGGCTGATCACCCAGCCAATTAAGCTGCCTCAGCCAGATGCGAGAAGAGCGCAGAGATTCGCGCGGACCCACCACCACCTGGCTGCTCTCAGCATCGAGCTTGACAACAAAAAGTGGCTCCGGTGCGGCAATGCCGAGTCCCCGGCGCTGTCCTATGGTGTAGTTGATGATCCCGTCATGGAGGCCAAGCACTTCACCATCCAGTGCAACAATGTCGCCCGGACGCACCGCTCCCGGGCGCAAACGCTCAATCACCTGGCTGTAACGCCCGGTGGGCACGAAACAAATGTCCTGGCTGTCGGATTTCTCCGCGACCTTGAGGCCGTAGCTGTGCGCCAGCTTGCGCGTCTCCGCCTTTTTCAAGGACCCGAGAGGAAATCTCAGGAAATCAAGCTGCGCGCGCGTCGTGGCGAACAGAAAATAGCTCTGGTCGCGTTCCGCATCGGCTGCACTGTGCAGCTCCCAGCCGCACGGACCCTGTTTCGAGGAAATATAATGGCCCGTCGCGAGCACCGCTGCGCCAAGCTCCTTGGCTGTCTTCATCAGATCGTTGAACTTGATCTTCTGATTGCACGACACGCATGGCACCGGGGTTTCGCCCGAGAGATAGCT
>CAXMMX010000177.1:0-12342 GCA_964194535.1 uncultured Alphaproteobacteria bacterium | reverse complement strand
GATCACCTCGCGCAGGGGTTCGAACTCCTTGTGCTGCATCAAGGTCGTGGGGCTGCCGATCGTGGTGTAAAGATCGCAGCTCCAGGTGGGCGGCAGCGAATTGGGTTCGGTTTTCATGATGTTTTCGATCCCGCCCATGATTTGAGCTGTCAGCTTCTCGTGGTCCGCGATATGGCTTTTGCGAATAACGGTCGGGAAGAACAGAAGCGTTTCGTTCTCGCTCATATGTTGCTCCAAAACTCATATGTATGCGTCAGGCGGGAAATGGTACCGGGTGCGGATAGCTTTTTAAAAGGCCTGTTATGTCGCGCCCGGGATTTGCGGCTAATTGTGATCCTCGGGCAACGCCGGCAGGGGATGAAACTCCACCCCCTCTTCACTCAGGGATTCTGCCTCTTCAACCGTCGCCTTGCCGTAAATACCCCGCGGCTCAGCCTCCTCGCGGTGTATCTTGCGCGCTTCGTCCGCAAACTGGTCACCTACATCGTCTGCTGTTTTCATCACATGCTCGCGGACGTCCCGCAATGCCTGCACCAGCTCGCACGCGCCGTTTCCAGACTTTTCACTGCGCGCGATGCCCGGAGCCATTGGCGCTTTCAAAATCTTGATCGAACCGCAATGCGGACACGCCACGAGGCCACGCGCCGCCTGGTCGTCATAAGCGGAAGAATTGGTGAACCAGCCTTCAAATTCATGGTCCTTGTCGCATGTCAGGACGTAACGGATCATGAGGCCTCCTTGATCCGCGCAGCCTGATCCGGTGATGAGAGATCGAACTCCCGGTCATGGCGCAATGACGGGATGCGGGCACGTGCGTCGGCCACATGAGCGGGATCGATATCGGCGAAGATGACATCCGGGTCGCTGCCTGCTTCACCCAGAATTTCCCCCCAGGGCGAAATGATGAGCGAATGACCATAGGTGGAGCGGCCCATCTCGTGATCGCCGCCCTGTGCAGCAGCAAAAATGAAACATCCCGCCTCGATGGCGCGGGCGCGCAGCAGCACATGCCAGTGGGCTTCTCCGGTCTGTTTTGTGAAGGCCGACGGCACGGTGATGAAATCAGCGCCCGCCCTAGCCAGCGAGCGGTAGAGCGCGGGAAAGCGCAGATCATAGCAGGTGGTCAGTCCGATCCGGCCCCATGGCAGATCTGCCAGCACGGCTTTTTCACCGGGCTGATAATTCTTCGACTCGCGGTAAGACTCCCCGCCGGGTAAATCCACATCGAACATATGAATCTTGTCATAGCGCGCGACCACGTTCCCTTCGGGGGAAATCAGGAAGGAGCGGTTGGCCACTTTGGTTTCGGACAGTTTGATGGCCATTGAGCCGATATGCAGCCACAACTTCAACTCGCGCGCCAGGCCAGTAACCCGTGTAAGCGCCGGGTTGCGATCCTCGGGAAGCGTCTTGGCGAACAGCGCCCTGGTTGAAAGCTCCATCAGCGATGTGTTTTCAGGCGTCTGGACATAATCCGCGCCGCCTTCCGCCGCACGCCGTATTGCCGCCTCGGCGGCAACGAGATTAGGCTCGACCTCGCGCCCACAGCGCATTTGCACCAATGCCGCACGAAATTTCCTGCTCATGTCGCTCATCTAGGGTCCAGACTCATGAATGGCATTCAATTGTCTTTATTCATGACCTATAGTCGGGGTGTCAACGGATCGACCACCCGTGCCAGGGCCAGAACATCCACACGTGCCGCCCCGGCCCGCTTCAACGCTTTGGCGCAGACGTTGGCCGTCGCGCCTGTTGTGATGACATCGTCAATGAGCAGGATGTTGCGCTCTGCGATGCCTGCCCTGTACTGCTCCGGCACGCGAAACGCGCCAGCCACGTTCGCCTTGCGCTGCTCGATGCTCAAGCCCACTTGGCTCGCAGTCCTGCGGGTACGTTTCACGGCAAACGGATTGTCAGGGATATTTCTGGCATGAGCGAGCGTGCGCGCCAGTAGCGCGGACTGATTGAAGCGCCGGCTCCATAGCCTGGTCCGTGCCAGCGGAACGGGTACGAGCATATCCGCATCCTCCAGCACGTCGGCGCCGGCATGGCTCAACCAGCGGCAGAACAGCTCCACCCCCTCGTGGCGATCACCATATTTGAGCCCGTGAACAAGATTGCGCATCACTCCGCCGTAGCGTGCGACCGCCCCGGCGCGTTCATATTCAGGGGGGGTGGCGAGGGCCGCCGCCGAGACCACGGTTTCTCCGGACGGGAACGGCAGCGGAATGCCCAGCACATCGCAGCGTGGTGGTTCGATAAAGTCAATCCCCGGCCAGCAATCAGCGCACAAGCCGCCATGGCCCAGCACCGACGAGCGGCAAACAAGGCACAGGGGCGGCAGGACAAAATCGGCAAGTTTGCCCGCAACTTTGCCGCAGAACGCGCCCAGTGACTGCAACAGGCCCTTGGCCGTCCCTGCTCTCGATGTATAACTCGCCTGCTCGCTCATTGTTTGCATCAACCCGCCATCACATCAGGCTAGCCGCCCATAGTTTGATGATATGATAGCGCCCGCAGAGATAGATGGTAAGGCCTGACAGAGCATGGCGAACAACCCGGATCTGATTTTCGACAGAGAGCTTCTGGCTCACCGCAGGTGGCGCTTCGCGGCAAGCATCGCAGAGCATGATTTCTTGCTCAGGCGCGCAAGCGAGGACATCGAGATGCGCCTCGGCGCGGTGCTGCGGGAGTTCCCGAACGCACTCAACCTGGGTTCCCATCACGGGGTGCTGAGCGAAGTGCTGCGCCACGACACGCGCATCGCCCATGTGGTCACCGCCGATGCCTGCCTGGCTCTTGTCAGGCAATGCGATGGGCCGCGGCTGGTTTGCGATGAAGAAGCCTTGCCCTTCAAATCGAGTTCTCTCGACCTTGTTGTTTCAGCGCTTTCGTTGCATCTGCTGAACGATATCCCTGGCTCGCTCATCCAAATCCGCCGCGCGCTGAAAGCAGACGGACTGTTCCTCGGAGCCGTGCTCGGCGGGCGTACACTGCATGAATTGCGCGAGGCGCTGGCGGTGGCCGAAGAGGAAATCGATGGCGGAGTGAGCCCCCGCGTGGCGCCGTTTGCCGATGTGCGGGACTATGGCGCATTATTGCAACGCGCCGGATTTGCCCTGCCAGTCACCGACGCGGATGTGGTCGAGGTTACTTACGCCACTCCCCTGCACCTGATGCGCGAAATCAGGAGCATGGGCGCCAGCAATGCGCTTCATGCGCGGCGGAGAAGGCCGCTAAAGCGGAGCGTTCTGATGCGGGCATGTGAAATTTACACGCAGCGATTCCCTGCCAATGGCGGGCGTGTCGCGGCAACCTTCGAGATTATCCACCTCACAGGCTGGGCGCCCGACGCGTCACAGCCCAAGCCTTTGCAACCAGGAAGCGCGCGCAAACGGCTTGCAGACGTCCTCGATACACAGGAGCTCCCTGCCGGGGAAAAGGCCCGTCCGCTTGATAAGCTGGAAAAATGAAACAGGAAAAGATGAACTGGCCTAGAACAGGCCGGCAACTGTCGTGAACAGGACCGCAACTTGCGAACCAACGTTGTTGACGGTGGCGACAATCGCAATGGAGATGCCAGCGGCGATCAATGCATATTCTATTGCGGTCGCGCCCGAACAATCATTTGCAAAAAAGGCCAACCTGCTTTTGTGTTTTTCAGTCATTAAAACGAACTCCTGTTCGCGACTCTGCCTGTTCTTTAAAGCAGGTCTCTTAGCATTGCCTTAACCGGCTCATCGGCGGGTGGCATTTCGTATCCACTCAACCGGTTGGGCCGCACCCAGACCAACTCCTGTCCCTCCCTCGCTTCTACTTCCCCGTCCCACTGCCTGCACACATAGAGCGGCATCAGCAGATGAAAGTCGTCATAGGCGTGGCTTGCAAAGGTCATAGGGGCCAGACAACTTTCAGTAACATCAATTCCAAGTTCCTCCGCCAACTCGCGGATCAACGCGTCTTCCGGACGCTCGCCCGGCTCAATTTTGCCGCCCGGAAACTCCCAAAGTCCGGACATGTGACGCCCCTCGGGCCGTTTTGCGATGAGGACGCGGTTGTCCGCGTCAACAAGGGCACAGGCAACAACGAGTGTGATCCGGTTTGGCACTATTGAGCTTCCAGCCTAGCTAAACAGGGTTAAGCGATAGGTAGCAAAATCGATCAAATCATCCACAAGGTTTAAAAACCATGAGGGCAAAGCACCACACCTGGTGAGTGAGAGGCTCTAACTGCGATAATTGGCATTGATGGAGATATATTCAGAGGTCAGGTCGCACGTCCAAACGGTTCCCGATCCACTGCCAATTCCTACATTGACGCGGACCTCGAGTTCCGCGCCCTTCATATAAGCTGACGCATGATCCTCAATATAGGCCGGATCGACTTCTCCATCGACCGCCACGCGTATATCCCCGAACCAGATTGCGAGCTTGTCCCGGTCTGCAGCCTCGCCGGATTTTCCCACCGCCATGACGATGCGGCCCCAATTGGGGTCTTCGCCAGCGAAAGCGGTTTTCACCAGCGGCGAGTTGGCGATCGAAAACCCGATAGCCCGCGCGGCCTCATTGCTCTGGGCCCCTTCCACGGTGATGGCGATGAATTTGCTCAGCCCCTCGCCGTCCTTGATCACCTGATGGGCAAGATCACGCATCACCTGCTCCACCGCCTCTGCCAGGATTGCGCCACGCGCGTCCGAAGCGTCTGAAATTTCACTCACACCGCGCACCGACGCCGCGCCGGTAGCGAACACAAGCACGGTGTCGCTGGTCGAGGTGTCGCCGTCGATGGTGATGGCGTTGAATGTGTCCGCTACGCCGGTCTCGCAGATGGCTTGGGCGGCGGCTTGTGTCAGGGGCGCATCGGTAAAGATGAATGACAGCATGGTCGCCATGTCGGGCGCGATCATGCCCGCGCCCTTGGCGATGCCGTTCACCGTGACGTCCTGCCCGTCAATCTGCACCGTGCGGGTCACGAGCTTGGGATATGTGTCCGTGGACATGATGGCCCGGGCTGCATCTTCCCATGCCGTATCTTCCGCCGCCTGCGCGAGCCCTGCCAGCTCGCCGGTGAACCTGGCCGAGTCCAGCGCCTCGCCGATAACACCGGTGGAAGCGAGGAAAACTTCGCTCGGGTCACATCCCGCCGCTTCAGCCGCCGCTTCCGCGGTGGCCTGAACCGCCTCAACACCCTTCATGCCGGTAAAGGCATTGGCGTTGCCGGAATTCACCACCAGCGCCCGGGCCTGTCCGTGCGCCAGCTGGGCGCGGCACCATTCAACCGGGGCCGAGGCCGTCCTGGAAAGGGTGAACACGCCGCCCACCACCGTTTCGGGAGCGAGCAGCGCCAGCATCAAATCCTTACGGCCCTGATAGCGGATGCCGGCCTCGCAAGCGGCAAGACGCACGCCCTCGATGGATGGCAGTTCTGCAGGCGTCCGGGGTGCGAAAGGCGAGGGCGACATGATAATCCAATCTCCAGCGAGGTTCGCGAACGTGTCCGGCTAAATTGCCCGCACCCGGCGGTGGTCTGCTCAAAACCGGAAAATGTGGATCCTACTGAGCGAAACTGCCCCGCTGGCGGACCTCTTCGATAGCCTTTTTCACGTCCGCGTCGAGGATGTCAATCTTCGCCGACTGCCGCAGCCCGAGCAGGACCTGCGTCGCCTTCTCACGAATCATGCCCGACTTCAGCCTGTCCTTCACCTCTTCGAAAGCAGGCGCCTTGCTCTGACGCTTGTCCTCCAGCTTGATGACATGCCAGCCGAAATTGGTCTTGACCGGTTCCGAAATCTCACCCTTCTTCATCTTGGCAAGGGCTTTATCGAACTCGGGAACCATCTGTCCTTTCGGGAAATATCCCAGATCGCCGCCCTGCGCGCCGCTCGGCCCGGTCGATTTTTCTTGCGCCAGTTCGGCAAAGTCCGAACCGCGCAAAAGCCGCTCAATAATGTCAAGGGCATCTTCTTCGCTCTTGACCAGGATATGCCGCGCCCTCATCTCTTCTTGAGGCTTAATCTTGACGACCTCCTTGTCATAGACCTTTTTGGCGGCCTCGTCGGTTATCGCATTGCGAATCTTCTGCTGGTAATAGGCATCGTGCAGCGCGCGGCGGCGGTAATATTTCATCAGATCCTCGGAGCCCGGCCCCTGATCGAGCTTCTCCTTTTCCGAAGCTTCAGCCAGAAGCTGGTTCTCAATGAGATAGAGCAACAGATCGCGGCGGCGATTCTCCGCAGGTATATTGGCAATCTGTTCACCGATTTCGGAGCGGGCGAAATCGAGATCCTGCTCGGTAATTTCCGCGCCATTGATCGTTGCCACCACCTTGGAGCCGGCCAGTGCGGCGCCGGACATAAACATGGCGATGCCAGCAGCCGATATCATTGTCTTGAAGAGAGTCACAAGATCCATCCTCTTTGGCTGTTTTTGCGCAAGAAAGATGCTCCAAATGCCCCATGCATTGGCTCTCTCCAGTCGCTTGAATTATGAGTTACGCCTTCATACAATTTGCCACAAGCCGTTGCCAAGTGGCGTTTGGGTGCGATCACATCAAATTGCATTGACGTTAAGCTCACTTCACCATCGCGTTGACAAGGGCGCGGGGCCTACTTATCTGTCAGGCGAGCCAGCCCGATTCATAACACCGGACGCAGGGTCGCATCACTGATTTCTCCTGATCGAGGTAGCGCACAGCAAGTCTAGCCGGGCAGCCTCGTTCGGATTTAATATGCAGGTTCTTTAATGAGAGCCGTGCAGATCAAGGACCGAGAGGACCACCAATGGTTTCGTTTGGCGCAATTGCCACCAAGGTTTTCGGCTCGTCTAATGAGCGCAAGCTCAAGGACTATGACACCAACGTCGCCGCTATTAACGCTCTTGAAGGAGAGCTTGAAAAGCTGTCCGACAAGGAGCTGCTTGCCCGCACGGACGACTTTCGTAAACAAGTGGCAAATGGCACGGAGCTCGACGATCTCCTTGTGCCCGCCTTCGCGACCGTGCGCGAAGCCGCCAAGCGCACCCTTGGCCAGCGTCATTTCGATGTTCAGCTGGTCGGTGGCATGGTGCTGCACGAAGGCAAGATCGCCGAGATGAAGACCGGCGAGGGCAAAACCCTCGTCGCAACCCTGCCCGTATATCTCAATGCGCTCATGGGCAAGGGCGTGCATGTGGTCACGGTGAATGATTACCTCGCGAGCCGGGATGCCGGCTGGATGGGCGCTATCTACGAATTTCTCGGCCTCTCCGTCGGCTGTATCCTGCACGACATCGACGATGCCGACCGCAAGGCGCAATATTCCTGCGACGTGACCTATGGAACAAACAACGAGTTCGGCTTCGACTATCTGCGCGACAACATGAAATATACCACTGAAGAGATGGTCCAGCGCGGTAACGTCTTCGCCATCGTCGACGAGGTGGACTCAATCCTGGTTGACGAAGCGCGCACCCCGCTCATCATCTCGGGCGCTATCGAAGATCGCTCCGATTTATACAATACCATCGACGCCCTCATCCCGGAACTTGCCGAGAGCGATTATGAGGTCGATGAGAAGATGAAAACGGTCACGCTGACCGAGGACGGCAATGAACATGTGGAGCAAATCCTGATCAAGGAAGGATTGCTCAAGGGCGAGTCGCTCTACGACATCGAAAACGTCACGGCCGTCCACCATATCAACCAGGCGCTGAGGGCTCACAAGCTATTCCAGCGTGACAAGGACTATATTGTCAAGAGTGACCAGGTCGTCATCATCGACGAGTTCACCGGGCGCATGATGGAGGGACGGCGCTATTCCGAAGGCCTGCACCAGGCATTGGAAGCCAAGGAGCATGTCTCCATCCAGCCCGAGAACCAGACCATGGCTTCGGTCACCTTCCAGAACTATTTCCGGCTCTATGAAAAACTCGCGGGCATGACCGGAACGGCGGCAACCGAAGCTGACGAGTTCATGGATATCTATTCACTGGATGTGCTGGAGATACCGACCAACCAGGACATGATCCGCATCGATGACGACGACGAGGTCTACCGGTCGGCACCCGAGAAATACAAAGCGATTATCGAGCTTGTCAAGGACTGCAAGAAGCGCGGCCAGCCCGTGCTCGTCGGCACCACGTCGATTGAAAAGTCAGAGACGCTGGCTTCACTGCTGCGCAAGGAAAAGGTCAAGGGTATCCAGGTTCTCAATGCCCGCTATCACGAGCAGGAGGCCAACATCATCGCCCAGGCCGGCGTGTCGGGCGCGGTGACCATCGCCACCAACATGGCCGGGCGCGGTACCGACATCCAGCTTGGAGGCAATCCCGACATGCTCATCGCCAACTGGATTGCCGCGCAGGAGGGCAAGAGCAAGACACCGACCCAGAAGCAGATCGACACGCAGCGCAAAAAGATCGAAACCAATGTGGAGAAGAACAAGCTCATAGGTCTTGAGGCTGGCGGTCTCTACGTCATCGGCACGGAGCGGCACGAAAGCCGGCGCATCGACAACCAGCTGCGCGGCCGTTCCGGACGCCAGGGCGACCCGGGCCATTCCAAATTCTTTCTCTCGCTCGACGACGATCTGATGCGAATTTTCGGCTCCGACCGCATGGACGGCATGCTGCAGAAACTTGGCCTTCAGGAAGACGAGGCCATCATCCACCCGTGGATTAACAAGGCGCTGGAGAAAGCCCAACAGAAGGTCGAGGCGCGCAACTTCGACGCCCGCAAGCATATTTTGAAATTCGATGACGTGATGAATGACCAGCGCTTGGTCATCTTCGAGCAGCGCCTTGATCTCATGAGCGATGCGGATGTTTCAGAAACCATCGCCGACATGCGCCACGAGGTCGTGGACGGGATGATTGCCGAACACATCCCAGAAAAAGCCTATGCCGAGCAGTGGGACGTGAAAGGCCTTGCCGAGGCGATTGAAGAGACATTCGATCTCAAAGTGCCGGTTGAGAAGTGGGCGGCCGAAGAAGGTATCGCCGACGTGGAAATCCACGAGCGCCTGATCAAGCAAGTAGACGAAAACGCCGCGAAGACAGCGGCCCAGTTCGGCCCCAGCACCATGCGGCAGATCGAAAAAGCGGTCCTGCTGCAGACGCTCGATCATTTGTGGCGTGAGCATATCGTGGTGCTGGAACATCTGCGCCAGGTCATCGGCCTGCGCGGTTACGGTCAGCGCGACCCGCTCAACGAATACAAGACCGAAGGCTTCACGCTGTTTGAAGCGCTTCTGGTTGAGTTGCGCAGGGTAGTGACCGGCCAGCTGGCGCATGTGCAACCCGCGCCCCAGGAACCGGCACAGATGCTGGAAATGGCGGAGCTGCCGCAAATGGAAGCCCACCATATTTCCCCGTTGACCGGCGAAGACGATTTCGCCCACCTGGGGAACAGCGGCCAGGGCGCAACTCAGGGTGCGCCTGCCTCCTGGGGCAAGGTGCCGCGCAACGCGCCCTGCCCATGCGGATCAGGCAAGAAATTCAAGCATTGCCACGGCCGGTTTAGCTAGAGCAGGTTTAACCTCCCAGAATAAGTGCACGTCGCCGGGTTTGGTGAATCTCGCGTGCAAGTGTGAAAAGCGCTATGCGATATGCAGCATTGGCGCGCCGGGAGAGAGCCATGACAACTGACCAAATCATGCTGTTCGCCCTGCTGGGCATGGTATTTGCGCTGCTTCTGTGGGGCCGCATCCGCTATGACGTGGTCGCATTCGGCGCGCTGGTCGTCGCGGTGGTGCTTGGCGTCGTCGAACAAAGGGCCGCCTTTGCAGGCTTCGGCCACCCGGCGGTTATCATTATCGCACTGGTGCTGGTGGTGAGCCGGGGGCTGGTGAACTCGGGCGCCATCGAAGTGGTCGCGCGCCACGCCATAGAATCGGCACGCCCGCTCTGGGCCCATATCGGCATCATGTCCGGCGTCGGCGCGGTGCTCTCTGCCTTCATGAATAATGTGGGGGCGCTGGCATTGTTGATGCCCGTCGACGTTCAGGCCGCCGCAAAGGCGAACCGCTCGCCTGCCCTTACCCTGATGCCGCTCTCCTTCGCCACAATCCTTGGCGGACTGGTGACGCTGATTGGCACACCGCCCAATATCATCATAGCCAGCTTCCGCGAGCAGGAGCTTGGCGCGCCGTTCCAGATGTTCGATTTCGCACCCGTCGGCATCGTCGCCGCACTGGCGGGCGTGTTGTTCGTGGCGCTTGTTGGCTGGCGGCTTATCCCTACGGCGCGCGGCGAGCAAAATACCGGCGCTGAGCTGTTCGACATGGGCGACTATATCGCCGAGGTGCGCGTCAAGGAGGGCTCGCAGACCATCGGCAAGCGGGTACGAGAGCTGGATGACATTGCCGAGGAGGCCGGCGCGGCCATTCTCGGACTGGTGCGCAGGGGCAATCGGCTTCCCGGCCAGGCTCGGCGCGAAATCGTGCGCAAAGGCGATATTCTTGTCGTCGAGGCCGCCCCGCAGGAGATTGAGGAACTGATGGGAGCCCTGGGGCTGGAATATGTGGGCGAGGAAAAACATGGCGGCCTGATCGGCACCGCGGATACTGGTCTCATCGAGGTGGTGGTTCAGGAGAATTCACGTATCGCAGGGCGCTCCGCCCTGGATGTCAGCCTGCTCTACCGCCACGGCGTCACGCTGCTTGGCGTCTCGCGCGGGGGGAAGAAATTTCATGATCGGGTCAGGCATCTGGAAATTCATGCTGGCGACATTCTGCTGCTCTATGGCGCAAACGACCGGCTGCTGGAGATAATCGACTGGCTCGGCGCCCTGCCGCTGGCAGAACGCGGCCTGCAGGTGATCAAACGCAAAACCGCATGGCTCGCGGTCGGCATCTTCGCGCTGGCCATCATTCTGGCAAGCTTCAATCTGGTCTATCTGCCCATCGCGCTGGCCGGCGCTTGCGTGGCCATGACGCTACTCAATATCGTGCCCGTTCGCGAACTTTATACCTCCATCGAATGGCCCATCATCGTGCTGCTGGGCTCTCTCATCCCGATCGGTAACGCACTGCAGGAAACCGGCGGCACGGCGCTGATCGCCGATAGCATCGTAACCCTCACCAGCGGCGCGGCGCCCTGGGTGGTGCTCACCGTCCTGATGGTCGTCACCATGACCCTGTCCGATGTGCTCAACAATACGGCCACGGCGCTGATTGCAGCGCCGGTGGCAGTTACCATCGCGGAGCGGCTTAGCGTCAGCCCGGACCCGTTCCTGATGGCCGTGGCGGTTGCCGCGTCATGTGCGTTCCTCACCCCCATCGGCCACAAGAACAACACCCTCATCATGGGACCAGGCGGCTACCAGTTCGGAGATTACTGGCGCATGGGCCTGCCGCTGGAAATCCTGGTGATCGCCGTCTCGGTGCCGATGCTGCTGATCGTCTGGCCGTTCTAGACCCGATTGACGGGCCGAATGATTTTTGTCGAATTTTTCAAAAAAGCAATGCCGGCGGCTGGCAACTTAAAAAACTCCTGATAGTTGGAATTGCCGCTAGCGGCTGAGCCTGGAATTTGTCCGGAAGGCGAAGCCGGCGACGGACGGCTTGGCCGGAGCAAAACCGAAGGTTGATCCCCCCCCGATTGTGGCCTGGGACGCGGCAGTTGAGGCAGGCGCCGATGCCTGGCGCTTAATTTTGCTTTGTATAGGCGCGTTTGACCTGGCTTCCTGGTACATCGGTGCTTTGGGAATGGCCTCGACGGGCAGACGCTCATATTTGGGACAGGCCGCGGCCGGATCGGTCGGCCCGCCATTCAGGAAGTTCACATTGACCAGATAACGCCGCTCGCAGACATCGACCTTTGGTGGCAGCTGCGAAACCTCAAAATCCTTGTAACCCTGATACAGGTTATTCCGCCAGAAAGCGTAGGCCTGGTGACGCTGGAACCTCCGCATATTCTCCAGGGTCATGCGGAAAGGAAAGGCGTGAAGGTCGAACGCTTCCTGTCCGCCGGTGAAGGCTTCGCGCGCCAGAGCGTAGATTTCCTCGATCAGCGCATCGGTCATCGCGTAACAGCCTGCCGAGCGGCAATCGCCATGCACCATGATAAAATCACCGGTGCGCTTGTGAGCTTTGTCAAACGCGTTGGGAAAGCCGATATTGAACGACAGGTGATATTTGCTGTTCGGGTTCATCAGCTTGGCGGAGACCTTGTAGAAGCCTTCCGGCGCCTGCTTGTCGCCCTGCTTGAATTTGGGCCCAAGCTTGCCCGACCAGTTGCAGATGGGATAGGTCTTGAAGTGGTGGAAACGGCCATCGTCCTTGGCCTTCCAGACTTCCAGCTCATTTTCTTCTTTAAAAATGCGCACCATGATAGGGGCGTCCTCGCGCATGTTCTTCTGCGCGAGCAA
>CAXMMX010000176.1:0-16217 GCA_964194535.1 uncultured Alphaproteobacteria bacterium | reverse complement strand
GACTTCACGTCGATGACATTCGTCACCTTGTTCGTTGCTTCCTGCAGTGAAGTGGAGACATCGCTTCCAGCTGCGTCCAGTTTCTTGGTGACTGCATCACCCTGTTCGGCAAGCTGCTGTGTGATCTGCGCGCCGCGCTCTACCAGCTTATTGCCGACAGCGGTGCCGGCGGCGGTGACTGCATCACCCTGTTCGGCAAGCTGCTGTGTGATCTGCGCGCCGCGCTCTGCCAGCTTATTGCCGACAGCGGTGCCGGCGGCGGTGATTTCATCACCTTGATCGGCAAGCTGCTGTGTGATCTGCGCGCCGCGCTCTGCCAGCTTATTGTCGACAGCGGTGGCGGCGGCGTTGACGGCTTCGGTGATCATGCCGCCTCTGGCGCTCAGTGTATTCGCAATTGTGGATGTGGCGCTGGCGAGAGACTTGGTTGCCTGGTCGCCAGCATCCGAGACGTCCTTGGATACCTGAGCGCCGACACCGCGCAGGGTTTGGCTGACGCGCTCGGAGTTGTTCGCCAGCGCGTCGCGCTCGCTCGCCAGTTCTTCAATCAGACCGCGAATACGCAGCTCGTTCTCGGAGTAGGAACGCTCAAGCGCGGCCACTTCGTTATGGACAAGAGCTTCCAGCTCTCCGGCACGGCCGAGTGCGCGCGAAATCGCGTCGTTCATGGCCGCTACCTGACGCCGGATGGTCTGTCCCAGTGAGGCAACAGACTGCGCGGCCATCTTGTCGGGTTCGGCCAGACGTACGGCCACCTCGGTCATAGCCGAGGCCATAAGGCGCAATTCCTGTGCACGCCAGATCAGCAGCGCAAGGAACCAGAACAGGGCCATTGGGACGAACAGTGTGGCGCCAAGGGTCAAAGCGACCGGATCGCGGAGAATGTCGGCGCTGCTCGACAGGGTGGACAGCCGATCATTGAAAAGGAACAGGGCCGCACCCAGGCACAGGAAAGCCCAGACTATCGATGCGCCGAATGCAACATAGAAAACCGTGCGCGAGGGGCGTTGCTGGAGAGCGTAAATCAGCCCGCCAATAGAGGGGAGATCGTCATTCGCCGCGATTGTATCGCGGGCAGGCGCGGCCGTACGCCGGCCAGATGTTTTTTCCTCTTTGGGTGCGGCTGATGTGCTGCCGGTCGATTTGCGGCCAGGCGATGAACTGCCGGGAAGCGTTTGGGAAGATTTCGTGGATGGAAGAGAGCTGGCAAGCTTTTCCGTAAGCTTCTCAGCGCGTTTTTCCGTTTTGTCCGTGTCCTTGCTGGAGTCCGAAGCGGCGCTCGTCTGCTCGCTCGAGTCCTCGGACTTTTTACTGTCAGCCGGTTTTTTTGATTGTTCCTGCGCCATAGCCATACAATCCCCGGTCTAATACCGTCATGTGCGCGCTATTCGGTGCCCCGCGCCTTGTACCGGCAGACCTGTTTTTACCGCATCTTGCGCAGATGTTACTCATACGCGCTCCCCCAAATACGGATCCTCAGTGCTCCCGCAGAAGAAACCTGAGCGCATTCATATTTGGAATTTATTCACCATACCTAGTACGGATTTGAGGTCAAAGAAAGGACGTTTTTAAAACATCCTTACCAGAGATGGGGTGAAGGAAAACATTATAATATTCTGATATAATTAATAAAAATGCCATCCTCAACAAGCTGGATACCGGTGATAACCCTGTGTTCTCGTTTCTGATCATGGCAGTGCCAGGCAGCGCGCTTAACCGCTTCTTATGTGCCTGCCCCTATCCTTGAATTGCTGTCGGTGGAATATCGCAGAAAACGGGGCGTTTCCTGCAAATTCCAGCCTCATGCCTTAGGTGTTGAGGCCCCCCGGCGCAAAGGCTCAAAAAGGGGATTTTGTAATCATGGCATTGGCATTCGAAACTGCGGATTGTGAGGGGCAGGGGCAGACTTGCGGCCAGAATTTTGATCGTCCAGTCGATCTGGTGCACCTAGCGCGCTATACGCTGGGGAACCGGTCGCTCGAACGCGAGGTTCTGGGGCTGTTTCATACCCAGTCTGAAATCTATCTTCAGCGTCTGAAAGAGGCGGATTTGGATAAGGATTGGGCGGACGCCGCGCACACCATCAAGGGGTCGGCACGCGGAATTGGCGCGTGGCAGGTCGCCAGGAGCGCGGAAGCCGCCGAGGCGTTGCGTGGCGAGAAGCGCAAGTCCGGTAGTCTTGAAGTGATCAAGGAGCTGGAACGTCTGATCGGTGATGCCAACGGGTATATTGAATCCCTGCTTACCGAGGCCGGCTTCGCCAACACCATGGATGAAGCCTGATTTCAGAGCCGAATGCTCTGGCAAATTCGTGTTATTTGCCCTATATGAGGCTCGTTTCGCTGGTAAAGCGGGACACGGTTGATATCGCGCGTGCTTGCCCGCCCACATCCAGGTCCACACTCTTTCAGCACAGCAGCAACCAACAGCAGGCGCCCAGAAGGCTATGGCCAAGATCACCTATATTGAGCATGACGGCACGAAACATGAGGTCGAAGCCGAGGTTGGCATGACCGTCATGGAGGCCGCGGTCAAGAATACGGTGCCTGGAATTGAAGCGGAATGCGGCGGCGCTTGCGCTTGCGCCACCTGCCATGTCTATGTGGGAGAGGGTTGGCGCAAGGCGACGGGCCAGCCCGAGGAAATGGAAGCGGACATGCTCGACTTCGCTTTCGATGTGCGTGAGTCCAGCCGCTTGAGCTGCCAGATTAAAGTAACCGATGAGCTCGATGGTCTGGTCGTGAATGTGCCGGAGAAGCAGTTCTGAAGAAATGAACCGGATACGTGATGACCGGCGACGTAATTAAGACAGATGCAGTGATAATCGGGGCAGGACCTGTGGGTCTGTTCGCCGTGTTCGAGCTTGGCCTGCTTGATATCAAGACACATCTGATCGACATTCTCGACAAGCCCGGCGGTCAGTGCGCCGAGCTTTATCCGGAAAAGCCGATCTACGACATACCAGCCTTCCCGATTATCACAGGCCAGGGCCTGACCGAAGGGCTTATGGAGCAAATCAAGCCCTTTGATCCTGTGTTCCATCTCCAGCAACGTGTGGATGAACTCAAACCCCAGAGTGATGGCGGGTTTCATCTCACGACGGACATCGGGACCAGGTTTGAAACCAGAATTGTGATCATTGCCGCCGGCGGCGGCTCCTTCACGCCCAAACGCCCGCCGTTAAGCGGCATTGAAGAGTTTGAGGGCACATCTGTGTTTTATTCCGTGCGCCGTATCGAGGATTTCAAGGACAAGAACATCCTGATCGCTGGTGGCGGCGATTCCGCGCTCGACTGGGCGCTTAATCTTCACCCCGTGGCAAAGCGGATTACGCTTGTTCATCGGCGTGAGGAATTCCGCGCCGCGCCGGACTCTGTCAACAAGATGCGCGCACTTGCCGATGCAGGAGAGCTGGACTTCGTCATCGGTCAGGTCATGGAGTTGCATGGTGAAGGGGATCGCCTTGAAGCGGCGAGCATCCGCCCCAAGGATGGTGAGATGACGCGCCTTGAATGCGATACGCTGCTTCCCTTTTTCGGGCTCACCATGAAGCTGGGCCCCGTAGCCGACTGGGGGCTTAACCTGGAACGGAACCACATCCCCGTGGAAACGGAAAAATTCGAGTCCAGCACCAAAGGCATTTTCGCCATCGGCGACATCACGACCTATCCGGGAAAGCTGAAGCTCATTCTGTCGGGATTCCACGAGGCGGCGCTCATGGCGCGCCAGGCCCATCGCTATGTCTACCCGGACACCAAACTGGTGTTCCAGCACACCACCTCGTCCTCCAGCCTGCAAAAAAAGCTGGGCGTGAGATAAGACACCCTCAGGGGGGGCTGTATCGCAGCTCGCCTCACTCCATTGTGAGCGCTTGGCGCTTTAAATCCGCGCAATTGCGGCGTAGCTCTAATCCATGCGTCATTGGGCCAGGGATGTGCTGCTCACCCGGCGCGGGCTTATTGCCTGTGCCGCCGGGCTTGTTGTGGCAAAAGCGGCGCCGGCAGGAATGACGCCAACGCCCGATCAAACAGCAGGGCCCTTCTACCCCCACACCAAACCGGGCGACACCGACGCCGATCTGACGCAAGTCGAAGGCGCCGGCGCGCGCGCGTCCGGCGAGGTTATCGAAGTCTCGGGCCGTATCCTGTCAGTGAAGGGCCATGCCTTGCCGGGGGCGGTGGTGGAAATCTGGCAGGCGGATGCCAATGGCCGCTATTTTGATCCCCGGGACCGGAGCCTGCGCACCTCGCGGGATCGCAATTTTCAGGGCTATGGCGTGGTCAGAGCCGGGGCTGACGGGGCTTACCGGTTTCGCACGGTGCGTCCGGCTCCCTATGACACGGGTTTTGCCCGCCGCACGCCGCACATCCATTTCCGGGTTACCGGCAAGAGACTCGGCGAGCTTGTGACGCAGATGTATTTCCCGGGCGAACCCTTGAATACACAAGATTTTATCTTCTCCAGCCTGTCCGGCGATCTGGCGCGCGATGCGGCAACCGCCCGGCATCGTCCCGGGGGCGATATGCCTCGCTATACTTATGATCTGGTGCTTGCTTAGTGCTCACTCTCGCGCTTTACTGTGGCTGAAACACAGTGATTCACCGGCGGGAGAGAGCCCAAAATGTTCAAGAAGATTCTGGTACCTATCGACGTTTCACAGTCCGATTCAGGGCAAGCCAGCCTCAAGGTCGCCGCTGAGTTGGCCGGCAAAACGGGCGCAAAGCTGATTTTGTTGAACGTGATTGGCGATATCCCCAACATGGTGGCAAATCTGCTTCCGGCCGATCACATCGAGATCATGGAACAAAGCTCTTCCGAGGTTCTTAACGAGGTCGCGTCCAAACACGGGCTTGTCTCCGGTTCCTATGAGGTTCAGACAGCTCATGGCCAGATTTACGACAAGATCATCGATGCTGCGGAAAAGGGCGGCGTTGAACTCATCGTGATTGCCTCTCACCAGCCGGATATTTCCAATTATCTGCTTGGCAGCACGGCAGGCAAGGTCGTGCGGCACGCGCATTGTTCGGTTCTTGTGATGCGCAGCTAGTGCCGTGCGGTCTAGTGAATCGTGCGGTAAAGGGCGATTGAATAGGGGCTGAAGACGCCGATTTTGAGCTTTTGCCGCCACGGGATAGTCACCTCTTCAAATATGCCCGTATCCATGAACAGTTCGCGCTCGGCGATATCCACGCACATCACGTAGAACCGGCGCGGGTTCTGCCGGTAGGACCGCGCAATTTGGGCAATAACCCGTTCCAGCATTGCGCTGTTGAAGGGGTTGTTGAGATAGAACACCGTCTCCTGTTCGGGCACGGGCAGGCGCAAGGCGCTCAGATGATCGCATCCGACATTGCGGCACTTCATGATGGATCGCGGATACTGGGCGATGTTGAGCAGGCAATCATTGTAAAGTTCCTCGGCAATTTCCGCGCCGGTAATTATCTCGAATGGAAAATGCGTAGCCATCAGAAGTACCCGTCCACGCCCGGCGCCATAGTCAATGAATTCATAGCGTTCGATGGGTTCGGGCAGTGCCTCCATCGCCCATTTGAATACCAGGCGCGGCGTTGGGCGATAGTCGTGTCCGGATCGGCGAAGCTGGTGGGGCACGCGCAGAATCGACAGCGGAAAATGTTTGCTTGTGGGCACGAAACACAGCCGCTCGATCGAGCGGTCCGGGCCCAGCCTGTGGAAAAACAACAGAATGGAGCGGTAGTCGCGGACAAGCGATCCTGGATGCAGGCGCCTGGTGAGCCAGCTTCGGATCCGTTTTAAAGGGGGCTGGATGCGGTTTGTGTAAAAGGATCCCAGGGCCTTGCCGCCGCGCTGGCCCTGGTTGTGCAGACCCGCTGCTGTTTTTTTGAGAGCCGGAGCTGCATTTGCGCGAACTTTTTCACGCGTGCTGAGTAGCTTCTGGCGTGTTGTGACAAGGATGCTCTGGCCTGCGCCCTGGAGCGTTTTCAAGCGATCCCCGAGTGTTCTGGACGAATCAGGCGCCGGCGCAGGCTTGTTCACGGGTGTAATCGCGCTCTTTTTCGCGCCATTTTCATTTGTCTTGTCCGCCATGACCCCAAACTCCGGCACAACACCGCTAAACACCGCAGGGCAAGCTCTTAGCCTATTCCCCCGTACCGGTCACGCAACACTCAATGTCACCCGCTCCATCGACACGCTATATCGCGCAACAGCCCTCCGTCGAGCGTCAAAATGTGGTATCTTACTGATTCGTTTGGGCGAATCGCCTGAGAAGTGGTTCCATGGCTGGCCGGGTACACGCTGGCCCACAAATGCGGCGGTTTAAACATGGCGCAGAGCGAACGATCAAGTGCATCCGCACGAACCAAACTGATCACACTGTTGCCGCGCTTGCGGCGTTTCGCGATCCTTCTGGCAGGAGACCATGACAGCGCAGAAGCGCTTCTCCGCGCTGCTTGCAGGAAAATTCTCGACAAGGGCGATAGCTTCCAGCAAGGAACCGCGTATGACCTTCAGGCCTTCAGCGAATTGCATGGTCAATGGCTCAGCGATTTGCGGGCCCAGGAGACCCCCATTTCCCAAGGGCAGTGCGATGCGGTTGCATTCGAACCGGCGGTAAAGGTTAAGGGCAAAAATCATTTCCGCGAGACAGCCGATATTCTCGCCAGGATGCCCCCGCAACAGCGCTCTGCCGTGCTTCTCGTCTATGGCGATGGCTTCTCCTATGACGAGGCGGCCAGGATTCTCCAAACTCCGTTACAGACCGTGATTGTGCGCGTGAGCCGTGCCCTGGCTTCGTTTATCGATCGGGCCGACTGGATCGACAGCACGCGGTTATACGGCGCCAAGGTGGAGCAACTGAAACAGATCAACAGACAGGCAGGCTGATGACCGAACTTAACGACGAACTCCTGGTGGCGTATGTCGATGGGCAATTGGCGGCAGATCAGTCGAAAGCCATAGAGCGGGTTTTGGAAGAGGATCAGGTCGCGGCTGAGCGCGTGGAAGCGTTGCGAGCTGCCAATGCCCACCTTGAAACGGCATTCGAGGCCATGATTGCCGGAGAGGCGATCCCGCTTTCTACGGCAGAGGCGGGGATATCCTCCCGCTCCGCGGCGGACCGCAGAACATTTGCAAACATTCTACGCAGATCAGCCCTGTTTGCGTGGGTGGGCCTTGGCTGCCTGCTGGGTGGCGCGGCGGCGGGTTATATCCTGTATGACCAGATTTCCGTTCAACCTTTCGAGACGCTCGCAGAGACGCCGCCCCTGCCGACGCCAAAACCAGCCGTACAAGCACTGCCAGCCCCGCCCCCGGCGCCCACATTTGCTGACGATGTGGCGCGGACGCACGCGCTCTTGAGCCCTGAGACCTTTTCCTTTGGCCTGGAGAGTGAAGGCAATATGGATCTGGCGAGTTTCCAGATTTCCAAAACCCTCGGCGTGGGGTTCTCCATCCCCGATCTCAGCGGCCAAAACCTGATATTCCACCGCGCGCAGATGCTGCAGCGTGATGGCAAACCGTTCACCCAGATTGCCTATATGGCGGATTCGGGTGTTCCGGTGGCGTTATACGCCGCCGCGCGCACAGGCGAACCCGAAGCCCTGAAGCTGGATGAGAAAGATGGGATTGGACTTGCCACCTGGACGCAGGGCGAGTTGTCACTGCTGCTGGCGGGCAACCTGCCGGAGGCGCGGCTTCAGGGACTGGCCGAGGCGATTGAAGGTCAGCTGGCGGCTGCTGAACCAAAGGCACAGGATACCGGCATACCGGTTACGCCTCGCGCGGCGGAAGCCTCCGGGCAGGCTGCTACAACTGCAAATACTGAAACCGCGCCGGCATCCACCAGCCAGTGAAGCTGGATGCCAGAGGAGTTTCACCTTCCCTTTGACGCGATGAGCCGCCACACTTGTCCCGGGGAGGAATGCCGTTGGCCGACCTGACGCTTCTATATCTGGCAATCTTTTCGCTCATTTACGTGATAGCGATCCTGCTGGCCCATCGGGGCAAGGCGCGCACCGCGAGCGGGCTCACCGAATTCTTCGTGTCGGGGAGAGATCTGGGGCTCGGCACGGCCATCGCCACGCTGGGCGCCACGGAAATCGGCCTCATCACCATCGCCTACAATGCGCAGAAAGGCTTCAATGAAGGCTTCGCCGCTTTTCATATTGGCCTGGCCGCACTCATCGGCTGCGCATTTGTTGGGGCGATAGGTTTTGTCGTCAAGCCGATCCGCCGTACTGGCGTGCTGACCTTGCCGGAATATTACGAACAGCGCTTCGGGCGCGATATCCGCATCTTCGGGGCGCTCGTCATGGCGCTCGGCGGCATTCTCAATATGGGGCTGTTCCTCAAGGTGGCCTCGGTGTTCCTGGCGGCGATGCTGTCAGTGAAGGGCGCGGACATCAACGTCAACGCGATGATGGTCACGCTTATCGCGGGCGCGGTTCTCTACACCTGTTACGGTGGTATGCGCTCGGTCATCATCACCGATATTTTCCAGTTTGTCCTGCTCTCCGCTGGCCTGTTATTTGCGGTGGTGTTCCTCACTTCGCTGGTGCCGCTGGACCAGGCCGTATCGCTGGTGAAGGAACATAAGGGGCTGGGCGGCTTTGATCCGTTCGCGAATGAGAGTTTCGGTGTGAGCTATGTGTTGTGGATGATCCTGGTTGCGGGTGTTGTTTCAGCGGCCATATGGCCGACAGCGCTCACCCGTGCGCTGTGCATCGAGAATGAAGCGACCGTCCAGCGGGCCTATCTCATCGCCAGCGTCATTTTCCTGGCGCGCATGGTTATCCCGGCGTTCCTTGGCGTTCTGGCTTTCTGCTATTTCACCGGGCCATCGCTTGGACCGGGAGAACTTCTCACCGCCTATGGCAGCGACGCGGACCTGGCAGCGACGCCTCTGATGCTGGGCCATGCCATGCCGGGCTGGCTGCTGGCATTTCTGGCGCTGGCGATGTTCGCCTCTTTCATGTCGACGCAGGACAGCTATCTGTTCTGCTGGGCGTCCATTCTCTCGCGCGACGTGCTGGGGCCGATATTCGGCACCATCGAGAATGAAGCCGCGCAGAAGTTGGGCACGCGCACACTTATCGTGGTCATCGCGCTGTATGAACTCTATTGGGGCCTCATCTATGAGGGACGTGAAGATATCTGGGACTATCTGGCAGTTTCGGGTTCCATCTATTTCTGTTCCGGGATCGTGCTTCTGGCGGGCGGACTCTACTGGAAGGGCGCAACGCGGCGCGGTGCGCTGTGGGCGCTCATATTGGGGTTTTCAGCTATTATCGCATTGGCGCCGATCAAGACGGCTTTGGGGCTCGATGGCGTGCCGAGCCCGATGATCGGCTTTGCCGCAATCGGCCTGTCACTGTTTGGTTTCATCGTCGGCTCGCTGAGCGAACGGCGCTCTGCCGGAATGCGGGAGGACGCGCCATGACGCTGGAGAGCTGGATTGTGCTGTGGAGTATGCTGTTATGGGTGAGTGCGGGCGCTTTCGCTCTCGTGACCGCTTATGTCTGTGTCCGCTATGCGCGCGGGCTGCTGCGCAAATAATCTCTTGTATCAGTTAACACTATTGTCATTCTCGGATACCACACGCGGGCTTGGCTCATAGTTCCCGGCCAGATGCCGGTTAATCTGCGGGCGGATTTCCTCGATCTTCGCCTTGCTGCAATAGCCGGGCGTATCCTTTACCTTGGCATAGAAAGTGAGGAAGGCCTTGTCATAGGTGGCGCCCAGGGTCTGGGCCGTTTCCTCGGACGCACCTTGTGAGCGCTCCCATGCCAGATAATCGCCCTTGAGTTTCTGCGGGTTCAGTCCGAAGGCGCAATATCGCGCGCTAGCCGCCGTCCACGCCACTTGAACGGCGCGCTGGCTTGGCGTTGAAGGCGGCGGCGCCGCGGCTTGCGTCCAGGTGTCTGAATTGGCGCCCAGACGGCCACTACATGCCTCCAGTCCCACACACGCAATAATCAAAATAACTGACGGCCTTATCGCCATCGAGCACTCCATCGGCCTCTTGCATCCGGCTCTAGGTTCATGGACTCACTAACTGCATCCATTCTGCGCCGCGGAGTTGGTTCCTGAGAAGGCGGGAAGGCGCAGGTAACCTTCCAGGTTTTCAAGGCTTTCCAACGCACTCAGGGGCCAAATCCGCTGCGTCCGGAGGGTTTGACCGGGAGGGCCCACCTGCCGGCAAACACTGCTCGAAAAGGCGAACAGCCTGTCCTTGCGCGTGTTTTCTTAGCATTCGAACCCTCCCGATCAAACAGAATTGCATGCAGTTAGTGAGTCCATGACCTAGTCTGTGATTTGTTGACGCCCGGTCAAGCCTTGAGTGACGTCTTGGAAATCCGACCCACGCATAAAGCATGAAATTGCCGGAGTGTCTTGGCCAAATTGAGAATCGCAAGGGAGCCTCAGGGAATGGATGATGAAGCACCTGATACGCATCCTGAAGTCGCGCGATCTGTTCTCGATTTCTGGTTTAACGCGCTTAAGCCCGAACAGTGGTGGAAGCGCGACGAAACGGTGGATGCCAAAATCGTATCGTGTTTTACCTCCCTTTATGAACGTCTCGCGGATGAAGTCCCCGGGGAATGGCTTGCAACACCGCGCGGGCGTCTGGCAGCCATAATCGTGCTAGACCAGTTTCCCCGAAATATGTTCCGGGACGATCCACGCACCTTTGCGACTGATGCCAGGGCGCTTGAAATTGCCGGGCAGACAGTGGCGGCAGGGGAAGATGAGAAACTCAACCAATGTGAGCGGGGGGTTCTGTACATGCCGTATCAGCATAGCGAAGACAGCGCCATGCAGGCTCGATCGGTTGAACTGTTCACAGTGCTTGGTGATGCCGCGCAACTCGACTTTGCGCTCAAACACAAACAGGTCATCTACCGTTTCGGGCGTTTCCCGCACCGGAACAAAATTCTGGGCCGGGAGTCGAGCGCGGAAGAAGTGGAATTTCTCAACCAGCCGGGGCTATTCTGGTAGTGCAGCCGCCACCCATGGCAACTCATGAGTACACAGTGCAGGAAATATATCTGCATGTTGACGCCATGACATGGAGTGGGGTGTTATTGGCGCGATTGTGGCCAGCGGCGGGCCGTAAGGACACGGGTAAAGGGGTCATGCGTGGCGACTAGGAAGAAGGCTGGAAGGGCGCGTTGGCGCGGGATTCCGGTTGTGCTCAAGGTCCTGGCACTTTGCATGATAGCGCTGGTTGCGCTTCTCGTGCTTCTGCCCGCGCCTCCCGACAACAAACCCGGTGGCGTAACCACCATAACAAGGCGTGTACCGGCTCTGCGCGACACGGTTGACCCTCTGGCAAATGCTCCTGCGCAAACCTTTCAGGAGCGCGTGCCCGTTCCTGCGCCATCCACACCACCTCAACCCCCACCTGTTGTTGTTCTCGCGCCCAAACCGGCTCCCCCGCCCCAGCCACAGCCACCGGCACCGCCCCTGCGAAAGCCGGCAATTGAGGACGCGGGCATACCCGCGCCGGTTCCTCAATGGAGCCCGCAAATCCAGGCGCCTGCCCGGCAGCAGACGCAGGACGTGGCGCGATTGCCGACAGAGCCCACGTCTGAAGCTGAACCGGGCCGAATGGCCGGACTGCCATCGAAATCCGAAATCAGGGAGTGGGTGAAGTCACAAGCATGGGAATTTCTCGGCGGCGTCGACACACAAGGCAACATTCTCTACCGCTTCGAGGTGTGGCTCGATGCGCCACCTGAAATTATCAGCACCATCAAATCGGTATCCTATGAATATGATGCCCCTTCCGCGACGCCCAAATCTCGTTCCTCGGACAAGGCCATTGGCGGTTTCCGGGCACGGTTCGGTTCCCTGGCCTGCGCCAAGAAAATCACCATTACCGTCACCATGGGCGATGGCCGCTCCCGGCGCACGGTTGCCGATGGATGCCAGGCGCTGAACTAAAGCAGAGTAAAATTCCCGATCAGGGTTTGACAGCGGCCTGGCGGGCTATTTCCGCCACTATTGTGCGCAGGCGAGGCGGTTTGACTTCGATAAAGGGGAGGGGCCGGCACACGTCGATGGCCGCAAGACCGATACGGGCCGTCAATGCACCGTTGAACAGACCTTCTGCGAGCCGTGCCGACAATTTGGCTATGAGCTTGTGACCGATCAGTTGCTGGATGAGATCATCGCCGAGCGCAATGCCGCCGGTAAAAACGATATGAGCCATGACCATGCGCGCCAGCTTGAGCAGACCGAACATGCCGGGGCGGGCGCCGTACATGGTAGCCACACGGCGGAGCATACCCAGATTCTGCGCCGCGACGACGGCCATATCGAGGATCGCCACCGGGCTGACGGCGGTGATAACGGAGACGCGCTGGGCCGTACCCGCGACAATGGCCCGGGCTTGCGTGTCGATGGGTGCAATCAGCTCCCGTTCGGAAAGGGTGAGCATTTCGCGGGCATTCATGATGTCGCGTTCATGTTCACCGAGCCGCGCGCGGCCCCAGGCGAGGTCTGCACGCGAGCGGTAGAGGTCCTTGAGGTCGGCGGCGACGCGCCGTGCCAGAGCCTTGTCATTATGGCGTTCAGCACTCTCGGCATCTTGCCGCAGACCTCCAAGACGCCGCAGACGCAGCAGGGCCCAGGCTTCACGCAGGGCAATCATGAGGGACGCGAAGACGGCCACCCCGAGCAATCCCAGGGCGAGCCACCCAACCCAGTCCTGACGCACGAACAATTCGCTCACCAGGCTGGAGAACCATATGCTCACGCTGAGGGTGGCGAGACCGCCCAATGCTCCTAACAGAATGCCACCCCATTTGAAGCCGCGGGTGATGCTGCCGGGCGCGCGCGCAGGGGGCTTGTGATCGGGGGGCGCCAGCTGTTCCAGTTCCGCTTCGGGTCTGTCGGCCTCTCGCACAATAATTTTGGGATCATCTGGCGCGAAGGCGCGCGGAGCGCGTTTCGATTTTGCAGTCTTGCTCATTTCAGCCGGTCTCCCAGCAAATAATTGAGGGCGCGATCCAGGCGTATATGCGGCAACGTTACTTGGGCGCTTGAGTCATGTGCGCCTGAGTCATTACGGGGCCGGTCGGGCGGGCGAAAGCGTACCACCTTGATCTGGTGTTCGGCTGCCTGTTTTTGGCTGAATGCAACCAATGATTCAGGGTCTTCGGGCAGATCGCCGGGAAAAACCCCGTATTCCTCGTTGCCGTCGAACGTCTTGGCGCCGATTTTTTCGCCCACCAGCGGATATCCGAAGATGCAGGGGAGGGTCTCACCATGTGCCTGCGCCTCGCCCTCGCGGGTGGCCCGTACGGCCGCCAGCGCCACCACTTCGACTTCGGCGCCTGCAAAATCGGCGCGCTCGATGGCTTCATACGCAAGATGCTTGACGAGCATCTCCAGCCGGTCGTGGCTGGTATGGTGCAGATGATCAGCCTTGGTTGCGGCGAACAGAATGCGATCGATGCGGCGATACAGCACGCTGGAGAGCCAGCTGTTTGCCCCGGGCCGGAAACACCTCAATATGTCCGCCAGCGCACGCTCAAGGTCACGCAAGCTGTCACGCCCTCCATTGAGGGCGCTAAGGGCGTCAACAAGCACGATTTGCCGGTCGAGGCGGGCAAAGTGATCGCGGAAGAAAGGCTTCACCACATGCGTTTTATAGGCTTCGTAGCGGCGCTCCATCATGGCCCAGAGCGAGCCGCGCGGTGCGCTTGCATTCCCGGGCAGATCCAGAGGAGAGAAGGTGAGGGCTGGTGAGCCTTCAAGTTCGCCGGGCATGAGAAAACGTCCCGGCGGGACGACGGCTGCATCCCCTTTTGCGCGGCATTTGCGCAAATAGGCGGTGAAGCCCGCCCAGGCCCGTTTCGCATCCTCTTCATCGGCCTCGTTCAAGGGGTCGAGTTCTGCCAGCAATTTGTGCCAGCTGCCAGCAAGGCCCTTGCGGTTTTCGTCCCGGCTCATCTCAAGCTCTTGCGCCGACCATGCCGAATAGGACTGGTTCAGCAGCGGCAAATCGAGCAGCCATTCGCCTGGATAGTCGACGATATCCACGTGCAGCCTGTCCCGGCCAAGCGTGCGGTCGAGAAAACCTTGCGGCTCAAATTCGAGCGTGAGGCGGAGCTGGCTCAGCCGCCGGGTGCTTTGCGGCCATTGCGGCGGGTCACCCAGCAAATCGGACAGATGGCGCTCATAGTCGAAACGCGGCACGTCGTCATCGGGTTGGGGTTCGAGATAGGCGCGGCGCAGCCGCCCCTGTGCATGAGCGTCGAAGAAGGGCAGGCGTCCGCCGGCCAGGAGATTGTGAATCAGAGCTGTTATGAAAACGGTCTTGCCGGCGCCCGACAGCCCGGTCACGCCGAGCCGCACGGTGGGGCGCACCACGTCATGCGCGAATGCTGCCACATTGCGCAAAACATCAACGGCCGAACCCGTCAAATCAGAAGCCTTCAAGAAGACCCCGCATTACATGGAAAGTAGCCACGGATGAGCATATCCGTCACTCAAATTTGCTGCATGAAACGAAAAACAGGAGTGCAACAGAAATTAAGAGATCAATGTCGAAATCACGGTGATGCTCACCACTGCGCTAAACATCAGTGCCAACACCATAATCCCGCGGTTATAATCCTGGACCATCTGTCCCTCCCTTGGCGGTCAACAAAGCGTTAACCTTGGTTAATATGTAGGTGCGACATTTGGTCATTCAAGGGGCCTTTTTCGGGTTTTTCCCCGATATTTTCCCTACAAAAGGGCCGTCAGAACGCTTGTGAGCACCAATGGGCCATATATCAGGGCCGTAATCGCCAAGCCCTTGTAGAAGTCTTCCTTCATCTCCCTGCTCCTGGTTGCGATCATCATTTTTCGCCTTTCTTCGTGTGATCGGTGATGTCGTAAGAGCGTAGAAGCGCGCAGTTGAACCTGCCTTGAAGGCGGCATTCATGTTGTGTTCACCATGACGAACCCGGTGGAGAAATAAACTTCAGACTGCCGCGTCAGCCTCTGGGCAAGGTTTACCCCATGCGGCAATTCTTGCCGGTCCCTTTCCCGTTCATTCGGTTCGGGAATCACATAAACTATTGAAATAATTCAATAAAAAAACTGGCCTCGTCTTTGCTACGAAAGAGACAGTACATGTAGCGTTTGGCCGGAAGTTGTTGGCCGCGTCGATTAGTAACGGAGAAGTAAAATGGGTCTTTTTGGCGCGATGACCACGGCAATCTCGGGGCTTAGTGCCCAGTCGTATGCTCTGGAACGTATCTCTGACAACATCGCAAACTCTCAAACAACCGGTTACAAACGAAGCGACGCCACGTTCGTCGACTTTGTTCCCATCAGCCCCTCGACCCGGCAGGCGCTGAGTTCGGTAAATGCCTTCTCAAGACCGACAAACACAGTTCAGGGTGATATCATCAACTCGGAGGTTAATACCCACATCGCCGTTAATGGCGATGGATATTTTATCATTGCCGAGCAGATAGACACGGTTGATGGTTTACCCGTGTTCAGCGATCGAGACCTTTACACCCGCCGCGGCGATTTCGCATTCGACCAGAATGGGTACCTCGTGAACGCGACAGGTTATTATCTGCAAGGTTTGGCGATCGATCCGGCTACCGGCAACCCCTCTGGTTCTACGACTGATGTCATCCAGATTTCCAATGATTTCCTTGCAGCTAACCTGACAACCCAGATCGGTTATCGCGCTAACCTGGCAAGCTATCCGCGGACTGCTGAAGCCGATCCAACAGTTCCCGACAGCGAATTACTCGACCCCACGGATTATGTGAATGACCCTACGGCCGGCAACGATGAATTTGTACAGGGAGTCGATGCAAACCAGTTCATTGACCAATCTGTCTCTGGCGGGGCCGTCACGGCGTACACTGCTACGGGCGCTACAACAAATGTCCAGTTCCGGTGGGCGAAAACCGATACGGCTTTGACTGGCGGTACGGATACATGGAATCTCTTTTATTTAGAGGATAGCACGGCGACCGGCGCAAACCCTGCCTGGCGCAATATCGGTGCCAACTATGTCTTTGATACGCAGGGCCAGCTCAACCCGCCAATTTCGACCTCAATAATTACGAATCTATCCGTTAACGGACTCAATCTCGGGAACATCAACCTGAACCATGGTTCGCTCGGAGTAACGCAGTTCGCCGATTCGAATGGCGTGGTGAAGGTGACAGATATCAACCAGGATGGGTACTCAGCCGGTGAATTGGTCGACGTTGCGG
>CAXMMX010000175.1:0-11548 GCA_964194535.1 uncultured Alphaproteobacteria bacterium | reverse complement strand
TCGCCTGATCGAGCAGCGACAGCCCGTCGCGTACCGAGCCTTGCGCCGCACGGGCGATTAACGTCAGTGCATCGTCGTTGATTTTCGCTTTTTCCAGCTTGGCGATATTGCCGAAATGCTGAACCAGCAGAGAAATATCCACCCGGCGTAAATCAAACCTCTGGCAGCGCGAGAGCACCGTGACCGGAACTTTGCGCACCTCGGTGGTGGCGAAAATGAAACGCACATGATCGGGCGGCTCTTCCAGCGTCTTCAGCAAACCATTGAAGGCCGCTTTCGAAAGCATGTGAACTTCGTCGATGATATAGACTTTTATACGCGCGGCGATCGGCTTATAGCGGACGCTCTCGATAATCTCGCGAATATCGTCGATGCCGGTATGCGACGCCGCGTCCATTTCCAGCACGTCCACATGGCGCGATTCCATGATCGCGGCGCAATGCTCGCCTTGTCTCTTCATGTCGATGGTCGGCCCGTCCACGCCTTCAAGCTCGTAGTTGAGGGCGCGCGCCAGGATTCGCGCCGTGGTCGTCTTGCCGACACCGCGCACGCCGGTGAGCATATAGGCCTGGGCGATGCGCCCGGACGCAAACGCATTGGTGAGCGTACGCACCATCGCGTCCTGGCCGATTAGATCGTTAAAGGTCGAGGGGCGGTATTTGCGCGCCAGCACCGCATAGGCCGCACTTTGTTCCGCGCTGCTGGATGATTTTGCGCTGCTGGAAGTTTTTTTCGGCTTGGCCATCACATCACGTCTGAGAGGACGGCCCGAAGTGACAAGAAACGGACCCGTGCCTGAAATTTTAGAGCAACCTGCGTTCAAGTGAACGCAGGTAAGTTGCTCTAAGCTTTATCAATAGATCAAATTTTCTGCATTCAAATGAAATCATTTGAATGCAGTTTGATCTAGTAGGAGGCTGGACATGCAACCCGCGCCAAACTCGTTAGGGCTGCTTCCTTCCGGATCTGACCCGGTTGGCGAGAGACACGTCTGCAGCCAACCTCCCGGCCCCGTTATATCAGAGTACAGAGCATGATCCATGCATATTGCGACCCATATTGCGGCCCATATTACGCCTTGTATCCGGCCCGGGGTTGAATACATATGTGCGCTCATGGATGCGCCCGGCCGCCAGGACTTTCCGCAACCCCATATCGGGGCCGAGCAAACGCTCGACCGCATGGCGGAAAAGCGCAACGACAAGGCGTGGATTGAAGAACGGCTTGCTGATGCGTGCAGCCGGTTTCTGCTGTTTGCCGATCTTTCGCTCGCCGTGGACTCGAATACGGACAGGAGCGAAACGAAACTGCGCTGGTTTACGCCAGATCAGATCCGGCAAATCGACGCCGATTTAAGCGAAAGTTTTTTGCTTGGATGCGACAGTGAAAATCATGCGGTGTTTGCAGCGTCGCTCAGCGAGGCGCAAGCCAAAGCCGTGCCAGGCGGCATGGACACTCTGAAGCCGCTTGTCGATTTGCGCTCACTGGCCATGCAGGGCGCCCTTCCGCCAGAAGAGCTTTCGCTGGCAGGCATGGGCCGGGCACTGGCCGCCTGGCATATCATGAGCAGATGCTGCGGGCGCTGCGGCGGACGCACGGTCATGCGCGATGCCGGCTGGCGGCGGCAGTGCTGGGCCTGCGGACAGGAATTCTACCCACGATCCGACCCGGCCATTATCGTTCTGATCACTGACGGCACGCGCTGCCTGCTCGGTCATCACAAACGCTATACGCACAAATTCTATTCAACACTGGCCGGATTCGTTGAACCTGGCGAGGATTTCGAAGCCTGCGTGCGGCGCGAGATGCGCGAGGAAACAGGCGTGCGCATCGGCGAAGTCACCTATATGGCGAGCCAACCGTGGCCGTTTCCGCATCTGATGATGGTCGGGTGCTGGGCACAGGCACTGACGACGGAGCTGACGCTGGAAGAAGACGAGCTTCATGACGCGCGCTGGTTCACTCGCGATGAGGTGAAGCTCATGATCGAGGACAAGCACCCGGAAGGCTTCACCGTCCCGGGACCGCACTCCATTGCTTTTGCCCTGATAAAGAGTTTTGTCGAAAGTGGCTAAGCTTCGATGAGCACTGCTTTGCCCGTTTCTTCAGGACTGTTCGTGTGACGCCGTCCAATCCTCAATTCAACGAAGTGTGGTGAGACATAGATTTTCTTGTTGCCCTCGCGCGGAAGCTTTATTCCGATACTTATGCAGTAGTGAATGAGGCTGGCGGCAAGTTTGCCGTTTGAAATGGTCACACTCTCGCTGGACCCGTCCACAGTGAATGACGTATTGGATGCTTCGCCACCTGAACCTGCGGCCGCAGACAAGAAATCCCCATCGGGAACATTCAGTCCGAAGCGTGGTCCCAGAGAGCGCAGGGACTTCCCAACCTCATTCAGCTTGAACCGTATTATTCACAATTCACTCGGCATGCGTGTATTCCAGATAATTATACACGCAATAGTAGTGGTAGCGGGTAAACGAAACGCTAACTGCCCGGCAGCGCGTTGGCGTCCTCCAGCTCCTTCCGGAACGGGCTGGCAAGGTAAGTTCCGAGTATTTTGACTTCAGATGAGAAGAATGAAAGTTCCTCCAGGGCCAGGCGCACATTACGTTCGGTGGGGTGCCCCTCAATATCGGCGTGGAACATTGTGGCGTTGAACGAGCCTTCAAGCTGGTAGGATTCCAGCTTGGTCATGTTGACGCCGTTGGTTGCAAAACCACCCATGGCCTTGAAAAGCGCGGCCGGCACGTTGCGCACACGGAAGATGAATGTGGTGATGACAGGCCCTTCCCCGGGCTCCGCGTCTTCAGGTTCGGCGCAAAGCACCACGAAGCGCGTCGTGTTATGCGCTGCATCCTCGACATCGCGTTTGAGTATTTCCAGCCCGTAAATCCCCGAAGCAAGTTCTGAGGCGATTGCCGCCTTGGACGGGTCGCCTTCTTCCTTCACGATGCGGGCTGACCCCGCGGTGTCGGCTTCACGCACTGCCTTGAGCCCCAATTCACGGATGACGTTACGGCACTGACCGAGCGCATGGGTATGGCTGAGGACCGATTTGAAATCCTCCAGCCTTGTTCCCTTAAGGCCCATGAGCTGATGGCGAACCCTCTCGAAGTTTTCACCAACGATGTAGAGGTCTGAGCCAGGCAGCAGGTGATGGATATCCGCCACGCGTCCCGCCACCGAATTCTCGATCGGGATCATGGCATATCTCGCATTGCCTGATTTCACCACACCCAGGACATCTTCAAATGTCGGACAGGCCAGGGGATCCATGTCGGGATAGGAGTGCAGACAGGCCGCATGCGAGTGCGCGCCCAATTCTCCCTGGAAAGCTATTTTATTTTCTCTCGCATCGGCCATGGCTCGCCCAGTGTAAAATTCTCTTTAAGTCTGGAAATCAGAAAACTGAAAACGAGGGGTCCGTTACGCTCGCGAAGTACCGAGCAGCATACGCACCCTCTCAAGGTCGGCGGGAGTATCGACGCCGACCGGCACCGTGTCAACGAGGCCAACATCGATGCGCATTCCCGCTTCGAGCGCGCGCAACTGTTCAAGCTTCTCACGCATTTCAAGCTTTGAGCGCGGCAACGCCACGAACCGGTCGAGTGCTGCGCGGCGGAAGGCATACAGGCCGATATGGTGATAGAGTGGACCCTCCCCGTATGGCGCGGTGGCGCGCGTGAAGTAAAGAGCGCGCAAGACCCCTCCATCCCCAGACGCCGTTCCAATGACTTTCACCACGTGTGGATCTGTCTGCTCCTCAGCGTCGGTAATTTCCGCCGCGAGCGTGGCAATATCGACCTCTGCATTGGCCAATGGCGCGATGCAGGCGCTGATCAGGGCCGGATCGAGTGTCGGCAGGTCTCCCTGCAGGTTGACCAGAATATCGCAGGCGCCTTGGCTGTCGATGGCCTCAACGGCTTCATGAACACGGTCCGTACCGCTCTCATGGGTGGGGCGGGTCATCGCCACCTCACCTCCCGCTTGTTCAACCGCATCGCGCACCTCGGGCGCATCGGTGGCGACAATCACCCGTCCCGCCTTGGATTCCAGTGCCCTGCGCAACACATGGACGATCATCGGCTCGCCGCAAATATCGGCGAGCGGTTTGCCCGGCAGACGGTTTGCCTGCATGCGTGCGGGGATAACAATCAGCGTTTGCGGCATTGTCGGCATCCATTAAGTGACCCGGCGAATCGTGCTAACGCAATATCTCTCTCACGCGCGAGTTGCAACAGCGCGCCAAAACTCTATATTCAGCGCCGAATTCGTGGGTGAAATTCCAACACTATCTGAAAATCCGGGGACTGCCTTTCATGGATGCTTTTGAGTTTAATAAATTCGCCAGTGCAATATTGCTGGCATTGCTGGTCATTTTCGGCGGTAGAACCTTGTCGAATATCGTTTTCAAGGCACACAAGCCCGAAAAGCCCGGCTATGTAATTGAAGTTGCGGACGCGCCGGACCACGGGGCAGACAAGGCCGCCGACGCGCCGCAAGTGCCGTTTGCAAACCTGCTGGCCAAGGCAAGCGCGGAAAAGGGCAAGGGCGTCGCCAAGAAATGTGCAGCCTGTCACACTTTCAATCAGGGCGGCGCCAACAAAATCGGCCCTAATCTTTATGGAACGCTTGGCCGCGCGCTCGGCTCAGCCGGAGGCTTTGCCTATTCCGAAGCCCTCAAGGCCAAGGGCGGCACGTGGGGTTATGACACGTTGAATCAATTCCTGGCCAGCCCGAAGGCGTACATCAAGGGCACCAAGATGGCCTTTACCGGCGTCAAGAAAGATGATCAGCGCGCGGACCTCATCCTCTATCTGCGCGAGCAGGGGGACAACAAACCGCCGCTGCCCACTCCGTAAGTGCCTGCGGTCTAACAAAACTTTAATTTGGCGCAATTGCGCCTGCACGCCATGCTAGATGCCTTGCCTGCTCCTGACCCTAGCTAATGTCAATTGTTAGAGACGCTTCATATGGCTATGCGCATACCCCGCCTCTGTCTTGCCATCCTGACCTTTGCAATATTCGCCGCCATTTCCGGTCCCCTGGCGGCTCAGTCCATGATCCATCATGCGCTATCGCTCATCGGAGCACCGAAATACCCGGCCGGATTCAAGCATTTTGACTATGTGAACCCTAATGCGCCGAAAGGAGGCAAGGTGAGGCTTTCGGCCATCGGTTCCTTCGACAGCCTCAATCCGTTTGTCCTCAAAGGCGTTGCCGCATCCGGCAGCGGTCTCATCTATGACTCGTTGATGGATGGCTCTTTGGAAGAACCCTCAACCGCTTACGGATTGCTCGCTGAATATGTCACCTATCCCGAAGATGTCAGCTCGGCCACCTTCAAGCTGCGCGAAGGAGCACGCTGGCATGACGGTAAACCGGTCACGGTCGATGATGTGATATTCTCCCTCGACGCCCTCAAAACCCAGGGACACCCCTTCTACGGCAAATATTACAAGAATGTCGTTAGGGCAGAGAAAACCGGTGAACGCGAGGTCACATTCACTTTCGACGTCACGGGCAACCGGGAGCTGCCGATGATCGTAGGTGAACTCACCATTCTCCCCAAGCACTACTGGACCGGCAAGGACAAAGATGGCCAGCCGCGGGACTTCTCGAAAACCACGCTCACACCGCCGCTCGGCTCCGGCCCCTACCGCATAAAAGAAGTGAAGGCGGGCCGCGCCCTCACCCTGGAGCGGGTAAAGGATTATTGGGCGAAAGATCTCCCCGTAAAGGCAGGTCAGGACAATTTTGATGAAATCCGCTTCGAATATTACCGCGACGCCACCGTCGCCTTCGAAGCCTTCAAGGCCGACCGGCTCGACTATTTCCGCGAAACCAGTTCCAAGAACTGGGCCACCGGTTATGACTTCAAGGCCGTCAAAAACAAATGGATCAAACGCGAACTTATTGAACTCAAGCGCGGCCAGCCCATGCAGGCTTTCGTGTTCAATACGCGGCACGAGAAATTCAAGGACCCGCGCGTGCGCCGCGCTTTCAGCCATGCGTTCGATTTTGAATGGGCCAACAAGAACCTGTTCTATGGCCAGTACAAACGCGTCACGAGTTACTTCCAGAACACGGAACTCGCCTCATCCGGCCTGCCCAAGGGCCAGGAACTGGATATCCTGAATGAAGTTAAGGACCAGGTGCCGGGGAAAGTTTTCACCACGCCTTATTCAAACCCGGTATCGGATGGCTCCGGCTCGATCCGTAAAAACCTGCGCGAAGCAATCAAGCTCTTTAAGGCGGCGGGCTGGAACGTGAAAGACCGTAAACTTGTGAATGCCAAGGGCAAGCAGATGGAGGCGGATTTCCTGCTGGTTTCGCCGCAATTCGAGCGTATCGTCCAGCCCTATATGCGCAACCTGGAACGCCTCGGCATCAAGACCTCCCTGCGCGTGGTCGATGTCCCGCAATATCGCAGGCGTCTTGACACTTTCGATTTCGGCATCATTGTCGGGAATTTCGGCCAGTCCCAGTCACCGGGCAACGAGCAGCGCAATTTCTGGGGTTCGGCCTCGGCGGACGAGAATGGCAGCCGCAATCTCATTGGCATCAAGAACCCGGCCATCGACAAGCTGATCGACAAGATCATATTCGCAAAGGACAGGGCTGAACTGGTTGCCGCAACCAATGCACTCGACCGTGTCCTGCTGTGGAACCATTATGTCGTTCCTCAATGGTTTGCCCCTTACGCACGCGTGGCCCATTGGGACCGCTTCGGACACCCTGAAATATTCCCGGCGCAGTCGGTGGGCTTTCCCAATGTCTGGTGGTGGAATGATGAGGCGGCCAAGAAACTGGCAGCCGAAAAGTGACGCAGGTCTCCGCCCCGCGCAGCCTTCTTGCTTACGCGCTGTGCTGCGCGCTCGCATTGGTCCTGCTTGCCCGGACGAGCCACGCCGCCGAGCGCCGCCACGGGCTGTCCACTTTCGGCAAGCTCAAATACGCGGCTGATTTTTCTCACTTCGACTATGTGAACCCGGCGGCCCCCAAGGGCGGACGTTTGTCGATGATCGGCACGGCAGGGCTCATCACCTTCAACTCCCTCAATGGATTCATCCTCAAGGGCGACGCGGCACAGGGTCTTGGCTATCTGTTCGATAGCCTGATGACGAGCGCCCAGGACGAGCCCGATTCCATGTATGGCTTGGTGGCCCGGTCGGTCGAGCTGGCCGATGACCGTAAATCCGTCACTTTCTATTTGCGGGGCCAAGCCAAATTCGCCGACGGCACGCCGCTCACGGCGCAGGACGTGGTCAACTCCTTCACGCTTCTGAAAGAGAAGGGCCATCCGCGTATCGCCCTGCAATTACGCGATGTCGTCAAGGTCGAGGCGCTGGACTCCGCCACGGTGCGCTATTCGTTCACGGGCAATCAAATCCGCGACTTACCCGCAATCGTGGCCGGGCTGCCGATTTTCTCCAAGGCCTATTACGACGTCCATGATTTTTCAAAGACCAGCCTGAAGGCGCCTCTGGGGTCCGGCCCCTATAGGATAGCCAAGATGAAGCAGGGCTCATTCATCATCTTTGAACGGCGCGAGGATTATTGGGCCAGGGATTTGTCCGTGAATGCGGGCCGCTTCAACTTCGCGGAACTGCGCTATGAATATTTCCGTGACCGCACGGCGGAGTTCGAAGCGCTCAAAGCAGGCGAATATGATCTGCGCGAGGAGTTCACTTCCAAGACCTGGGCCACCGAATATGACATCAAGCAGGTGCGCGAAAAGCGGCTGCTGCGCCTGACCACGCCCGACGCGCGCCCCTCCGGCGCGCAGGGCTTTTTCATCAATGTGCGGCGCAAGAAATTTTCAGATCCGCGCGTGCGCAAGGCGCTCGACCATGCGTTTGATTTCGAGTGGACCAACAAGAACCAGTTTTACGGGCTGTATAAGCGCACCAACTCCTTTTTTGAGAATTCCGACATGAAAGCGTCGGGGCCTCCGGGCGAGGCCGAACTCGCCCTGCTCGCCCCCTATCGCGCCACGCTCCCAAAAGCAGTCTTCGAGACCCCGTATACCTCGCCTGTTTCCAACGGCTCGGGCCAGGACCGCAAGTTGCTGCGCGCCGCATCGAAACTGCTCAAGCAAGCCGGATGGACCATCAAGGATCAGGTCAGGGTGAACGCCGCGGGTGAAAAGTTCGAACTCGAATTCCTGATCTTCTCGCCCACCTTCGAGCGGATCATCGCGCCGTTCGTGAAGAACCTGAAAATCCTCGGGATCAAAGCCCGTATCCGCCTTGTCGACCCCTCGCAATATCAGTCGCGGCTGAAAGCGTTTGATTTCGACATCATCACCCAGCGCTATGTGCTGCGCGTCACACCGGGTATTGAAATCCGGTCCTACTGGGGCTCAAAGTCCGCTGATACGACCGGCAGTTTCAACCTGTCCGGCATCAAGGATCCGGTGGTCGATGCGCTGATAGAAAAGGTCATCGCGGCGAAATCCCGCACCGAGCTGGTGACGGCGACCCGCGCCATAGACCGCGTGCTGCGGGCGCGCCATTACTGGGTGCCGCACTGGTACAAGGCAGCGCATAACCTGGCCTTCTGGGACAAGTTTTCACGGCCCGAAATCAAACCCCTTTACGGGCGCGGGGTCATAGAGACTTGGTGGTACGATGAGGCGAAAGCTGCCAAACTGGAATCGACTCGCTAGCTAATATATTTGGGTGCCCATGACAGCTTATATCCTGAGAAGGCTGCTTCTGATCCTGCCCACCATGCTGGGTATCATGGTGGTCAGCTTTACCGTTGTGCAGTTTGCCCCGGGCGGACCGGTGGAGCGCGTCATCGCGCAGCTGACCGGAACCGACGTCGCGGCGACCGCGCGCATCGGCGGCACCAGCGGCGGCGACTTCGGCACCTCTTCCCAGTCGCAAACCAACACCGGCACGGGCGATACGGCCACGTCTTCGAAATATCGCGGCGCGCAGGGCCTCGACCCTGAATTTATCAAGTCCCTGGAAAAACAGTTCGGCTTTGACAAGCCGACCCATGAACGCTTTGCCCTGATGGTATGGAATTTTATCCGCTTCGATTTCGGCGAGAGTTATTTCCGTGATGTCAGCGTCATCGACCTCATTATCGAGAAGATGCCCGTCTCCATATCGCTCGGGCTATGGATGACGCTTCTGTCCTACGGCATTTCAATACCGCTGGGCATTCGCAAGGCGGTATCGGACGGGCAGCGCTTCGATGTCTGGACCAGCGGCGTCATCGTCATCGGCTACGCCATCCCCGGTTTTCTGTTCGCGGTCCTGCTCATCGTTCTGTTCGCCGGCGGCACCTTCCTCGACTGGTTCCCTTTGCGCGGGCTGACGTCGGAAAATTTCGACCAATTGCCCTGGTACCAGCAGGTCATCGATTATTTCTGGCATCTCACCCTGCCCCTCATCGCCATGGCGCTGAGCGCATTCGCCACCAGCACCTTCCTCACCAAAAATTCGTTCCTGGACGAGATCAAGAAGCAATATGTGATAACGGCGCGCGCCAAGGGTCTCACCGAGCGCCAGGTGCTTTACGGGCATGTTTTCCGCAATGCCATGCTGATTATCATCGCCGGTTTCCCCGGTGCCTTCATTGGCGCCTTTTTCGCGGGCTCCCTGCTGATTGAAACGATCTTCTCTCTCGACGGGCTCGGGCTGTTGTCGTTCGAGTCCATCGTCAATCGCGACTACCCGGTGGTGTTCGCCAACCTGTTCATCTTCTCACTCGTGGGATTGGTAATCAGCCTCATATCGGACCTCACCTATACGTGGGTCGATCCGCGCATCGACTTCGAGACGCGGGAGGTCTGAGGTGGATAGCAAGGTTCGCGACAAGATCGGGAGGCCGGGCGCAACCTTGGTTCCGCCCATCGGCCCTGATAGGGCGCGGCCCAGGAAATTTTTCAGGCTCTCGCCAATCAATGCGCGGCGGTGGCGCAATTTCAAATCCAACAAGCGCGGCTACTGGAGCCTTTGGATTTTCCTCATCCTGTTTTTTGTTTCCCTGTTCGCCGAGCTCATCGCCAACGATAAACCCTACCTGGTTCTCTATGACGGCGAAATTTATTCCCCGGTTCTGACGGCCTACCCCGAAACCATGTTCGGCGGGGAGTTTGAAACCGAGGCCGATTATCGCGACCCGTTTGTGACAAATCTCATCAAGGAGAAAGGCGGCTCGATTTTCTGGCCGCCAATCCACTATTCCTACAACACCATCAACCTGAACCTGCCGGTGCCCGCACCCGCACCACCTTCCGGAGAAAACTGGCTCGGGACGGATGACCAGGGCCGCGACGTGGTGGCGCGCGCAATTTACGGTTTCCGCCTGTCGGTCCTGTTCGGGCTGGTGCTCACCATCATTTCCTCCGTAATCGGCGTGTCGGCGGGCGCGGTGCAGGGCTATTTCGGCGGCTGGGTCGATTTGCTGTTCCAGCGCTTTATCGAAGTATGGACCTCGATCCCCTCGCTCTATTTGCTCATCATCATTGCCGCGATCATTGAGCCCAATTTCTGGATTCTGCTCGGCATCCTGCTGCTGTTTTCATGGGTGGCGCTGGTTGGCGTGGTGCGCGCGGAATTCCTGCGCGGGCGTAACCTTGAATATATTCGCGCCGCGCGCGCGCTTGGCCTCTCGAACGCCAAGATCATGTTCAAGCATCTGCTCCCCAATGCCATGGTGGCGACGCTCACCTTCATGCCGTTTATCCTCAACGGCTCCATCTCGACGCTGACATCGCTCGACTTCCTCGGCTTCGGCCTGCCGCCAGGCTCCCCCTCGCTGGGCGAAATGCTGGCGCAGGGCAAGGCCAACCTGCAGGCCCCCTGGCTTGGCATCACCGCGTTTTTCGTCATCGCCATCATGCTGAGCCTGCTGATTTTTGTCGGCGAGGCGGTGCGCGACTCTCTCGACCCGCGCAAAACATTTGTCGCACCAAACACAGCCGAGCCCGTTCCGGTGGCGGTCCTTGAGCGTACAGCGGACACGTCCGGCCCCGTGCTCCACAAGCCTTCCCAGAAGACTAAGAAGCCCCCGGATGCACTATTGAGGGTGAAAAACCTGTCGGTGGATTTCACCTCCGACGGGGTTGTAACCCATGCGGTGAAAAACGCTTCCTTCGACATCATGCCGGGCGAGACGGTGGCGCTGGTGGGCGAGTCCGGGTCCGGAAAGACCGTGTCCGCGCTCTCGGTGATGCGGCTGCTGCCCTACCCGGCGGCCTCTCATCCATCGGGTGAAGTCATCTATGGCGGCGATGACCTGCTGCACATGGAAGAGCAGCAACTGCGCGGCATCCGCGGCAACCAGATTTCGATGATCTTCCAGGAACCGATGTCCTCGCTCAACCCGCTGCACAGCATCGAGAAGCAGGTTGGCGAAATCCTCAAACTGCATCGCGGCCTGTCCGATACCGCCGCGCGCTCACGGGTCCTGGAACACCGCCTGCATCTCGCGGCGCAGGGGGCGCATGTTCTTGTAGTCAAACTCCTCGATCGATTTGCCCAGGTAGACTATTCGTCCCTCGCTTGAAATCAGGCGCAGC
>CAXMMX010000174.1:0-23087 GCA_964194535.1 uncultured Alphaproteobacteria bacterium | reverse complement strand
GTCTGAGAGGAAGCGAAGAGATGACGAAGCGTGTACTGATCGCCGGTTTCAAGCATGAGACCAATACATTTTCCAAGCTGCCCACGGACCTCGATGCCTATCGCGGGCGGGCGCTGTATTATGGCGAGGACATCCGTGCCGCCTATAGCGGCACCAATACCGAGATTGCCGGGTTTCTGGATGCTTGCGAGAAATATGACTGGGAGCCGGTGCTGGCGGTGGTCGGCGATGCGACGCCATCTGGCAAGGTCACGCGCGAGGCCTTCAACGAGGTCTCGAGCCATATCCTGAAGACCATCAATGAGTTCGGACCAATAGACGCGATCCTGCTGGAATTGCACGGCGCCATGGTGACCCAGGACCATGAAGATGGAGAAAGCGCGCTGCTTTCGCTTCTTCGTGAGAAGGTCGGCCGAGACTTGCCCATAGGCGTCACCCATGATTTGCACGCCAATGTGAGCGACCTGACGGGCGAGCTGTCAGATGTGCTCGTCTCTTACCGCACCTATCCTCATATCGACCAGCACCAAACAGCAACCAAATGCGCCGATCTCATCGCCCGCATGATGGCAGGGGAGATCAACCCGAAGGTCACCGTCCTGCGCGGACCGCAAATCGACGGTGTCGACCATGGGCGCACCACGGCACCTGGACCGATGCTCGATATTCTTTCCCTGGCTGACAAGCTGACGCAAGAATACGGGCTGCTGTCGGCCTCCATCAATGCGGGCTTCCCCTGGGCTGACGCCTCCAATGTGGGCCCGACGGTGATCGTCGTCGCGGACAAGGATAATTCAGGGGCCAGCGCTGCGGCCGAAGCGCTGCGCGAGGAGCTGTGGAACACACGCGAAGTTCTGACCATCAATATGGTGAGCGCCGCGGATGCGATTGCGGAGGCTCGCGAGAGAGGACGCGTCGGCTCACCCTTCGTCATATCCGATTTTGCGGACAATCCGGGTGGCGGCGGGTATGGCGACTCGACCGGTCTCCTGCGCGCCATGATCGAGGCGGGGCTCGACAATGCCGCCCTTGCCGCCCTGTACGATCCGGAAAGCGTCAAGGCCTGCGAGGCGGCAGGTGCGGGCGCCGGGATCGAGCTGCACCTGGGCGGCAAGATCGACCCCGCATACGGCGCGTCAATCGTGGCGACCGGCACGGTCCTTGGCCTTTACGATGGCAAGTTCAAACTCGAAGGGCCGATGGCGACGGGTGTTTCAATGAATATCGGCCCGGTCGCGGTGTTCAAGACCGGCGGGGTGGAAGTGGTGCTGGCGTCGCGCCGGGCGCAAAATCTCGACCGGCAATATTTCAAGGCATTTGGCATTGAGCCGGCCGAACGCTCCATTCTCGCTGTCAAGTCGGCGCAGCATTTCCGCGCCGACTATGCCCCCATTGCTTCGGGGATCGCGGTCGTAGATGAAGGCGGCGGCATCACATCGCACAACTTCACCTCGCTTAATTACCTTAATATCCGCAGGCCCCTCTGGCCGCTTGATGATATCGAGCCATGAAGGTTGATGGACAGTTGAGCACTGTATCATTCAGGCCAGCGCGAAGCGGTGAACTGGCCGAGATCATTGCCCTTCTGGCGGACGATAAATTGGGGGTAAACCGCGAGTCGTTCGAGGGCAATTCCCAGGCCTACGAGCAGGCTTTCGCTGAAATTGATGGTGACCCGAACAACATGATCTATGTGGCGGAGGATGACGGGCTGGTGATCGGGTGCCTGCAAGTCACTTTCATTGCCAACCTTACTTTCAAAGGCGGACTGCGCGCGCACATCGAGGCCGTGCGTGTCGCCGACAGCCATCAGGGGCAGGGGCTGGGTAAAAGGTTGATGGAGTATGTGATTGATCTTGCGTGCGAGCGTGGCTGCAAGATCGTGCAACTCACCAGCAACAAGGAACGCGACGATGCGATCCATTTTTACGAGCAGCTCGGATTTCAGCCCTCCCATGTGGGTTTCAAGCTTTATCTCTGAAACCGGTAATAGCGCCTTGCCAAAAGCAGTGCGGTCCGGTGCTGGGGGGCACCGGACCAACTGTTGCCGTCGTAACGTATCAGGGGGGTCATGTATCGCTGTTTGCAGAAACACTCTGCTGAGTATGATTTCTACCCCAATATGGTTAATAAATTATCGCCGGTTGTTCTGGTGTTGATATCACCCGTTTTTTGCCTCGGCCAGGTACATCTCACGCAGCTTGCGCGTCACCGGGCCGGGCTGCCCGCCACCGATCATTTCACCATCAATCTCGACAATGGGCATGACGAAACTTGAAGCGCTCGTCAGGAAAGCTTCCGATGCGGATTTGCCCTCATCGACGCTGAACAGGCGCTCCTCGACGGTGATGGCGCCTGTTTCGGCGAGTTTGAGGATCATTCGCCGGGTGATGCCGGGCAGGACCGCATTCGACAGCGGCCGGGTAATCAGGCGGTTGTCGTCCAGCACGATAAAGGCGGTGTTCGAGGTTCCTTCGGTCACATAACCGTCTTCGACCATCCAGGCATCATCGACGCCGGCCTGTTTCGCGGCCTGCTTGCCCATCGCCTGGGCCAGCATGCCTGTGGTCTTGATATCGCGGCGCTGCCAGCGGATATCTGGAATGGTGATGATCCTGATGCCTTTTCTAGCCGCCGGCGGATCGGCCAGCTCCTTGATTTGCGTGAAGGCGACCAATGTCTGCTCGGCATTTTCAGGGTAGGAGAATTCCCGCTCGGCAACGCCGCGGGTGATCTGCATATATATCAACCCTTCGGTGATATTGTTGCGCGCCATGAGCTGCTCATGCATCTCTTTCAGCTCCGCATCCGGGATGGGTTGCGCCATATCGAGTTCTCTCAAGGAGCGATGCAGGCGTTCCATATGCGGCTCATAGTCCACCAGCTTGCCATCTATTACGGCGGTCACTTCATAGATGCCGTCGGCAAACAGGAATGCGCGGTCGAAGATGGAAATCTTCGCCTCTTCTTCAGGTACATAAGTGCCGTTCACATAGGCAATGCGTGACATGGGGTTATCCTTCTCCCGGGTTAACTTCCAGAACCTGCAATCCCGCTTCACGGATCATGGCAATGTCTTGCGCCGTGTCCGGATTGGAAGTGGTGAGCAGTTTCTCGCCGTAAAAAATCGAATTGGCGCCGGCCAGCAGACACAGGATTTGCGTTTCCTTCGACATGGCCTGGCGTCCGGCGGAGAGCCGCACCCGCGATTTCGGCATGATGATACGCGTGGTTGCGATCATGCGCACCATCTCCATCGGCTCGACCGGATCCTTGTCTTCCAGAGGCGTGCCGGGGACGGCCACCAGTGAATTGATCGGCACGCTTTCAGGATGCGGGTCCATTGAGCTGAGAACCTGCAGCATGCTTGCACGGTCGTGATCGCTTTCGCCCATGCCAATGATACCGCCGCTGCAGACGGTGATGTCGGCTTTTCTGACGCATGAAATTGTATCGATGCGGTCCTGGTAGGTGCGGGTTGTAATGATCTGGTTGTAAAATTCGGGAGATGTATCGAGATTGTGGTTGTAGGCGGTGAGCCCGGCCCGGGCCAGCCGGTCGGCTTGGGTTTGATTGAGCATGCCAAGTGTCACGCAAGCTTCCATCCCCATCTCGCGCACGCCTGAAACCATGTCCAGAACCTGGTCAAATTCAGCTCCGTCGCGCACCTCGCGCCATGCCGCGCCCATGCAGAACCGTGTCGCGCCAGCCTGTTTAGCGCTTTGTGCAGAGGCCAATACGCTCTCGACATCCAGCAGCTGCTCTTTTTCAAGGCCGGTGTCCCTGGCGTAGTGGGCTGACTGCGGACAGTATTTGCAGTCCTCGGGGCAGGCGCCGGTCTTGATCGACAGCAGGCTTGCCAGCTGGACAGTGCCTTCCTCATGCCATTGGCGGTGTACGTTTTGCGCGCGATGGACCAGCGCGATGAGGGGGCTTTGGAGGATTGCGAGGATTTCATCCGCGCTCCAGTCATGACGCGGATCAACCGCCGCCTCCGGTGCGGTTTTCCCCTGTGTTTTTTGACCGTCGGTGGACATGGGCGTGGTCTTGCTTCTTTCCTTGAGATTGCCGCTTTCCCGGCGCTCCGGTAATACAAGAACATGAATGGAAGTGAAAGTCGCTATCGCGCCTGGCTGGAGACGCGCGGAACTGCCGGCCTGCTACGCGGGCTTGAACCTGCCGGGGTGGATGCGCCTGGGTTCGTGACATATGGCGGAACATCTTACGTCAATTTTTCCGGCAATGATTATCTGGGGCTCTCCCGCCACCCGGACCTGATCGAGCGGGCGTGCGAATGGGCCGAGCGCCATGGAAGCGGTGCGGGTGCGTCGCGGCTGGTGACCGGCAATCTGGATATGTTTGAAGATATCGAGCGTAAGGCTGCTTCCCTGAAAGGACATGCGTCCGCCCTTGTCATGGCGTCAGGCTTTCAAACCAATGCCGCGGTTCTCCAGGCTGTTCTCGACAAACAGGTGCTGGGAGCCGAGCCGCTGGTTTTTTCTGACCGCCTGAATCACGCCAGCATGCATTTCGGATGCCAGGCCGCGGGCGTGCGCCAGCATCGTTACCGTCATTGCGATATGGGGCATTTGGCAACCCTGCTGGCCAGGCACGGAAAAGATACCGCGCCGAAATTCATTCTCACCGAGAGCGTGTTCTCCATGGATGGCGATGTGGCGCCGCTTGCCAAGATAGCCGAACTGGCGCGTACACATGGCGCAACGCTCATCTGCGACGATGCCCACGCAACCGGCGTGCTGGGAGAGGGGGGGAAGGGTTTGAGCGAAGGCTCGGATATTGTCATCGGCACTTTCTCAAAGGCGATGGGCAGCTATGGCGCCTATGTGGCGTGCTCGAAGACCATGCGCGACTATCTCGTGAACCGTTGTGCGGGTTTGATTTATTCGACCGCCCTGCCGCCGCAGGTTCTGGGCGCTATCGATGCGAGCCTTGATATTCTCCCCGGGCTTGATGCCGAACGGGCTCATGTCGCCGGGCTGGCGGCGCATTTCCGCGATGGGGCACGCGCGCTTGGCTTGGATACCGGCGCATCGGCCACGCAAATCGTTCCTGTCATCGTTGGTGAGAGCGACGCGGCGCTGGCCTTGAGTGCGCGGCTTAAAGGCTCAGCTTACTGGGCTACGGCTATCCGGCCACCGACAGTTCCTGAAGGGACAGCACGATTACGTCTTGCTTTCTCCGCCGCACACACTAGTAGGCAGGTGGATGATCTTCTTGAGACTCTGGCGGAAACAAAAGCCGGGCAACACGTGAACACCGCATGAAACTGGTTTTGGTACATGGCTGGGGATTTCATTCCGGTGTTTGGGACAAGCTTATCCCGCATCTGGATGGTCACGAAATCCACTGCATCGATCTCGGGTTCGTGCGCGGCGGCCCCAGGGCCTCGAATGACATGCCGGCGGAATCGCTGTGCATCGGTCATTCCTTCGGCGTCATGTGGCTCCTCAAGCACGGCCCCCGGCCCATACGAGGACTTGTGAGCATCGCGGGCTTTGATTGCCTGCACAAGCATGTGCCCCGCGAGGTGCTGGAAACCATGCGCGAAGGAATGCTCCGAAACCCGCAGGCGCAGATGAAAAGTTTTGCGCAAGAAGGCGGCTTTGCCGGGCTTGAACCCAGCGATGGACTCGATAACGGCGGCTTGCGCGGCGGGCTCGACTGGATCTCGACATGGGACGCGGGCGATGAGTTGAAAAATCTCGGCGCACCGGTTCTGGCCCTGGCATCCAGGGATGATCTTGTTGTCCGGATGGAAACCAGCGAAGCGATCTGGGGGGACGGCGCGGCGGAGCTTCACTGGCAAGAAAATGCCGGCCATCTTCTGCCGCTTACCAAGCCTGAATGGTGCGCGCAGCACATCAAACAATTTGCCGATGACCTTGAATCGTAATCAGCTGGTTGCCGGAGCGTTCGCTGCGCATGCCGGGGAGTATGAGCGCAGCGCGCGCTTGCAGGCGCAAATTGCCGAAAAGCTGGTACGGCATTTGCCGGCGCTTGATCGACCGGAAATCCTCGAAATCGGTTGCGGGACTGGGTTTCTGACGCAGCATCTTCTGGAGCGTTACCCTGGTGCTGATTTTCTCATTACTGACCTGGCGCCGGAGATGGTGGCTGAGTGCCAGTTGAAAATTGAAGGTGCAAATGAACGCTCCTGCCGGTTCGCCGTGATGGACGGGGAGGCGCCAGAGAGCAAAGCAGGGTTCGACCTCATTGCCCTGTCGATGACGCTGCAATGGTTCGCCGACCCGCTGGAAGGGCTGCAACGATTGAAAGAATTGCTGAAGCCCGGTGGACATTTGCTGTTTGCGACCATCGGGCCGGAAAGTTTTCCCGAATGGCGCAATGCACTTGATGCCTGTGGCCTGCGCCATGGTCTGATCCCTGTGCCGCACCTTCCCGGAGTGGTGGAGCAGGAAACCCGTATCGTGGACTATGGCAGCGGCATCGCCTTCCTGAAAGCGCTCAGGGCCATCGGCGCAACGACACCGCGCCTCGGTTATGAACCGCTCGCGCCGGGGATGTTGCGCGCCGCACTGCGATGGCTTGAGCAGGAGCAGGAATCGCGCGTGAGTTGGCAGATCGTTTATGGCAGGATTTCCGTCTAGTGCGTTTTGTAAACTATTCCAAGGGGGAGCGGGTGGTTTGGCTTCGGTTTCATTCAAAACCGCTCTAAGTGGAATTTTGCCCTTGAAAACAGGGTCCCCGGGTCTATTATTGGAGATGGCGCCGCAAACTTGCTGAAAAGGAATCGTCGCATGAAACACGCCATTGCATTGCTTGTGCTAAGCGCGCTGTCCGCATTTTCAACGAGCGCTGCTTATGCCTGCAACCATGACATTCTGTGCCCGGACAAATGGGTGTGGTCGGATGGTGAGGGCACATGCATCGAGGATCCCAAGGGGACATCGTAATGCCGATCAGCCGCAGATCAAGACTGACCCGCCGGCTGCCGAACCGCTACCAGTATATCCGGGATTTCTTGATGTCTTGCGTGTTGGCGTGCCGCCACGAGCCTTCCGAGCCGATGCTGATTATGCCGGTCTCGCGCCCCGGGCCGGGTGGAAAATAGATCCCGTTATAGGGCATGAAATATGTTTCGATGAGCTCGAATTTCTTCTTGTCGAGCCTGGTGCGCTCGCGCATGCGCAACGAATAAAAGACAATCAGCAGCGGTAAAGCGCCAGCCATGACCAGCACGGCCAGATCGCCCAATGTGCCATAGCCCTTGGAGAACAGGTGATAGCCTCCCAATGCCATGCCTGCCGCAATGAGCGCCAGAATACCCGCAACGGCGAACAGTAAGATATATTGCCGGTCTGCAGTACCAATACGCTGTGCGGCGTGCTCCAGATCGTCGATGCGCGCGGCAGCCGCGCGCGCATTGGCCGCCGCTTCCGCCGGCAGGCTTTCGAGAAAGGTCTCCAAATCTATATTCTGCATCTGCATGGACTTGTCGGGACGCCAGGGACACGGGAAGCGGGTGATCTTAGATCAAGGCTTGGCCACGCGAAAGGCATCGCGTCGGTAAGGCCATGAGGCCAATCGTCAGCTTGCATTAACCATAATCCGCCACCATCGCCAGTGGGTGCTCGAATATTGCAGCCTGTATCACGAGGTTTACGGCACGTGGCGATATCTCTACCAGCTTCCGCTCCGCAACCGCTGCCGCAAACAGCGGCGCAAGCGGAGGCTTTGGCATTGCGCGCAGGCCAGGTGGTCGAGGCCCGGCTGGTTGGTGCGGGCCAGGGCGGGCCGACGCAACTTTCCATCGGCAACCAGATCGTCGATGCGGCGCTGTCGGTTCGCCTGCAGCCGAATACGCTCGTTCAATTGCTTGTGCAGGGGTCAGGGCTAAATATACGGTTCACCGTTTTGCCGCAGCCATTGCAGGGGTTGGCAGCATCCCAGCCCCAGCCCCAACTGCAATCTCAAAGCACTCAGCCAGCACCCCAGGCCCAGCCTCAGCCGCAATCTCAAACCGCGCAGGCGGCAACTCAGCCCCAGCCCCAGCCCCAATCGCAACCGCAATTACAAGCCGTGCAAGCGTCAATCCGGCCCGGTAGCACCGTGGCGCCTGTTATCGGGTCATCCAAAGCGGTGCCGCAGGTTCAGGTGCAACCCCAACCCGTCGCAACGACGCAAATTGTGGTTCAAACCGGCGCATCCAGCGCCCGGCCAACTCTCGTCCCCGCGCCCATCTCAAATGCACCGGCGCAGGCTGCCCCGCCGCGGTCCCAGGTGGGAGTTGCGGCTCCACAGTTGGTCTCTGGTTCTAGTCTGCCCGAACGCCTTGAACCGGGCACCGTGCTTCGCTTTCAGCTGCAGGGGAGCGGGACAAATGCCCGGCCGGTTCTGGTTCCGGTACCCAATCCAAATGCGGCCAGCCCCTCCACACCGGCGCTCCCGCAAAATGTTCTTCCAATAGCGGTACCGGCGCCGAACCCGCTCCAGCAGAGCGTGGCGCAAACGGTGCAGAATGCCGTCATGCGCCAGGACAGCATCACGACCTTGCTCACAAGTCTCGCCGGGCTGGGGACGAAACTGGCTGATTTGCCTAAGCCTGTCGCACAAGCAGGCGCGGAGTTGCTGGCGGGCCGGCTCAATCTCAGCGCCAAACCGCTCGACGGCGCAGGGCTCAAGCAAGCGCTCTTCCGCTCCGGAGTGCTGTTTGAAAACACGCTACAAAAGAGTGGTGTGCAGGTCCTGCCTCAAGGCGATCTCAAAAGTGCGCTGCTCACACTACGCAATGAATTGCGACTCTGGCTTGGAAGTCCTGGAAGTGAAGCACAGGCAAAACCCCCGACGCAGCAACCGCCGCCACCTACACCGGGTGCTCAACCGCGTACCGGCACGCCTTCCAGCCAGCCCTTACCGGCGAATTTATCGGCTATGGAAACCGGCGCAAGACTTCTCGCACAGAGCGAATCAGCGCTGGCGCGGATGCAGCTCACGCAACTTTCCTCCTTGCCGGAGAGTTCCATGCGGGTGGCGCAAGGCCCCGCGGGCGCGGCGTCTGAAGTCAATATTGAACTGCCATTGCTGTTCAGTGGTGAAATGAATGTCGGCCAGTTCCAGATTTTCAAGGATGGCGGCAAGGGAGCGGATGGGAACCGGGATGGCGCGTGGAAGATGCGCTTTTCCATTCACTTCAGCCAGACGGGCGAGGTCGGCGCTACTGTTTCGCTGCGCGGCGGCAAGACGGGCGTCATGCTGTGGGCGGAGCGTGAAGAGACAGCCGCTGTCCTGAAGGAAGCCCTGGATGAACTGGAAGAAGCCTTGATCGCGCGCGGTCATGAGCCCGGCGCCATTCGCTGCCGGCACGGGTCTCCGCCGCAGGCAAAGAAGCCGGTCGGCGCGTTTATGGACAATTGCTCATGACCCAGTTCGACGAGAATACAGTTGCCGTCGCGCTGGAATATGAATCAGGCACACGCCAGGCGCCTCGCGTCACCGCCAAGGGCTATGGTGCAATTGCCGAGCAGATTATTGCCATCGCTGAAGAACATGGCGTGATCATCGAGGCCAACCCGAATCTGGCCGAAGTGCTGAGCGGAGTGGAACTTGATGAGAGTATCCCCAAGGAACTCTACGAGGCGGTGGCCGAAGTCATCGCCTTTGTGCTCCGGGCGAGCGGAAAGATAAATTAATTAAAGCTCATTCCGAAAAAGCCTGTCCCCGCGAAGGCGGGGATGGGAACCGGTTTTCGGATAAAATGCGCGATCAAAAAAGTTAAATCGCATCCAGCCCATCAAATAGCCCGTCATAGGCACGCGCGAGTTCATCATCGGTGATGCAATAGGGCGGCATCAGGTAAACCGTTGGTCCCAGGGGACGGATATTAAGGCCGTTTTTCAGGTACCAGTCGCGCAACCGCTCACCGTCCTGCGTTTTATAGTGCCCCTGCGACCCGGCAAGCTCGAATGCCAGCATGGAGCCCATCGCCCGGGGGCGCTCCGCGCGCGGGTGCTGCTTCAGCCGCGCCAGCTGTTCACGGTTTCGCGCCTCGATATGCGCCACCTTTTCAAGCGACTTTTCCTCGTTGAAGAGTTCAAGGGATTTGAGCGCCACCGCGCACGCCAGGGGGTTGGCGGTGAAAGTGTGCCCGTGGGCGAGGGCGGTGTCGAATGTCTTGCCCAGGAAGGCGTTGAATATCTCATCTCTCGCCACCGTGACGGCCATTGGTAGCATGCCGGCCGTCAGGCCTTTCGAGAGACAAATGATGTCGGGAACGAAACCAATCTGTTCGCAAGCGAACAGCGTACCGGTACGCCCGAAGCCGACGGCCACTTCGTCGAATATGACGAGCAATCCTGCGCCACGCGCCATTTCGCTTACCCGCCGTACAAATTCGGCCCGCGCAAAGCGGAAGCCGCTGGCGCCCTGCATGAGAGGTTCAAGGATAATAGCGGCGGCTTGTTTTGCGTGTTGGTCGAGCAGCTTGGTCAAGGCCTTCAAAGCAGCCGTTTCGCGCTCCTCCACGCTGTCATCCCCATCCCATGTTTGGGCGTAAGGAAGGGCACGCACGGTGCACATCAGCTCCTGGAACAATGTGAAAAAGTCTGAAGCCTGTCCAAGCGACATGGCGCCGAGCGTGTCGCCGTGATAGCCGCCCTCGAAGGCAATGAATTCGCTCCGCGCCGTATCGCCCTTGTTGCGGTGATACTGGTAAGCGAGTTTCAGGGCGACCTCGACCGATGTCGATCCGTTGTCTGAAAAGAACACGCGGTTGAGATCATCGGGTAGCAGATCCGCCAGCGCCTTCGACAAATTTGCCGCCGGAGGGTGGGTAAAGCCGGCAAACATGACATGTTCCAGGGTTGCCGCCTGTTCCGAGAGAGCCTTGATGAGGGCCGAGTGGGCATGCCCGTGAATGCAGGTCCACCACGATGAAATGAGATCAAGAATCTCATTCCCGTCCTCATCAAATAACGATGTGCCTTTGGCCCGCGTAACGACGAGCGGGTCGCGCTCGCTCGCATGCTGGGTAAAGGGGTGCCAGACATGGCGCCTGTCGATATCGAGGAAGCTGCTCACTTCAGGGCCTTTCACAGAGACAGAAGATCAAGTTCGGGGGAAACCGCTTGCAAAGCCTGCCGCGTCAAAGGCTCCAGGGGCGGAATATGGCCCACCACGCGCACCTTGCCATAATCTTCTATCGCGGCGCGGTTGTGCGGCACATCGGGGCCGGAGAGGATAACTCCGGCAACCGGGATATCGCGGGCGCGCAGGGCTTCCAGCGAGAGCAGCGAATGGTTGATTGTTCCAATCTCCGTGCGGCAGACGAGGATCGCCGGTAATCCAAATTGCTTAATGAGATCAATAACTAAATACCTATCGTTCAACGGCACCAGGAGCCCGCCCGCGCCTTCGATTATCAGCGGATCACCGTCATCGGGGAGTTTAATGCTCTCCATTTCGATCGTCACCCCAGCGCGCTTTGCCGCCTCATGGGGAGAGAGTGGTTCAGGCAGGGTATAGCTTGTTGCAACAAAGCGTTCATCGCCCGCTCCGGTCAGCGCGCGAATTGTGCTCTCATCGGTTTCATCAAGCCCTGCCTGTACCGGCTTCCAGTAGCGTGCCGGTGTGTGCAGCATGAACCACGCACAGGCAACGGTCTTGCCCACATCGGTATCGGTTCCGGTGATGAAATAACGCATGGAAGCGAGCTATAGGCGATTGGCGGACAAGAGCAAGGGCGCTCTATGCCTCAGGCTTTTGCACAGGGGTGAGAGACGAGACATTACATCCCCTTGACCTGCGGGGTTGGGACGGTGTTGTTTGCGCGCAAATGCACCGGAACTGAGTCCCGGTTTAACCCCGCGCAAAGGCGCGTACATTTAAGTGAAAAGGCCGGTAATGGCGCAATCCCGATTGGCTCAACCAGATCTCGTTTTTGCATTGCGCCGGGTGACCGAAAGTGCAGCTTGCGCTGCGTTCGACTGGATTGGCCGGGGAAAATCCAACGAAGGCGATCAGGCTGCGGTCGACGCCATGCGCGCGGCCCTTGAAGATGTCGATCTCGACGGAATTGTTGTCATCGGCGAAGGCGAAAAGGATGAGGCGCCGCAACTCTACAACGGTGAACGGGTCGGCAATCCTGACGCGGCCTACAAGGCCGATATCGCCGTTGACCCGGTCGAAGGGACAAGCTATCTGGCGAAAGGCCTGACCAATGCGCTTGCCGTGATCGCCGTGGCGCCGGCGGGCAGCCTCATGAGCCCCGGTCCGGCTTTCTACATGGAGAAGCTGGCCGTGCCGCCAAAAGCCAAAGGCAAGATTGACCCCACCTGGCCGACAAAGAAAAGATTGCAGGAATTGGCGAAGGTCCTGGGCAAGGATATCTCCGAGCTCACCGTGTTTGTGCTGGAAAAGCCGCGCCACCGCCGGCTCGTTGACGATATCTATGAGGCGGGCGCCCGTGTCGCGCTCTACCCGGCGGGTGACGTGGCAGGCGCACTGCTCGCGGCAATGCCGGGTTCGGGCATCGATGCACTGATGGGTACGGGCGGGACACCCGAAGGGATCATGTCGGCCTGCGCCATCTGCGGCTTGGGAGGAGAATTTATCGGGCGGCTTGATCCGCAGCTGCAAACTGAGAAGCAGGCCGTGGAAAAAGCAGGGCTTGATACCGGGCGCTGGCACAAGCTTGAGGAGCTTGCCTCATCGCCTGATGTTTTCTTTTGCGCGACGGGGATCACCACAGGCCTTATGCTGGACGGTGTCGAGCGGGTGGATGGCCAAACCAAAGTGCAGACATTGATGATCACCGGGAGCACCGGTGAGAGGCAGATTCTCACAAGCTATCTGCCAGTTTGATACTCAGGCGGTCATGAACAGCTGGAAAGTCTAAACACGAAAAATGCCGAAGACACTTAACCGCCCGATCATTCTCGGTATTGTCGGAGACTCGGCAACCGGCAAGACGACGCTGTCTTCAGGCATTGCAAAAATACTCAGTGAAGAGCGTTGCACGATCGTCTGCAGCGACGATTGTCACCGCTATAGCCGCGCCGGGCGGCGCGATATGGGTATCTCCGCCCTCGACCCCCGCGCCAGCTATGTGGACATTCTGGAGCAGCATTTGCAGCTGCTGCGCCGCGGCGAACCCATTCTCAAGCCGATATACGACCACAAGACAGGAACACTCCTTCCATCTGAGCAAATTATCCCGAAAGATTTTGTGATCGTGGAAGGCCTGCTTGGCTATACGACCCGCGCCATGCGCAATTGCTACGACGTAAAAATTTATCTCGAGCCGGAAGAAGACTTGAGAATCAAATGGAAAATTTATCGCGATACGACCCGGCGCGGCTACACCAGGGAAGAGGTATTGCACTCGCTGGAGATGCGTACCCAGGACAGCCCGAGCTATATTCATCCCCAGCGCACCTTCGCCGACATCGTCATCAGCTTTCAAAAGCCTCATGGTGCAAACGGCTCCGATGCCCATCTTGATGTAAGGCATATTTTGCGCCCGACCTTGCCGCATCCTGATTTTTCGCCGCTGTTCGATGGGGGCGGGGGAAGCGGGCTGCACCTGGAAATGGCGCGCGATAGCGACGGAAAGCCGGTGGATATGCTTCAGATCGAGGGTAATATCACTGACAAAAGGGCCGAACGAATTGAAGATCTGCTCTGGACTCTGCTGCCCGAAGCTGGCCATTTGCGCGATCAGGTGGGCCGGTATGACGAGGCTGCCGGTGAAAGCGTCTCTCATCCGCTTGCTTTGACGCAGCTCATCGTGTCTTTCCACATGGTGAAGGCGGCGATGGGCGTCCACGCGGTTTGATTTATTTAAGCGGAATTTGACGGACTCAAGGACATACAGGAGGAATGAATGGGGGAAGCTTTGGCGAAGGAAAGCGCCGCAGATAACGTGGGTCATCGCGATCTTTCCAATGCCATTCGTGCCTTGTCGATGGACGCGGTGCAGCAGGCCAATTCGGGCCATCCTGGCATGCCCATGGGCATGGCGGATGTGGCCGGTGTGCTGTTCACGAAATTCCTGAAATTCGACGCCTCGGCGCCGGACTGGCCCGACCGCGACCGGTTCGTTCTGTCGGCTGGCCATGGCTCAATGCTGCTCTATTCACTGCTCTATCTCACCGGATATTCGGGCATGGATATCGAGCAGATCAAAAACTTCCGCCAACTGGGTTCAAAGACGGCCGGGCACCCTGAGTATGGCCACGCCCCGGGCATTGAAACCACCACCGGACCGTTGGGCCAGGGGCTTGGCAATGCGGTCGGCATGGCGATGGCCGAGCGGCTTCTGAATGCCCGCCATGGCGACGATATCGTCGATCACTTCACCTATGCCATTGCCGGGGACGGCTGCCTGATGGAAGGCATCAGCCATGAGGCCATATCGCTGGCCGGTCATTTGCAGCTGTCGAAACTGATTGTGCTGTTTGATGACAACTCTATCTCGATTGACGGTCCGACCGATCTGGCCGTGTCCGATGATCAGTTGAAGCGCTTCAAGGCGTGCGGGTGGGAGACATCCCGCGTCGATGGCCATGACGGGCAAGCCGTGGCCGCGGCGCTCAAGGCAGCCAAGGGCTCGGACAAGCCCTCGTTCATCGCCTGCAAGACCATTATTGGTTATGGCTCGCCGGGCAAGGAGGGCACGGCGGCCACGCACGGTGCGCCGCTGGGGCATGATGAAATTGCCGCGACGCGCGAAAAGATCGGCTGGCCGCATGCGCCGTTCGATGTTCCCGCCGAAGTTCTGGACACGTGGCGCGCCGCCGGCGCGCGCGGCGCAGCTGAGCGTTCGGCCTGGGAAGCCCGCGCGGCAAGCCTGGGCGCGCAGGAGATTGCGCGGCTGTCAGACCCGGTTGATGCGGACGTGGTGAAAGCGATCACGGCGGCGGTTGCGGAGTTGAAAGCAGACTTCTCGTCGCAAGCGCCGAAGCTGGCAACGCGGGTTTCGTCGCAAAAGGTGCTGGAGAAACTGGTGCCCCTGGTGCCGGGGATCGTTGGCGGTTCGGCGGATCTCACCGGCTCGGTCGGCGCCCTGACCAGTCACCATAGTGATATGAAACCAAACGACTTTTCCGGCACATATATTCGTTATGGTGTGCGTGAGCATGGCATGGCGGCGGCCATGAACGGGATGGCGCTGCATGGCGGCATCGTGCCTTATGGCGCGACGTTCCTTGTCTTTACCGACTATTGCCGCCCCTCGATCCGCCTGTCCGCGCTGATGCAGCAACGGGTCATTTATGTCATGACCCATGACTCGATCGGGCTTGGCGAAGACGGGCCGACGCACCAGCCGGTCGAGCATCTTGCCAGCCTGCGCGCGATGCCAAATCTCAACGTGTTTCGTCCCGCCGATGCGCTCGAGTGCGCTGAGTGCTGGGAAGTCGCTCTGACGACACCCGGCACGCCTTCAATCCTGGCCCTGACCCGGCAGGGGCTGGCGACGCTGCGCAGCCAAAGTGAGACGGACAATCTGTGCGCCAGGGGCGCCTATGTGTTGCGCGAGGCCGAGGGTGCGCGCGATGTGACAGTGCTGGCCACGGGCTCGGAAGTTGAAATCGCGGTCAGTGCGGCTGAGGCGCTTGGCAAAGAAGGCATCAGGGCCGCCGTTGTCTCCATGCCCTGCTGGGAAGTGTTTGAAGCCCAGGATGAGAGCTATCGCTCAGAAGTTTTGGGCACCGCTCCGCGTGTCGGCGTGGAGGCGGCTTGCGGTTTGGGCTGGGACAAATGGACCGGACCCGGCGACGCCTTTATCGGCATGTCGGGCTTTGGCGCATCGGCGCCAATCGATGATCTCTATACGCATTTCGGCATTACCGCAGAAGCCGTTGCGAAGGCCGCGAAGCGCGTCTGTGGTAAATAGAGGTTCGGAACCAGGACATGGGCCAGAACGCGTTTCGTTCAATCGAACAGGCCGAGGTCGAGGGCAAGCGCGTCCTGGTGCGCGTGGATATGAATGTGCCCATGCGCGATGGCGTGATCACCGATACCAACCGCATCGACCGCGTGCTGCCCTCCATACGGTCCTTGTCCGCGCGCGGCGCGAGAGTCGTTGTCCTTTCCCACTTCGGACGGCCAAAGGGCAAGCGCGTGCCTGAAATGTCACTCAGGCCCGTCGCGGAAAAGATGGATGAATTGCTGGAGAGCACGCAAGTTCATTTTGTTGCCGAATGCATCGGCCCGGAGGTCGAGCGGGAAGTGAACTCACTTGAGAATGGTCAGGTCGTTTTCCTCGAAAATCTGCGTTTCCACCCTGGCGAGGAAGCCAGTGATCCGGAGTTTGTGAAAGCGATTGCCCGGCTCGGGGACATCTACGTGAATGAAGCATTTTCATCATGTCACCGGGGCCATGCTTCCATAGAAGCAATCACGAAACTCTTGCCGTCCTATGCCGGCTCTCTGGTGGCGGCGGAAATCGATGTACTCTCAACAACAGTTGAGCACCCTAAGCGCCCGGTAGCGGCGGTTGTCGGCGGCGCAAAGGTCTCCAGCAAGATTTCCGTGCTCAACAACCTGGTGCAGAAGTTCGATTGCGTGATCATCGGCGGCGGAATGGCCAACACCTTTCTGCACGCGCAAGGCATCGATGTGGGGAACTCTCTGTACGAGCATGATTTGGCGGATACGGCGCGTGAGATCCTGAAGACGGCTGAAGTTGCAGGGTGTCAAATCCTGCTGCCTGTCGATGCGGTTGTGGCAAAAGAGTTCAAGGCAGGTGCGCCGAGTGAAGTCTGCGCGCTAGATGCCGTGCCCGGCGATGCCATGATCCTCGATGTGGGGCCTGAAACGGTGATGGTTCTCACAGCAAAGATAGCCATATGCAAAACGCTGCTCTGGAACGGACCATTGGGCGCGTTTGAAATTGAACCCTTCGAAGAGGGCACCTTTGCGTTGGCGCGCGAGGCCGCCCGTCTCACGAAGGCCGGATCGCTCGTTACCGTCGCCGGTGGCGGAGACACGGTGGCGGCTCTCAACGCCGCGGGGGTCGGCAAAGATTTTACATATGTCTCCACGGCTGGCGGCGCGTTCCTGGAATGGCTGGAGGGCAAGGAACTTCCCGGCGTGGCGGCATTGAGACAAAATGCCCCCCCCAATCCCTAACCATTTATCTCCATTGCCGCTTGTGTGCGGAAGCGCACCACAGTAGGAGAAGACCCTCAAATAGCGAAGCGGTAGGACAAAAGGAGAAGGTCCCCAAATAGCGAAGCGGTAGGACACATAAACAAGTCCTCAAATAGCGAAGCGGTAGGACACATAAAACGGGCCATTCTGCTCCCAAGGAAAGCTTAAACACCATGCCTTCAGACATTCTCATTGCGCCATCCATCCTGTCCGCCGACTTCGCAAAGCTCGGTGAAGAAGTGCGCGCCATAGACGAAGCCGGGTGCGACTGGGTGCATGTGGATGTGATGGATGGACATTTCGTCCCCAACCTCACTTTCGGTCCCTGTGTCGTGGAGGCAATTCGCCCGCACACCAAAAAGGTGCTGGACGTGCATCTGATGATCGATCCTGCGGTGCCTTACTTGGAAGCCTTCGCCAAGGCCGGCTCCGACATCATCACGGTGCACGCGGAAGCTGACAAACATCTCGACCGCTCATTGCAGGTGATCAGGGGCTTAGGCAAGAAGGCGGGTGTATCCCTCAACCCCGCAACCCCGGAAACTGTGGTCGAGCATGTGCTCGACAAGCTCGACCTGATACTGATCATGACGGTCAATCCGGGTTTCGGCGGGCAGAAGTTCATTGAAAGCCAGTGCGAAAAAATCGCCCGGCTTAAAGCCATGATCGGCGAGAGGCCGATCGACTTGCAAGTCGATGGCGGAGTCAATTCCGAAACCGCGCCGCTGGTCGCGAAAGCTGGCGCAAATGTTCTGGTGGCCGGGTCGGCCGTGTTCGCCAGTGGTGACTATGGCGTCAACATTGCCGCCATTCGCGACAAGGCGATTGCGAACCGGTAACTCAATCCACTCAGCCCACTGAAGTGCTGACCCAGCGATGCCTGAAGCAACAAAGTGTTTGAGAAATGCGCCGGAGCGGTCTTGATCTTGGCCATTGTTTCGGCTTTTTAGGGTGCGGGAAACCATCAGGCGGGGAAGCGATGAGAATGGTCATCCGGACAATTTGTATGTGCGTTGCTGCCAGCGCTGTTTTGCTGGGGGCTTCTTATGAAGGCTATGCCGGGCATGAACGCAAGAAAGTGCGCAAGGTGGTTCGCTCATCTGCATCATGCAGTGCCGGCGCGAGCGCGTCTGTTGCGCGCTTCAAGATCGAAAAGGGCGAGGCGCTCCCCGCGGCCATACCCAAGCCCCTCACCCGTAAGCCGGGGGATGCGAAACGCGGGCTTGAGGCTACAGTAAATCCCGGCAAGGGCAATTGCCTGGCCTGTCACCACATCGCCAAGGTGCTGGCGAAGGTGGAGGCCGGCGATAAAAAAAGTGTGGCTGCTTACGGCAATCATGGCGAGGTGGGTCCGCCGCTCAACGGCGTAGGTGGGCGTTACTCCAAAGCTGAACTGCGCATGATCGTGGTCAACCCACAGAAGGCCTTTCCCGATACCAACACCGTCATGCCGGCCTATCACGTCCGGGCGCGGAACAAAGATGTGTCACGGGCGTGCCGAGGGCGGGTCATGCTGTCTGCGCAAAGCATTGAAGACATTGTGACTTTTCTGGAGGAGTTAAAATGAGACGCCTCCTGACGGGACTGCTGCTGACGGCAGTTCTCTTGCCGGTTCAGGCTCTTGGTGCGGGGAACGGTAGAACGTCTGCCGTCAATCCGGCTACCGGAGGTCATTCTCTCAAGGAGCTTTGGTCCGGGTATCATTATTCATCTCCTGAAATCCGCAATTTGCAGGACAGCGACAGCGACAACCCGGCCATGAAACTTTATGACAAGGGAGAGGCGGCGTGGAAGAAGGCCGAAGGCCGGGCGAATAAATCCTGTTCGTCATGTCACGGCGATGCGGCGAAATCCATGAAAGGGACGGCGGCACGCTTCCCGGCCTATTTCAAACTGTCAAAGAAACCCCTCACACTTGAGTCCCGCATTAATTTGTGCCGGGTAAAATTTATGCAAGCGCGGCCCCTGCCTTCCGAATCCGACTCCATGCTGGCGCTCGCCATCTATGTGAAACGTCAGTCAAAGGGCATGGCGGTGAGCGTGTCCGGTGATGGCCCGCTCAAACCTTTCCTGCGTAAGGGCAAGAACTATTTCACCGACCGGCGCGGTCAGCTCAATATATCCTGCGCGGGGTGCCATGATAAATATGCGGGGCAGCGCTACCGGGCGGTGAAAATAAACCAGGGCCACGCCAATGGCTTTCCGGTTTACCGTCAAAGCCTGAAAAAAACGGGATCGCTTCTGCGTCAGGTAAACCAGTGTCTCGCGCGAGTGCGCGCCACACCGCTCAAGGCGGGGTCGGACCAGTTGACCAATCTGGAACTCTATCTGTCGTGGCGTGCAAGCGGGCTTGAGGTCGAGACCCCGGCGGTGCGGGAATAGGGCGTGCAGAAATTGACCCCAAAAACACACAGGCCACTGGCGCAATTGTGATCACGTCGTTTATTGATTGGCAGGCCTGCCCGGACGACACTGCGGATGAGTAAAAACCAGAGAGTTTAAAGAGATCATGGAAATTACCTATATCGGCGCGATGCTTGCCGGGCTGATCAGTTTTCTCTCACCATGCGTGCTGCCGCTCGTGCCGCCTTACCTGTGCTTTCTGGGCGGCACGACGTTCGAGCAGTTGAGCGGCGAGGGCGAAGCGGCGCAGGGCGTCAACATACGCGTGGTGTTTGCCTCCATTGCGTTTGTTATGGGTTTCACCACCGTGTTCGTGGCGCTTGGAGCGACGGCGACCCTTATCGGTCAACTCGTGGCGGAGAATCTCGACCTGCTGGCCAAGATTGGCGGCGTGGCCATCATTATTGTTGGCCTGCATTTCCTCGGAATCATCAAACTTCCGATTCTCTATCGCGAGCTCCGCAGTCAATCGACCGTGGCGCCTTCGGGAATGATCGGGGCTTATCTGGTTGGCATCGCGTTCGCGTTTGGCTGGACGCCGTGCATCGGTCCCGTTCTGGCTGCAATCCTGGCAGTGGCGGCTTCCGAGGAGAGCGTTGGGGAGGGCATTCGCCTGCTTGGCATATATTCGCTTGGGTTAGGCATCCCGTTTGTCATGGCCGCTCTTGCATTCCGCCCTTTCATGGGATTTCTGCGCCGCTTCCGCCGGCATCTGAGCACGGTCGAGAAAGTCATGGGCGGTATGCTGGTTGTCACCGGTGTCATGTTCCTGACCGGCACCATGACCGTCATTTCTCTGTGGATGCTTGAAGCCTTTCCTTCGCTTGCGCTCATTGGCTAGCACTTGCGGCGCACCCGCTCCGCGGCGGATACTGCGCGGACCATGATCCCGATAGCGCTCACCATCGCCGGGTCCGATACGTCGGGCGGCGCCGGCATCCAGGCGGACTTGAAAACCTTCTGCGCGCTTGGCGTCTATGGCGCCAGCGTCATCACCGCGCTGACGGCGCAGAACACGCGCGGCGTGTCGGCCATTCATGCTGTACCAAGCGACTTTATCAGCACGCAACTGGATGCGGTGTTCGATGATCTGGACATCAAGGCGCTCAAGGTCGGCATGGCTGGCAGTGCCGGAGCGGTCGCGGCAATCGCTGGCAAGCTACGCACTCTTGAGAGCGTTCCAATCGTGCTCGATCCGGTCATGGCGGCCACCAGCGGCGACCCGCTGCTGGACGCGGACGCGGTGCAGGCGCTGCGCGAGCAGCTCATCCCGTTGGCTGGCCTGATCACGCCCAATCTCGAAGAAGCCGCCCGGCTTCTGGGTGAAACCGCCAGCGCCGCCAATGAAGCTCAGATGCAGGATCAGGCGCTGCGGCTGATGGAACTGGGTCCCCGCGCGGTGCTTGTGAAGGGTGGCCATGGGAAAAGCGAGGAGGCCGTTGATATCTTGTGGGACGGGAAAAACGTGACGCGTCTGTACGCGCCCCGAATAGATACCCGCAACACCCATGGCACCGGATGCACCCTGTCATCGGCCATTGCGGCCGGACTCGCGCGCGGAATGCCGCTTGATGAGGCATGTACCAGCGCCAAAAAATATCTCACCGGCGCATTGGCTGCGGCGGATACTCTGGGTGTCGGGCACGGGAGTGGCCCCGTGCATCACTTTTTTGATCTGTGGGGTAAATAATACTCTCAGGCGAAGACGACCTTCTGCCGCTGTTCTCCCAATCCGTCGACGCCAAGGGTAATGATGTCGCCATCCTTCAGCCATTGCTGCGGGTCCATTCCCATGGCAACGCCGGGCGGCGTACCGGTTGTAACAATATCGCCGGGGGTGAGCGTCATGAATATGCTCACATAGCTCAGCAGCTCTGAAACCGGGAAGATCATCGTCTCGCAGCTGCCGCTCTGCCTGCGTGTCCCGTTGACATCGAGCCAGATACCAAGCCTCTGGGGGTCGGGGATTTCATCGCGCGTAACGAGCCAGGGGCCAACGGGGCCCCAACTGTCATGACTTTTGCCCTTCAGCCAGTCTCCCGTGCTCTCGAACTGGTAAGCGCGCTCGGAAGCGTCGTTGCACACTGCATAGCCGGCGATATGAGAGAGCGCTTCCGTTTCACTCACATGGCTCGCCTTTGTGCCGATGATGAAAGCGAGTTCCGCTTCCCAATCGGCTTTAAACGCACCGGGAGGATAGACGATATCGTCATTGGGTCCGGAGAGCGATGAGACCGCCTTGGTGAACAGGATAGGCTCATCGGGGATCGGCAACCCGGCTTCCTTGGCGTGATCGGTGAAATTAAGGCCGATACCGATGAACTTCTGAACCCCGGACACGGGCGGTCCAAGCCGGGGCTTGCCCTCGACTACGGGCAGTGTTTTCGGGTCGAGAGCTGCCAGATTCGCCAGCCCCGCATCGCTCAGGACCTCGCCCGCGATATCGTCGATGATGCTGGACAGGTCCCTGATTTCACCATCCGGTCCGATCAGGCCCGGCTGTTCGGAACCAGCGGCCCCGTAACGCAACAGTTTCATGCAGGTTTCCTTTTCCCAGATTTTTTTGCATGATGCGCGCCCAACAATTAAGCCGCAACCGTGTCATTTCGATTCGGCCGGTATAACACTCTTACAACAGCGTGCAATTCAATGCCGCATCAGCAAACGAACCGCTCATGAAATCATTAGGCTTCGGACTTGAACGAATCGGTCTCCCGGCTGTTCGGTGGCCGATTACGGCACTGCTGATGCTGCTCGTATTTACTGCGATCTGCGCGCTCGGGCTGCCGCGCCTGAAAACCGACCATTCCCTGTCGGAGTTGTTTGCGTCCGACACGATAGAATTCGAGAACTACAAAACCATGAGTGCGCGGTTCCCGACCAGCGAGTTTGATGTGCTGGTCGTCATTGAGGCTGAAAATCTCATGCAGCCGGATACACTGGAAAACATCCGCTCCCTGCATCTGGATTTGCAGCTCGCCGAAGCCGTCGAAGGCATTATCTCGATTTTCTCCATGCGTGAGCCGCCCGATGAAACCGGCTATCCGCAACCCCTCCTGCCCACCGAGCTGCCCAGGGGGGAGGAATTTGAAAAGCTCGCCAAGCGGGTGGTGGATCATCCATTGATCGGCGACAAACTGCTGTCACGGCCCGACGGCAGGAGCCAGCTCACGCTCATTATCTTGTCGCTGAAGCAGGATGTGATTTTGAAGAAGGGTCTCGCTGCCTCTATCGAGGAGATCGAAGAGATATCCAAAAGCGTGCTGGAACCCATTGGTCTGAGAGTACAGCTCGCCGGCGCGCCGGTAATGCAACTGGAAATCCGCGAGGCCATAAGCAAGGACCGGCTTACATATAACGGCACAGGCTTCCTTGTGGGCATGCTGATCAACTTCGCCTTTTTCCGGCGAGTCAAGCTGGTGCTCATCACCTCGCTCTGCCCCGCTTTCGCCGTGCTCTGGGCCATGGGTCTGCTGGGCTGGGCCGACTTGCGGCTCAACACCTTCATCAATGTGATCCCGCCGCTGGTGATGGTGATCTCGTTCACCGAC
>CAXMMX010000173.1:0-11116 GCA_964194535.1 uncultured Alphaproteobacteria bacterium | reverse complement strand
GCGCCGCGCACGTGTCGCTGATGGACGGTTTCGTTTTTGGTGGCGGCGTCGGGATTTCACTTTACGGGACGCACAAGGTCGCAGGCGAGAACTACCGCTTCGCCATGCCTGAGACGGTTATCGGCTTTTTCCCAGATGTGGGCGCGACCCATTTCCTGCCAAGAATGCCGGGGCAGATTGGTCTCTATCTGGCGCTCACCGGAAACCAGATCGATCGAGCTGATGCTTATGCGCTGGGGTTGCTTACTCATTGCATCGACGCTTCGGAGTATGACGCCATCATTGCCGCCATGTGCGACGCAGACCCGATAGACCCGGTGCTGGACGGGCGGCACGCTGACCCCGGCCCTTCATCCCTGCTGAAGATGCAAGATCAGATCGATAAACATTTTTCTGCTGACAGCGTTGAGGGGATTTTGGCTTCGCTGGAGGGCTCCAGCGGTACGCACGCCGAATGGTCCAGGGAAACAGCACGGACTATCGCCAGGAATTCACCGCTGAGCCTCAAGGTAGCTTTTAGGCAGGTTCGCCACTCAGGTCAGCCAACACTGAAAGAAGCACTCGAACTGGAAGGGCGTATCGCACGTGCCTTTTTAACTGGCAGCGAACTCTATGAAGCCATTCGCGCGCTTCTTATCGATAAGAACGAGAAGCCCAATTGGTCCCCTGCGACACTCGAAGATGTGAGCGATGAAATGGTGGAGGCCTGTTTTACCATGCCGGATGAGAATGGTTTCAAGCCGATAAATCCATTCCTTTGAAATTAATGAGTTATTTTAAGTATCTTTTAAGCCTTCCTCTTAAGCCGATTTTAGCGCACCTGCTGTAGGTTTCTCAATCATTAGGGGAGACTTCAAACAAAAGAGGCAGGTCATGAGCGTCGCCTTGGATATAAGTCAAGAGACGGTGCCACAAAAAGAAGATCTTAAAGGGCACTACATAAAATCACTGCGGATGATCGAGCGGCTGCACCGCTTGTTGCTCGATGTCATCAAAGATGAATTTGAACGAATTGGTCGCTCGGAAGTGAACAGCGTTCAGGCGCTGTTGCTGTTCAATATCGGCGATGCCGAGTTGACGGCGGGCGAGTTGAGAAGCCGGGGCTATTACCTGGGTTCCAACGTTTCCTACAATCTGAAAAAGCTGGTCGAAGCCGGATACATTCACCACGAACGCTCAACAAGCGACCGACGGTCGGTTCGCGTTCGGTTGACGGACAAGGGCAAGGAAGTCTGCAACGTCATCAACGAGTTGTACAACAGGCAGATGACTTCGCTTGAGCAGGTTGGCGGAGTTGGTGATAGCGATCTGGATAATATGAACACAGCGCTGCACAGCCTTGAGAAATTCTGGGCCAACCAAATTCGCTATCGTCTGTAATCACCACTGCATCTGTAGGCAAACCTAACCCCGGGGTTTCGACCCCGGGGTTTTTTTTGGCAAAAACAAGCAGCTTTTCCCCAGATAAGCTGTATTTCCCGCAGTTTTGACAAATTACCTGAATAGCGTGACACACATGGGCATATAAGTGTTTGCGATTCAGATTGATGAGGCCGATTAACAGAAATGGGACATTCAGTCGTGTTTTGTTAACCCTGAAAATCTTATGATTGGAACCGCAGCGCGTGATTCTGCTGCCCGGAAGGGGTCCGGATGTGAGGAAAGTAACAGTGCCATTCAAGTATATGCGTAGGTACAAATGCCACATTTCTAACCTGACCGCGCTGCTCGTGCTGACAATAGCTTTGCTGTGGACCGGTAGTTCGAGTGCCGATGTCGGTTCAGAATGGTGGGGCAGAAATTGGGGAGCGGGTGTCTCTTCATCCGGTCAGCCTTATGGCCGCTCCTCGGCACGCGAGTGGGAATCACAACCGGCCAAGGGTTATCCGACACTCTCAAAATCCAACATTGCGCCCATTCAGGCTTCAATTAAATATTACCAGGCAATCGTCGCCAGGGGTGCATGGAAGCCCTTGCCGATGATGAAGCTGCGGGCAGGAGTGCGGCATCATTCGGTAGTGCTGTTACGCCAGCGGTTGCAGTTGACGCGCGATTTACAGCCGGGCAGCAGATTTTCGAAGCTGTTTGGCTACTATCTCACCGAGGCCGTAAAGCGTTTCCAGGCCCGCCATGGCCTGACACCTACGGGTATTGTGAACAAATCGACTATTCTGGCTCTGAACGTGCCGGCAAAGGCCAGGTTGCAACAACTCAAGACCAATCTGGCGCGATTGCGTACCCTGTCGAAATCCGCCGCCAAGAAATATGTGATGGTCAATATCCCGGCGGCGCAAATCGAAGCCGTGGAGAGCGATCAGGTTGTATCGCGCCACGCCGCGGTTGTCGGCAAGGTGGACCGCCGTACGCCAATCTTGCGCAGTCAAATTCACCAGGTTAATTTCAATCCTTACTGGCATATCCCGCAAAGCATTGTGCGTAAGGATCTGGTGCCGAAAGCCAAATTGTATGCGCACCGAGGCAAGGATATTCTCAGCGAATATCGTATTGATGCCTATAGCGGTAACCGCAAGCTCAATCCACAAAAAATCAACTGGAATTCATCGGCTGTATATGGTTACGCCTACCGCCAGCAGCCGTGGAAAGAGAATTCCATGGGATTTGTGAAAATCAATTTTCCCAATGCGCATTCCGTTTACATGCATGACACGCCGTCCAAGAGCCTGTTTTCCAGGAATTTCCGGGCCCATAGTTCAGGCTGTGTGCGGGTGCAGAATGTGAAACAGCTGGTGACATGGCTGCTGGAGGCCAACCAGGGCTGGGATGCTGGCAAAGTCGCTCAAATGGAACTGAGCGGTGCGCGCAAGGACGTCAACCTGAAGCGGCGTGTGCCGGTCTATTTTGTCTATGTCACTGCCTGGGTCACCAAGGATGGAACAGTCAATTTTCGCCGCGATCTCTACGGAAGAGATCATGTGGGAGTGACTGCATCAGCCTATTAACATAGATCAAAGACGATAGATTCAGTTTATGAGAAAGTGCCATTGTGAAAATCTTCGCAGTGGCGCTTTTTTTGTTTTCAGCCTGCGGCAGAATCACCCATGCCGGGAATGTGATTTTTTCTAAGTATTGGAATGATTACAGGTTTTGTACTATGGAGATATAAATCCAGCAATGGATGATGGATTCTCCACGAGTATGGTGCACATTATTAAGGGATGGCGATGAACTACGAGAAAAAATTCGCGGACGCCTTGAAGGAAATCAAACGGGAAGGCCGATACCGGGAATTTGCCGATATTCGCCGCAAGTGCGGCAATTTCCCCAACGCAGAACATTTTATATCCGACGAGCAGCACGACATCAAGGTGTGGTGCTCCAACGATTATCTCGGCATGGGTCAGAACCCTGTTGTCATCGCAGCCATGCATGATGCCATCGATACCGCTGGTGCGGGTTCGGGGGGGACGCGCAATATCTCCGGTACAACGCACTATCACGTGGAACTCGAGGCGGAACTCGCAGATCTTCACGGTAAGGAAGCCGCACTCCTCTTCACATCCGGCTATATCGCCAACGACGCTTCAATCAGCATGCTTGTAAAGCTGCTGCCTAGCTGCGTGATTTTCTCTGATGAAAAAAATCATGCCTCGATGATCGAAGGCATACGCCACGGCGGCGGTCCAAAGCATATCTGGCGGCATAATGACCTGGAGCATCTGGAAGAGTTGCTTCAGAAATATGACCAGGACACGCCGAAGATCATTGCGTTCGAGTCGGTCTATTCCATGGATGGAAATATTTCTCAAATCGGAGACATTTGCGACCTGGCGAAGAAATATGGTGCACTGACTTATCTTGACGAAGTGCATGCTGTTGGCCTGTACGGTCCGCGCGGCGGAGGCATTGCCGATCGCGACGGCGTGCTGGACAAGGTCGATGTGATCGAGGGCACTCTGGCAAAGGGGTTTGGCCTGATGGGCGGCTATATCGCCGCAAGTGTCGATATCGTCGACTCCATCCGCTCTTTTGCCCTTGGTTTCATTTTCACCACATCACTGGCGCCAGCCATAGTTGCGGGCGCACTCGCCAGCGTTCGGCACCTCAAAGTGAGCCAGATCGAGCGCGAGCGTCACCAGGAGCGCGCCCGGACCCTGAAACGGCGGATGAAAGAGGCGGGTCTGCCGGTCATGGACAATCCCAGCCACATTGTGCCGGTAATGGTGGGCGATCCGGTTCTTTGTAAAAACCTCACCGACGCACTGATGGAGCGCTTCAGTATCTATGTGCAGCCTATCAACTACCCCACCGTCCCGCGTGGCACGGAGCGCATTCGCCTGACGCCCAGTCCTATACATAGCGATGCCGACATGGATCACCTTATCGATGCGTTAAACCAGTTATGGGGTGAGATGGACCTCAGGCGTGCCGCATAAGCCACAGGATATTGGCAAGGACGCGGATCAGATATCCGATCCGCACGGTGAGATTTATATTGAGTACAAACAGGTCGGCCAGACCATGAAAGTGATTGCGGTAGACGCGGCCACGGGGATCGAAGTTGTTATCATGGGGCCTGCATCGGCCGCCCAATCTCACCTTCAGAAAGTTGCGATTCAAAAACTGAAGATGCAACTGAAAAAGGCTGAAAACCCGACCGAGCCCGAGGTGGAGGAAGAAGAGAAAAACACCTCTTCACCCGGTCGGAAGGGATGGACAGCCTAGGGTCTGCCCACAGATCTTAGCTCGTCCCGAACACCTTCCCGGCGAAGTCCGGATAGACCTCACTTATTTCATCCCCGAGGGGGCCGCGCAGCAACTCGAGCCATTCAGGGTTCGGGGCTTTGGTTTCGGGCACAGCCGGGCCGCCAGGTGTTTCGAATTCAAATCCGGTTTCGCGCTCGATATCTGCAACAGATTGACCCGGGTGGAGGCTTTTCAGCCGGAAGCGTTTATTCCCCTTGTCGAAATCAAACACGCATCTCCCGGTGACAAGCGCATAAGGCCCGCCAGGCCGATAGACATTTGCCTCGGACACGCCAGGTGCACTCACATAATCTACCTTGGACACGAGAGAGCGGGGAGAATGCTCCTGCCGGAATAAAATCACCCGGGGCACAACAAAATAGAGATAAGCCGATCCGAATGAGCCGGGAAAGCGTGCCTTCGGTTTGTCGGGATCACCGAGTGACACCAAGTTGATGTTGGCTTGCCCGTCGATTTGCACGCCGCTCAGAAAAAATGCGTCGATACGCCCTTGCGCCGCGCAATCGAACAATTCACGCGCGCCGTCGGTGAAGGTGGGGTTGGACGTGCGCCCCAGCAGCGACACCCTCAAAGCGCCGCCCGAGAGTTCTCGCGCCAACAGTGCTGCCGAACCTGGTATTGGAGAAGACGCACCTACCGCCACATGGGACAAGCCCGACAGCATGCGCGCAATCACTGCAATCATGAGTTCCTCGGTGCGTGCCTGGCTCATTCAGCCGCCGCCGCGCGGGTCACCCATTGATCGATATAGGCGTCGAAGCCTTCCTGCGTCCGCGCCATCTCCGCATAAATCGCCAGATGCTCATTGTCGCGCTCATAATAGTGCGGAACGCCAAGCGGCCAGGCACCATTTTTCGCCTGGGCAATCGCCGTTACGTAGAGCCCTGGTATGGTGCCGGACGCGGTTTGCGGATCGGACAGAAGATCACCTTCCACGATCTCTTCGACGCTGATATAGGCTGCGGCGGAGGCGTGGGCCATGACCATCAATTCGCGCCGCAGGCCAATCCATACATTACCGTGGACGTCGGCCCTGGCAGCGTGAAACAGGGTGGCATCCGGCTTGATGGCGGGCAGGTATACGATCGGGTCGTTTTCACCGAACGGATTATCGCCAACACGCCAATCTTCACGTCTGGACAGGATATCGCTGCCAATAAGACCTCTGAGAGGCATGAAGGGCACACCCTTCTCGCTGGCCTGCAATGCTGCGTGTATAGCCGGGCATGTGGTGTCCCGCATAACAATTTTCTGCTGTTTGATGGCCTCGGTGAAGCGCGGCGCAAGACCAAATTCCCCAAGCGTCACCGCCGCCGTCTCAACCTCTGCCACACATCCCGCACCAATGAGAAGCTCTGCCTGGAACCCGAACTGGGGCACGCCCAGAAGGCGTAAATCCTTTGCCCCGCGGCGCACGAGCGCGCGAATGCCTGCCATGGAACAGGGGGCATATTCCGGCGGAAGCGCCAGCAGAGCGCCATCTGGTATGAGAGCGGCAATCTCGTTGGCGGATATCAGGACCGCAGTCATTGGAGCCACTTTTTGATTTTGCACATGCCAAGCATGCATATCTCATGAAGGCCTGCCAAACACAAAATTTGGGTATCCTTGGCGTCACCGTTCAACATGTGGTAAACGGCCCGCATATTTCCTGCTCAAAAGGCAAATTACGAGGAGCGATCATATGTCTGTTGCGGATGCCCCTGGCGCTGAAATCCGGGTCCCTGGTTTTTTTGATAGGTCTGTTGAGGAAAGTGACCCCAAAATCTGGGCTGCTATACAAGGTGAGCTCGGGCGGCAGCAGAATGAAATCGAGCTGATCGCCTCGGAAAACATTGTTTCGCACGCGGTCCTGCAAGCGGCAGGCTCTGTTCTCACCAACAAATATGCCGAAGGCTATCCGGGCAGGCGTTATTATGGCGGTTGCGAGCACGTGGATATTGCAGAATCACTGGCAATTGAACGGGTTAAGAGACTGTTCGACTGTGGGTTCGCCAATGTGCAGCCCAACTCAGGCTCGCAAGCCAACCAGGGCGCGTTCATGGCGATTGCAAAACCCGGTGATACGATTCTCGGGCTCAGCCTGGCGGCTGGCGGGCATCTCACCCATGGAGCCCCTCCGAACCAGTCCGGTAAATGGTTCAACGCGGTGCAATTTGGTGTGCGGCGCGAAGACACGCTCATTGATTTTGACGAAGTTGAAAAGCTGGCCAAGGAACATAAGCCTGCCATCATAATCGCGGGCGGCTCGGCCTATCCACGGGTGCTGGACTTTGCCCGTTTTCGGGAAATTGCCGATGCGGTCGGCGCCTATTTCATGGTTGATATGGCGCATATTGCCGGGTTGGTGGCCTCGGGCGTCCACCCGAGCCCGTTCCCCCATGCGCATATCGCCACCTCGACGACCCACAAGACCTTGCGGGGACCGCGAGGCGGGTTGATCCTGACCAATGACGCGGCTATCGCCAAGAAGGTCAACTCGGCTATTTTTCCAGGCATTCAGGGCGGGCCCTTCATGCATATCATCGCCGCCAAGGCCATCGCGTTTCAGGAGGCGTTACAGCCCTCCTTCAAGATTTATTCGCTGGCCGTGGTGGAAAATGCGCGTGCGCTGGCGGGGGTGCTCAGTGATGGCGGGCTGGATATTGTTTCTGGAGGCACAGACACGCATCTTCTGCTTGTCGATCTCAGGCCAAAAGGGCTGACGGGACGGGACGCAGAAGCGGCAATGGGCCGTGCTAATATCACTTGCAACAAGAATGGTGTTCCCTTCGACCCCGAGAAACCAACTGTGACCTCCGGCGTCCGGCTCGGAACGCCTGCCGGCACGACACGGGGGTTCGGCGCATCGGAATTCCAGGCAATCGGGGAAATGATCATCGAAGTGCTGGACGGCCTTGCGAGCAATGGCCCAGACTCGAACGAAGAAACTGAGTCGGGCGTGAAGGCGAAGGTCGTCGATTTGTGCGGGCGTTTCCCCATATATTCAACAGGCATATAGGCAAGAACGCCATCGGCCCGATCTGCAATCTGGTGAGGGAGGCAAAATCATGCGGTGCCCGTATTGTGGGAACACCAACACGCAGGTGAAGGATTCACGCCCGTCCGAGGATCACACGGCGATCCGCAGAAGGCGCGTGTGTTCTGACTGCTCTGGCCGCTTCACCACTTTCGAGCGGGTTCAATTGCGCGAATTGACGGTGGTGAAAAAGAACGGCCGCCGCGTGCCGTTTGACCGCGACAAGCTCATGAGATCCCTGCAAATTGCATTGCGTAAACGTTCGGTGGATCCTGAGCGCGTGGAGCGTATGGTGAGTGGCATTGTCCGGCGTCTTGAGAATATGGGGGAGGGCGACATCAAATCCGAGACCGTTGGCCGATTGGTCATGGAAGGTCTTAAGGGGCTTGATGACGTGGCCTATGTCCGCTTTGCCTCCGTTTACAAGAATTTTCGCGAGGCGCGGGACTTTGAGGAATTACTAGGTGAATTGGCAGGTGATGAAGATGTCGATGAGCCGCTTTCCAAAAGCGATAAAGACTAGGGTCCGCGGCACACGGCTGGCCGGAGCGCGTGGTTATGTCCACTTCAGATAACATTTTCATGAGAGGCGCATTGGCAATGGCGCGCAGGACGCTTGGCCAAACATGGCCCAACCCGTCCGTGGGAGCTGTCATCGTGCGTCCGGGAGATCCCGCCACGGTCATTGCGCGGGGGTGGACCATGGCGGGCGGGCGACCCCACGCGGAACGCGTGGCGCTTGAGAAGGCGGGTGAGAGGGCAAAGGGATGCACACTCTATGTGACGCTGGAGCCTTGCGCCCACCACGGCAAAACGCCGCCTTGCACCGACGCCATCATTGAGGCCGGCATTTCGAGAGTTGTCAGTTCGGCGCATGACCCGGACCCGAGGGTGGCCGGCGCCGGCGTCTCGAAATTGCGCGAGGCCGGCATCGAAGTGACAGAAAGAGTGCTTGTTGACGAGGGTAATCGCATTTCCCGTGGGCATGCTCTGCGCGTCACTCAAAACAGACCCATGGTGCAACTCAAACTGGCCGTCGGCTCGGATGGCCTCATCCCCCAAGGTGAGGGAGAACCGGTGTGGGTAACGGGCGACGAAGCGCGGGCGCACGGGCACCTGTTGCGGGCGCGGTGTGATGCCATACTGGTCGGCCGCGGCACGGTCGAGGCCGATGACCCTATATTGACCTGCCGGTTACCCGGTATGGGTGAAAGATCGCCTGTCAGGGTGGTTCTGGACAGCCAGTTAAAGCTCCCAGGAGACGCGAAACTCCTCGCCAGCATGAATGAGGCGCCGCTCTGGGTGTTTTGCTCTGAGGACACCAGCAAAGAGGCCTCGAGCCATTTGGCAGATGCTGGTGTTGAAGTTGTAAGAGTTGCACCGGCGCAGGTTGGCGGCCTGGCCCCCAGCGCCCTGCTTGGCGTTTTCGCGGAACGCGGCATCACACGGGTGCTCATCGAGGGCGGACCCCTCGTCGCAGGGAGTTTCTGGCGCGAGAAACTAGTTGACGAGGTCTACGCCTATCAGGGACCCGAACCGGCCGGGGCATCAGGACTCAAGGCGCTGTCAGCGGTTGGCATTGACGCAATCGAGACTTCACCATCTTTCACCCTTGACGAGACGCGCTTCCTCGGACGCGATAATCTGTCCATCTATCGCCGCAACGACGTATAAGTGCTCATGTTTACAGGTCTCATCACGGATATTGGGCAGGTTCACGCCGCCGCAGATGGCGCCATTGATATCGCCTGCGGATATGAATTGGGCGACGACTCCATCGGCGCCTCCATTGCCTGTGACGGCTGCTGTCTGACAGTCGCCAGAACAAGGCCGGGTCCAGATGGCTTCAAATCACTATTCAGCGTGGATGTGTCCAGTGAAACCCTGCAACATACGACGCTGGGTTCCTGGACGCCGGGACGGAAAATCAATCTGGAGCGCTCTATCACGCCTTCAAGCGAGCTTGGCGGCCATATTGTTACCGGCCATGTGGACGCCGCCGCGCGCATTGTAGAGCGGAGGCCAGATGGTACGTCTGTCCGCTTTACAATCGAAGTGGATGAGGGACTGAAGCGATTTATCGCGCCCAAGGGCTCTGTAGCCCTGAATGGTGTGTCGCTCACTGTCAATGAAGTTGAGGGTGAGCGATTTGGCATCAATCTCATCCCGCATACCCTTGAGGCCACAAGCTGGGGCGCCCTGGCGGCGGGAGATGAGGTCAATCTGGAAGTAGACCTGCTGGCCCGGTATGTGGCAAGGATCAGTCAATCGGAATTTTAAAAGGGTTTTCACAGGTGAGAATCGCCGAACAGGATCAGGATACGAGCTTCCTTTCGCCCATCGAGGACGTGCTTGAGGACGCCCGCAACGGACGCATGTTTGTGCTTGTGGATGCGGAAGATCGCGAGAATGAAGGCGATCTTGTCATCCCCGCGCAAATGGCGACGCCTGACGCCATCAACTTCATGGCGAAATATGGCCGCGGTCTCATCTGCCTGACACTCACCGCAGAGCGCGCAAATCAACTCAATCTTGATCTCATGGTGCGGCACAATGAAACGCGCCACCAGACGGCCTTTACAGTCTCCATAGAGGCGCGAGTGGGGATTTCGACGGGAATCTCGGCTCATGACCGTGCCCGCACCATATCCGTCGCCATAGACCCCACACGCGGACCTGAGGATATATCAACCCCGGGTCATATTTTCCCGCTCATTGCGCGAGAAGGAGGCGTCCTGATGCGTGCCGGACACACCGAAGCAGCCGTTGATCTGGCCCGGCTCGCCGGCTTTTATCCATCCGGCGTCATTTGCGAAATCATGAACGATGACGGCACCATGGCCCGCATGCCGGATCTTGTTGCCTTTGCCCAGCATCATGGGCTCAAGCTAGCGGCCATCGCTGATCTGATCGCATACCGCCGCAAGCATGACAGTATCGTGCGCAGCGTCGCTGAAACCGGGGTGAAAAGCGCATTCGGCGGCGATTTCGAGATGCGGGTCTATCGCACCACGGTCGAGCCAACGGAGGAACATATCGCACTTGTGAAAGGCGATATCTCCAAAGGCGGACCGGTGCTTGTGCGGGTTCATGCCTGCAACACGCTGTCGGATATCGTCGGCATCAATGATGAGGGGCATAAGAGTTCCCTCGTGCACAAAGCGATGGAATTGATAGCGCAGGAGGGGCGGGGGGTTCTCGTCCTGATCCGGGATGTGTGGCCACGTGCGGTATCGGAGGCACTGGATCAGGATGAATGGGCAGAACCCGATCCCGATGCCTCGCAAAACCGCCTGCTGGAAATTGGTATCGGTTCACAAATCCTGCATGATCTTGGGGTGCGCGATATGGTCTTGCTGAGCAATTCGCCAC
>CAXMMX010000172.1:0-6892 GCA_964194535.1 uncultured Alphaproteobacteria bacterium | reverse complement strand
CCGGGACCCGATCTGCGGAGAGCATTATGGCCAGCGGCCATGAACAGTGCCGCATCAATAGGCCGAACACATGGCAGCTCCGACCAGCAGTGCGATATCGCTCAAAAAAACCCTTGCCAACACGGAGCCGTCCACACATGTCCGCTTTCGGGGGTAAAGCGGACATTATTCCGCACTGCATCAAATGTCCGCTAATAGCCAATAGCGGACATTCGCAGTTCCGGAATAACCACCGTAACGTGGCGCATCGCGATGCCGGTGGAGGAGCCGTCCACAGCATCAAAAGAGGACATTCGCATTCATCAATTAGCACCTAGATGCTAGTGGACGGAAGCCAGCCACTTCATCAGAAGTGGACGCAAGAATGGCAGTTAGAAGTGCTATCTAGGCCGTACACGATGCGAGCTATCATATTGACACCCCTACCGTAGAATGTACTAAGCTCCTTCTACAGGAGGAAACATGGATCTCTCGCCAAAGTCTAAAAAAAAGGCTGCCTAGGGGTAATTTCTTACACTAATGTTGGACAACCATCAGCTCCGGAACCTGATCCGGTTTTATCTGGCTGCTTTCGCGCTGTTGTTTCTGCTGTTCTGGCTCAACATTCTTTGGGGCAAGGCGAAGATCAGTTTCGGCTGGCAAGTCCCATTTTTGCTGAGTGATGTTGCCGAATTTCTCCTGTTGCTAGTCACTGCGCTTTTTTTCACTCTGGCGGCGGTCTGCCGCGAAACATTGGTAAGCAGGGATCAAGACGCAGTCGACGATTAACAATCAAAATCAACAAAGTATCTGGGAGATCACCATGTCGGAGGAAACAGAAGGAAAAGTCACAATCGAATTGGTCGGAGATGTCGACCGGCGTGAGTTCTTTAGCGCAACGGCGAAGTTCGGGCTGACAACCGCCCTCGTCGCCGCCACCGCCGGAACTCTCGGCAGCAGCGCGGCGCTCGCTCAGACGGCGATGGAAGAGAAAGGCCGCCAAGGCGCGGCCAAACACACGATGACGATCGGAACCGCCTATCGCATCGGAACGACCCGGTCCTATCCGATCATGCAGTTGAACCTAAAGGAAAATATCCAAAACCTGACCAATGGCCAAGTCTATGTGAAGCTAGGCCCCGCCGGTCAACTGGGCGTCGGCACAAAACTCGCCCAAAAGGTTCAATCCGGCACCATTCAGGCGGCGCAGCATTCGCTGTCCAACTTCGCCCCATTCGCGCCGGCGGTCGATATGATCAACCTGCCTTACTGGTGCGGTGAAAATCAGCGCTTCGTCAACCTGGTGACGTCGGATATTTGGCAAAAGGAAGTGGTTTCCAGAGTCCGCGCCAAGGGTTTCAAGCCGTTGTTTTTCTTCTGCATCGATCCGCGCACGGCGGCCAAACGCCGGGGCCTCGACGACAAGCCGTTCAAGACGCCGGACGATCTCAAGGGCATCAAATTTCGGGTCCCGGGATCGAAAATTTTGCAACAGTTCTACCGGCTGCTCGGCGCCAACCCGACGCCGGTCGCCTGGGGTGAGACGCCCACCGCCATCAAGCAGGGCGTCGCCGACGCGCTCGACCCGGCGGTCGAAGCGCTGTACGCTTTCGGCTTCAAGGACATCTTGTCGTGGGTGACGTTCAACCGTTCGGTTCCCGATAGTCAGGTCTATTCCTGCAATCTGGCCTGGTTTGAAAGTCTTCCGAAAGACGTCCAGGAAGGCATCGACTTCGCCAGCGAAGTCACCTTTGCCCAGAACCTGGCACAAGTCCCGGCGTCGCGCGCTTTTGCCATGGCTGAAATGGCCAAGGCCGGTGTCAAGTTCTACGTGCCGACCAAAGGTGAGTTGTCGCAATGGGCCGAAGCCTCCGGTCAACAGCTCAAGGTATGGGACGAGTGGAAGATTAAACTCGGTGGGTCGATCAAAAACTTCGACAAGATGTATGAGGCGGCACAGACACAGGGCCGTTACTACGTCCACGACGTTTAGGCTTCTGAAACGGTAAACGTGATTGAGGGCGGGTGGCGTCTTGCCGCCCGCCTTTAATCAGGTCACGGCCCGGCTCATGAATTGGCAGGCTGGTTCTGGCAGGGGCAAATGCGAGAATTTCTTCGAACCATAGACCGTAACGGCGAACGCTGGCTCCTGTTGGTGTTTTACAGCTTCATCGTCATGGCCATTTTTATTGAAGTGCTCAGGCGCTTCGTCTTTCTGTATTCATCGGTGTGGGGGGAGGAGACAGCCCGCTACGCGTTTATCTATTTGGTTTGGATCGGCGCCTCCGCCGCCGTCCGCGAACGTGCCCATATCCGAATTGACGTGATCACCCATTACCTGCCGCCAAGGGGCGTTGCGGTCATTTATCTGTTCGGTGACGTGATGACGGCGTTTTTGGCCTGCATGGCCATTTACTGGTCCATGGACCCGGTCCTGGTCTCGTATAAATTTGGCAATGTTACCGACGGACTGAGGATTATCCGCGTCTGGTTCCTGATTGCGGTGCCACTCGGCTTTTCGATGATGATGGTCCGTCTAATACAATCCATCCACCGTGATATCGGCGACCTTCGCGCCGGACGCCCCGTCTTCACCGGCAACAAGCTGTTCGACTGACGACCATGCTTTACGTCATTCCCGAAGCATCAACGGAACTGGGCTGGGATATCGGCCTGCCATTGCTCCTGGCCCTTGTTCTGTTCGCGCTCGCCGTTCCGATCTGGGTGTCGCTGGGGTTCGCGGCCATCGGGCTTTTAGTGATGACGGATGTGCTGCCGCTGACGCTGTTTGGCGAAGCCCTGTTCTCGGGCATGGATGCGTTTGCCCTGATCGCTATACCGCTGTTCATCCTGACCGGCGACGTGCTCGTGCGATCCGGGTTATCGGGAAAACTCCTCGATATCGCCGAGGCGACTATGGGCAGCCTGCGCAGCGGCTTCGGGACCTCGACGGTGCTGGGCTGCGGGTTTTTCGCCTGCATCTCCGGGTCCGACGCGGCCGGCGCGGCGGCAGTGGGCCGTATCACCCACGGTCGGCTGGTAGAGGTTGGTTATCCCCGGCCCTACGCCGCCGCCCTTGTGGCGTCCGGGGCGTGTACCGGAATCCTTATACCGCCATCGATCGCCTATATCATCATCGGCCTGGTGCTCGGCATTTCGGCATCGACGTTGTTTCTCGCCGCCGCCGTGCCTGGCGTAATGATCATGTTCTCGATCATGATCACCAATGTGGTATTGAACCGTATCCACGGTTACGAACGTTCCGGCATTCAGTTTGACTTCAATCGCTGGGTGAGTGCCATGTGGGACGGCAAGTTCGCGTTGATGATCCCGTTCATCATCCTCGGCGGCATTTATACGGGCGTCTTCACACCGACCGAGGCGGCGGCGGTGGCGGTCGTCACCACCATGGTGATCGGGCTCGTTCAGGGGACGCTGAAGCTGGAAGATTTCCCCAAGATGCTGGAAAGCTCGGCCAGGGTAAACGGGGTGATTGTGCCGATTATCGCCTTCGCCCTTCCGCTGGCGCAGGCTCTTGCGGCGCTTGAAGTTCCGCAAACCTTCGTCCAATCGATTGCCCAGGTGACCGACAGCCCGACCCTGATAATCTTGATGATGCTAGGCATCTTCATCCTCGCCGGGTGCGTCATGGAGACCACGCCCAACATCGTCATCCTGTCACCGATCATGTTGCCGCTGGCGCAAGAGATCGGCATGAACGAAATCCATTTTTGCATTTTCATGGTGACATCCCTGGGCGTTGGGTTCATCACCCCGCCGCTGGGACTGAACCTGTTCGTTTTGTCCGGCCTGACAGGGGAAACAGTTCTGACCATTGCCCTTCGCGCCGTGCCTTTTGTCGGCTCGATGCTGGTTGTGGTTTTGCTGCTCGCCTTCGTTCCGGCCTTGAGCACCTGGGCGCTATAGACTTATTCGGAGGACTAAAATAATGGCGAAGATCGGTTTTATCGGTTTAGGTCAAATGGGCGGAGCCATGAGCCGCAACCTCGCCAAGGCAGGGCACGAACTTTGTGTTTACGACATCAATCCCAAGGCGGTCCAGGTCCTGGTTGCCGATGGCGCAAATGCCGCCACCAACCCAGCGGAAGCGGCGCGTGATGCGGAATTCGTGTTCACCATGTTGCAGGTCGGGCCGGTAGTCGAAGAGGTCGTCTTCGGCGACAACGGGATCGCCGAAAATATTTCCCAGGAAGCGCTGTACATCGACATGAGCACCATCCTGCCTGAAGAGACACAGCGCATTGGCAAGCGTTTAGCGGAACAGGGCGTTCACATGATCGACGCGCCGGTCGGGCGCACCTCGGCCCACGCCGCCGCTGGTACGTCTACGTTTATGGTCGGTGGCGAGGACGCCGATATCGCCCGCGCCATGCCTCTGCTGGAGGTATTGGGGAAATCGATTACGCCATGCGGTCCCCTGGGTTCCGGGGCCATGGTCAAATTGGTCAACAACTATATATCGGCGGTAATCAATCTGGCGACGGCGGAGGGTTTGGCGTTGGCGGAAGCCGCCGGAATAAGCAATGACATCGTCGCCGACGTTATCAGCCAGACTCCGGCCGGCCAGGGCCACATTCGCACCACTTGGCCTGACAAGGCATTGAAGGACGACCCCACCCCGGCCTTTATGCTTGATCTGGCCTACAAGGACATGGGCCTGGCCCTGGATACAGCGGCCCGGTTGAACGTACCCCTGGCCACCGGATCAGCAGGCCGCCAAATCTACGCCATAGCCAGAGCCCAGGGTCATGGCCGGGAAGATTGGACCACGGGTATCTTCCGGACCATCAGAACGCTAACGGGCTTGGGCGCCAAACGATCTACATAATTAACTTCGCTCCAAACCACCGAATGGCGTAATCCGACGAATGTCCGCTTTGGGTCAAAAGCAGACATCAGAGACCCCTGCTCACAATGTCCGCTTTGCCCCCGAAAGCGGACATTCCTGCTACTGAAGATCAGCGCATCGAACTTGTGCCTGAATATCCCCGATCTGGAACACTCACTCTCTCTCCGACGCCGCCTCAACCGCCATACGAGTCGCCAGAGTCGTGGAAGCAGATGGTCAGTCCTAGGGGCCTGATGGGCTGGAAAAGGCCATAGCTGACTCGCTGAGTGCCAATCAGGGGCCAGGTAGGCCCGAGAGCGGCGACTGCTCACACTTGAGGTTGGTAGCGATGCAGTTACGGAAGGGTAGGCGCAGAAACCGCAAAAGGGACCAGGTCTAGACTCCGAAGCGATTGCTGCCGCTGGTACCCGGTTGCACCGCCCAGTAGATGATTACCAATACACCTATGAATGGGATGAGAATGATGAGGTACCACCAGCCGGACCTGTCAATATCGTGGAGGCGTCGCACACTCACTGATATGTTGGGCAGTAAAATCGCCAAACTCACGATGAGTGATAGCGGTTGGCCGGCCAACTCCTCATAAGGTTCAAACCCCAGTGTGGGCGCGATAAGAGTTGCGTCCACTATGCCCGTCGCAACATTCAGCAGCACAACGAAAAGCACCCACCACCAGAATTCAGGGCGGCTCGCACGACCGGAAAAAGTGGTGTACTTCGACAGGACCGTTCGGATGGCTTCGGTGAAGGACATATTTCCGCACTCCCTATGTGCTCAATAATGTACCGATAGAACGTGGACTGGCACCCGATCAAGGCCGATTGAAACCCGATACGAGATGGATGAATAGGATCGCGTGAGCGCACCCAATGAGTGAAGAAGCGAAAACTCTAACAAAACACAAACGGAAAATGCACCCGAATAGTCTCGCAAACTTGCAAGCGCCAAAGCGGTGGAAGAAGGGCGAGAGTGGCAATCCGGGAGGCAAACCTCGCAGTCTGTATGACATTCAGGCATCTGCAAGGAAGAAATCACCTGAAGCGTTCAAGACGATAATCAAGGTCATGGAGGATGAGAAAACGGCTCCGACACTTAAGTTCAAATGTGCAGAGATTGTGCTTGAGAGAGCGTTTGGAAAGGCTGCTGTGGCTGTAGACGTGGACGTGAAGCAGGAAATTGACCACAGGCATCTTCATTTACAGGCTTTGATAACCGTCAACAAAGAGTTTGAAGCAGAGAAACAGAAGAACCTGATTAGGGAAAACGACAAGGTGATTGAGGCGCGGATGGTACAATCTGATGGTCCGCCCGCTGCGAGGTGAGATCAAAGACATGGTCCGACTCCCAGTACCTGCGTAGGGGCATTAGCGGACATAGAAGAGTCGATTAATTACTCATTAGGCGCTAGTTGAGGACGATACCACGACTTTTGAACGAAAAGGCCTGTGAGCCGCGAGCCCCGACCATGATCGCCTCGATTAGGGGTGGAGAAACGGGCGATGTGGAGTTCCATTTAACGACAATGTTGCCGCCAATATCGCCGCGGAAATCCTGCTGCTTTATAAGAATTTCAATCGAGCCGAATGGAGCGAGTGTGCGTGATCCGTCAAGCAAAACCTTTTTCTTCTTGCCGCTGGTATCAAAATATATCGCTGAGTTCACGGTAATCGGTGCTGTCCCATCGACGTTGCGAAAGCTCAGTGTGACAGCGAGGTCAAAGCTGAGTGAGGAGATAAAACCAATCGCGGAATAGACCGGCACATACACACTCTGGCCCTTCGATTTCGGCTCATTCGCGTGCACATTTGCCGCCATCGTGAGAAATAAAGCCAGAGCCAACAGAGTTATCAGTGATATCCACGAGGGGATCAGCCCACCCGCAAACCAACCTTTAACTTTTTTATGTCGCGCATCATTTCATCACTGAATTAAGATGGCATCGTCAAAGATGCCATCATCTAGAGCAAATACAAGCTCGAACCCCAAATTTATAGATCAACTCGTTTCACTGGCGTCCGCCTGAAAGCAGCTTGAGCAACCCTC
>CAXMMX010000171.1:0-8718 GCA_964194535.1 uncultured Alphaproteobacteria bacterium | reverse complement strand
TCCTCGCGGTCATAGCCAAGGGCTGAATAGAACTCGATGACGGGCACATTGCTCTCGCGCACGAGAAGATTGAGCTTCCACACACCGCGCCCGTGCAGCCAGTTTTCCGCAGCCGCCATGATGACGCGGCCAAATCCTTTGCCCTGCGCGCCAGGGGCCACGCTCACATAGTAAACCGTACCGCGATGGCCATCATGGCCGACCATGGCACTCGCAATTATCTCGCTGTCCAGCGAGCCCACAAGCAGCGTGGCGTTCTCGGTGTCGCGGGCAAATGCAATGTCGGTGTGAGGGTCATTCCAGGGGCGGGTCAGGCCGCAAGCCTCCCATAGGGCGACCACCTCCTCGACATCTTCATTGCAGATTTCCTGGATATTGAGTGCGGACATGAGAGGCGAACCTTAAAGAACCTTGCCGGGATTGAGGATGCCGTTCGGGTCGAACAGGGCTTTAATCCGTCGCATCATATCGAGCTCGACCTCGCTTTTGACGTTCTTCAGGATTTCGCGCTTCATCCGTCCAATACCGTGTTCAGCGCTGATGGAGCCTTTCAGATCGAGCACAATCTCGTGCACGCCCGCGGCAATCGGATCCCATTGGGCCATGAAGATGTCTTTATCCATCCCGGCGGGCTGGCTGACATTGTAGTGGATATTGCCATCTCCATAATGACCGAACGGCACGGGGCGCGCTCCCGGCACCATCACTTCCACCAGATCATTCGCCCGTTTTATGAACTCGGGGATGCTGACAATCGGGACGGAGACATCATGTTTGATTGAGCCACCCTCTAGGCTCTGCACTTCGGACATGAGATCGCGCAGGCGCCAGATTTCGTTCCGCTGCGCAATCGAGGAGGCAATCACCGCGTCGCGAACGCATTCTTCCTCAAGGGCATCACCCAGCAGACTCTCTATCGTGGCATTGGTTGCTCCGGTGGCTTCGAGCCCTGACAACTCAATGAGCACATACCATTCATATTCTTCGCTCAGCGGATGGCGTACCTGGCTGCCATGCTTGAGCACCATCTCGATGCCGACACGCGGGATAATTTCGAATGTCGTCAGATAGACGCCTGCCGCTTGCCGGGCGAGACCGAAAAACCGGGCTGTATCCTCCACGCTGGAAAGGCCCACGAAGGCGGTGGCGCATTCTTCAGGCTTGGGAAACAGCTTTAGCACCGCGCCGGTGATGACGCCGAGCGTGCCTTCAGCGCCAATAAACAAGTCTTTCAGATCATAGCCGGTATTGTCCTTGCGCAGCGCGCGAAGTCCCTTCCAGATACGTCCATCGGCCAATACCACTTCCAGCCCCAGCACCATGTCGCGGGCGTTGCCATAGGCCAGCATCGCCGTGCCGCCGGCATTGGTCGAGAGATTGCCGCCGATCTGGCAACTGCCTTCAGAAGCAAGAGACAGGGGAAACAGCCGGCCTACCTGATCTGCCGCCGCCTGGGCCTGCTCAAGAATGACGCCGGCATCAACCGTCATGGTATTGCCTTCCGGGTCAATCGAGCGGACCTTGTTCATGCGCGACAGGGAGATGATGATTTCCTCCCCGCCATCGAACGGGATTTGTCCGCCGACGAGGCCCGTATTTCCGCCCTGGGGGACAATGCTCGTGTTCGTCTCGTTGGCCAATTTGAGGATTTGCGAAACTTCTTCGGTAGATGCCGGGCGCAGCACGAGAGGGGTTTTGCCAATATAAAGATGACGCGGCTCGATCAGATACGCGTCCATCTGCCGTGCATCGCGGACCGTATTCGCCTCTCCGACTATGGCTGCAAAGCGGTCAAGTAGTTCGGATGAAGGAACAGGTGGTGTGGTCTTTTTTTTGCCCGGCATATAGCTCGTGAACCCGGTTGAGAATGAATGTGGGGCACAGTAGCGCCGGACTCACACCATAATCCATTTTTTTGCTTGGGTGGAATAGGAGCTTAACGTCCACGTGGTGCGGCGGCGCGGCGCAAGCGGTCATTGATGGCTTCACCCAGTCCTTCATCGGGAATCGGCATAACGGCGATGCTCTCGCATCCACTCTTATCCAGTTCGCGAAGCGCAGAGAACAGGTGCATCGCCGCCACGCGTAGATCACCCTCCGGGCTCAGATTGACCATTGGCCCGATGGTTGAGAGCGCAGTGTTGCCGAATGCGAGCAGAGCTTCGCCTGGTTCAAGTGAAGTTGCGTCAAGACGCAGCCGTGCGCGCGGCGCATAGTGGCTCGCCAGCTGCCCTGGAGACGAGGGTTGAATGCTGATTTCGGCTTCGCCCAGTTTCATCCCGAGGACGTCCTCGATTTCTTCGCGAGGGATCGCGCCGGGCCGCAGAAGCAAGGGTTCCGGTCCGCTCAGGTCAACCACGGTGGACTCAAGCCCAACCGCCGTGTGCCCACCATCAAGAATGAGTGCGGGGCCGTCTCCCAGATCGGCCGCCACATGGGCGGCTGTTGTCGCGCTGACATGGCCGGCCCTGTTAGCGCTTGGTGCTGCGACCGGGCAACCGGCGGCAAGCAACAAACCCCGCGCGGTTTCATTTGCGGGGACGCGAAGCGCGATCGTATCAAGTCCGGCCGAGACCAGATCGCAAATGCCACTCTCAGGGCGCTTTTCGAGAACAATCGTCAGCGGACCCGGCCAGAAGGCGTCCGCTAGTTTTCCGGCCTCTTCGTTGAATTCAGCGTGTGCCTCGGCCGCCTCGCGGTTCGCCACATGGGCAATCAACGGGTTGAAGCGGGGCCTGCCCTTTATCTCATAGACGCGCAATACCGCGTCTGTATTGGTGGCATCGGCGCCCAGCCCATAGACGGTTTCGGTGGGAAATGCGGCCACGCCACCCCCAGCCAGCACCTTGGCGGCCTGTTGGATCGAGGACTGTGTTGCAGGTTCAATGGCCATGGCGGTGTTCAGGGTCAGGACTCAATTAATGGATGCCACGAATGAGTCCGGACCCTAGGTCGCACGACCGGCGCTATCATGCAATTGTGGTGTATGGAATTGCACCACACCGACTCCAGTCCAGCTGGATGTGAAATGAAATGACCTACGCTGCTCCTGTCTCAGAAATCTCCGCGGCCCTCAATGATATCGCCGGGCTGTCGGGCCTCATTGACGAGGGGCTGTTCCTGGACCTCGACCCGGATCTCGTGGACGCCATTCTGGAAGAGTCCGGCAAATTTGCTTCCGGGCGCATCGCGCTGCTGAATGCTCAGGGCGATAGCCAGGGCGCTGCGCTAAAGAACGGCGACGTGCGTATGCCCGAAGGCTGGCGCGAGGTTTACGAACAATGGTGCGAGGCCGGGTGGAGCGGCCTGCCGGGCCCCGCTGACTATGGCGGACAGGGGCTGCCGGTCATGGTGTCCATGGCGGTCAGCGAGATGTGGCAGTCGGCCTGTATGTCCTTCGCGCTTAATCCGATGCTGACACAGGGCGCGGTCGAAACCATCGCGCAGTTCGGCTCCGATGAGCTGAAGCAAACCTATTTGCCGAAAATGGTGTCGGGCGACTGGGCCGGGACCATGCAACTCACCGAGTCTCATGCGGGGTCTGATTTAAGCACGCTGAAGACGATGGCCGTACCCCAGGACGATGGCAGCTATCTGCTCTCCGGCACCAAGATATTCATCACCTTCGGCGAGCATGACCTGGTTGAAAATATCGTGCATCTGGTGCTTGCGCGCACGCCGGACGCACCGCCTGGAACAGGTGGAATATCGCTGTTTCTGGTGCCAAAATATCTCATGAATTCAGATAGTTCACTGGGTGATCGCAATGATGTGCATTGCATCTCTCTCGAACATAAGCTCGGCATTCATGCCAGCCCGACTTGCGTGATGCAGATGGGCGACAATGGTGGCGCGAAGGGCTGGCTGGTGGGCGAGGAAACCCGCGGCCTGGCAGCCATGTTCACGATGATGAACCGCGCGAGGCTGGCCGTCGGTGTGCAGGGGGCGGCCATTGCCGAGCGCGCCTTTCAACAGGCGCTTGGCTTTGCCCATGAGCGCAAACAGGGCCGCGATGCGCAAGGCAATGAAACCGCGATCATCGCCCACCCGGATGTCAAACGCATGCTGCTTTCCATGAAATCCAAAACCGCTGCGTCGCGGGCGATCTGTTTCATGACCGCGCGGATGATCGATATTGCCGAGCGCTCCGGAGATGAGAAGGCACGCGGCGCGGCTCATGCCATGGCGAGCTTGCTCACGCCTGTCGCCAAGGCTTTTGCTACCGATATGGGCGTTGAGGTGGCGTCAGAGGGCATCCAGGTACATGGCGGCATGGGTTATGTGGAGGAAACCGGCGCCGCCCAGCATTTGCGCGACGCCCGTATCTCCCCCATCTATGAAGGCACCAATGGCATTCAGGCGATAGACCTCGTGGCCCGCAAATTGCCGGTTGATGGCGGGGAGGCGGTGCGGCGTCATATCGCTTCGTTGCGCGAGAGCATTGCCGATATTGCCGCGTCGAATGCTCCTGAATTCGGCGACACCGCGTCTCGTCTCGAAGATGCGGTATCAGCGCTTGAAGAGGCGACAGCCTTCCTTCTTCTTGGCGTCATCGGGGATGACATCACAATCGCGCTCGCAGGGGCTGGTGCCTATACCCGGCTGTTTGGCATCACCAGTGGCGCGGTCTATATGGCAAGCGGCGCATTGAAGCGCTCGCGCGGCGATAAAGATGGCTCGAGCAGCGCCATCGCGCTTGCGCGGTACTATGCGGAAAACCACGCCGTTGAAGCGCCGGGGCTGGCCAAGGCAATAATTGCGGGAGGGGGCTGGGTGTCATCGGACGCGGCAGATGCACTGGCCGGGTAGCGATTTCTCGCCAACATGAATATGAATGGCTGTGACAAGCCGTTATCGAGTGACTTCACAGGATAGTATGACCACCCTTTACCTGACACATGACGTCTGCATCGAGCATGACACCGGGCCCGGACACCCCGAGAGGCCGGACCGAATACGCGCCATCAGACAGGTTACCGGCACCGAAGCGTTCGATGATCTCAACCGTGAAGAGGCGCCAATGGCCGATGTCGCCGACATCGAACGCGCGCATCCGGGCGAGTATATAGAGGCCATCCGCAAGGCCACGCCGGAAGAGGGGCTGGTGCGCGTCGATGGGGACACGGTGATGAGTCCGAAAAGCTGGGAGGCGGCCCTGCGCGCGGTTGGCTCAGGCATCCACGCTGTCGATCAGGTGATGACGGGCAAGGTCAAGAATGCATTCTGCGAAGTTCGCCCCTGCGGCCATCATGCGGAAGCCGCGGTGGCGATGGGGTTTTGCGTATTCAACAATATCGCCATTGCCGGTCTTTATGCGCGCGCCAAGCATGGCGCGGAGCGCATCGCCGTTGTTGATTTCGATGTCCATCACGGCAACGGCACACAGGCCATGTTCTGGGAGGACAAGAACCTGTATTTCGGCTCAACCCATCAGATGCCGCTGTTTCCCGGCACCGGCGCGCTCATGGAAACCGGCCTGGGAAATATCTGGAATGCACCATTACGGGCTGGCGATGGCGGCGATGTGTTCCGCGAGGCTTTTGAAAACCGCATCCTGCCGCAGCTGTCCGCGCACCGGCCGGACCTCATCCTGATTTCCGCCGGCTTCGATGCCCATGAGCGCGACCCGCTGGGAAGCCTGAGGCTTGTGGAGGACGATTTCGCGTGGGCAACGGAAAAAATTATCGAAATCGCCGACAGGAGTTGCCAGGGCAGGGTCGTCTCCATGCTGGAAGGCGGTTATGATCTGGAAGGACTTGCGAATTCCGTGGGCGCGCATGTTCAGGTATTGATGGATGCGAGTTCGTGAAAACGAAGGTGAGCGAGCAACATGGCTGAAAAGGTAAAAAAAGAAGAGTTCGGAGTCATGAGCTTCGAGACGGCCATGGCGGAGCTTGAGCAGATTGTCGCCAAGCTGGAAAAGGGCGATGTGGAACTTGAAGAATCCATCGCCATCTACGAGCGCGGCGAGGCTTTGCGTGCGCATTGCGATGCTCTTTTAAAGAAAGCCGAAGCCAAGGTGGAAAAAATCACCCTCAGTGCCGACGGCAAGCCCTCGGGCACGGAACCGCTGGATGTCGAGTCCTGAGAGTGAGACGCGGCCCCTTTCGGGCATTCGCGTTCTGGATATTGCAACCTTCATCGCCGCGCCCTTTACAGCCACCACGCTTGGTGAGTTCGGGGCCGAAGTCATCAAGGTTGAGCGCCCGGATGGCGGCGACCCGTGGCGGCGCTATGGCACGCCCAAGGATGGTGGCGATACGCTGGCGTGGAAAACCGAAGCGCGTAACAAATCTTCCCTGACGCTCAATCTGCGTGACCCCGAAGGCGTGGAAATCCTGAAAAAACTCGTCGCGCAGTCCGATGTGGTTTGTGAAAATTTCCGCCCGGGCACGCTGGAAAAATGGGGACTGGGCTGGGATGTGTTGTCCAGGGTCAATCAAAAACTCATCCTGCTGCGGGTGTCCGGCTACGGACAGGACGGCCCGTATCGCGACCGCCCCGGGTTCGCTCGCATCGCCCATGCCTATGCTGGTCTGGTGCATCTGGCCGGCATGCCTGGCGGGCCGCCGGTGACGCCGGGTTCAACTTCTCTCGCGGACTACATAACCGGGCTTTACGGCGCCATCGGTGTATTGATGGCGCTGCGCCACCGCGACCGGACGGGCCAGGGGCAGGTGATCGATCTGAGCCTCTATGAGTCCATCTTCCGCGTGCTGGACGAACTCGCGCCCGCTTATGCGCAAGAGGGCATCGTGCGCGGACCTGAAGGCACCAAAACGCTGAACGCTGTGCCGCATGGTCATTACGAAGCCAAAGACGGCAAGTGGCTCGCCATCGCCTGCACCTCCGATGTCATGTTCGCGCGTCTTGCAGACATGATGGAGCGCCCTGAACTGGCGGCGGCCGATAAGTATGGCGAAGTGAGCCGAAGGTTAGAAAATTTCGACGCGGTGGACACGCTTGTGGGCGATTACATCAAGGGTTTTGCACGCGACGATTTCATTGCGCGCTGCGTCGAATTCGAGGTCCCAGCCGCCCCGGTGAACTCAATCGCCGATATTTTCGCCGATCCGCATTTCAAGGCGCGCGGAACGATGGTCGAGGTAGCCGACATGACAGGAAATCCTGTAACCATGCCCAATGTCGTCCCGCGCCTGTCAGAAAGCCCGGGCAAGGTCACGAGCACGGGACCGCTGCTGGGAGACGCGACGGAGCGGGTTTTGGGCAAGCTTTGCGGGCTGGATGCGGAGCAAATCGCGCGTCTGCGGGAGAAGGGGGTGGTTTAGCCAAAACCCGCTCATCACAAAGCTTGCACGCGATTTGCTAAACTGCTGTAGATTAAATCCTCAAATTGAGTGCTTGAAACCTTGGCCTGCTACCGGTCTAATGCGCGCCGCTTTGTAGTGCCTAGAAAATTGAGTGTACGGGACACGAAATAGCTTGCCCCAGTCCGTCGAAACACCACTGCTTGACAAGGTCAGGAACCCGGCCCAATTGCGCGAGCTGGATGACGCCGATCTGCCGCAACTGGCCGATGAGTTGCGCGCCGAGACGGTCAGCGCGGTGTCTGTGACGGGCGGACATCTGGGGGCTGGGCTTGGCGTGGTGGAATTGACGCTCGCCATTCACAAGGTTTTTGATACGCCGGGCGACAAGCTCATCTGGGACGTGGGCCACCAGTGTTACCCGCATAAAATTATCACGGAGCGGCGCGACCGTATCCGCACGCTGCGGCAGGGCGGCGGACTTTCCGGTTTCACCAAGCGCGCCGAGAGCGAGTACGACCCCTTCGGCGCGGCGCATTCATCCACCTCCATTTCCTCTGGTCTTGGCATGGCGGTGGCGCGCGACCTTTCAGGCGATGACAACAATATTGTCTGCGTTATCGGCGACGGCGCCATGAGCGCAGGTATGGCCTATGAGGCCATGAACAATGCGGGCGCGATGGATTCGCGCCTGATTGTCATCCTCAACGACAACGACATGTCGATCGCCCCGCCGGTTGGCGCCATGAGCGCCTATCTTGCACGGCGTCTTTCTGGCGGCACCTACCGCAAAGTGCGCAACTGGGCCAAGCAGCTTGCGAAAAAGCTTCCCAAGAAGTGGGAACTCCGGGCCGCGCGCGCGGAAGAATATACCCGCGGCTTCTGGACCGGCGGCACGCTGTTCGAGGAGTTGGGCTTTTACTATGTCGGCCCTATTGACGGGCATAATTTCGATCATCTTCTTCCCGTCCTGCGCAATGTACGCGACGCGAAAGAGGGGCCCATCCTTGTTCATGTGGTGACACAGAAGGGCAAGGGCTACGGACCGGCTGAGAATTCCGACGACAAGGGCCACGCCACCGCGCGCTTTAACGTGGTGACCGGCGCGCAGGAGAAATCCAAACCCAATGCACCGTCCTACACCAAGGTGTTTGCCAATACGCTGAGCAAACTGGCGGAGGACGATGACAGGATTGTCGCCATCACCGCCGCCATGCCGTCAGGCACGGGGCTTGATATTTTCGGCGAGAAATTCCCCGATCGCTGTTTCGATGTCGGCATCGCCGAGCAGCATGCGGTGACCTTCTCTGCCGGGCTGGCGTCGCAAGGCTACAAGCCTTTTGCTGCAATCTATTCCACCTTCCTGCAGCGCGCTTACGACCAGGTAGTTCATGACGTGGCGGTTCAGAAACTTCCCGTCCGCTTCGCTATTGATCGTGCCGGGCTGGTC
>CAXMMX010000170.1:0-4479 GCA_964194535.1 uncultured Alphaproteobacteria bacterium | reverse complement strand
TTCCAAGGTCGCCTTTCGGCCACGGATATGAAACTCATCGACTGTTGATAGATCGGTAGCCTTCAGTTCGTTGAGGTCTTTGCCTGCACTCCGCAGGCTCTCCGCGATCTTCTCGGCCAGGCCGCCGCCGCCGCTATAATGGGCCGCCACCTCTTCAATCATATTCCCTTTCCTCCAAAACCCCGATTGCAGAATTTCGAACCTGTGAGCGCATGTTATTTCAATTTTTCAAGAGTGGCTATGAAGACGGCTCCTTATGCAGTGGACGGCTCCCGCCACTGGCATCTAGGTGCCAAATCTAGGTCAACATCGACGCTTGAATGACCGCTCCTGGCTATTAGCAGACATTATCGCGCCGTCAGCAACACGCCCGCTTTACCTCCAAGACCGGACGTAATCTAGTGGCCGTTAGAACGTCCGCTAATGACCCAACGCGGACATTCGTCCAGTAAGAGAATTCATCAAAGAACCCGATAAAGAGAACTCATAAATCCAACAGGAATGCTGTTCAGTTGTGTGTGCGTGATTTCTCGTGATCATATATTGGCAACGCGGAAATTGTTGCGGAGGTTTCAATATCACCACCAACAACTTGCAAAACAGTACCCTCGGCGGAAGCGTCCGCTGAAACATGCGCGAGGGCCAGTGATTTCTCTAAACGGTGCGAATAGCAAGGACTATTGACCACACCAACTTCTTCACCATTCAACGACAGAATTTCTCCGCCATTCACCATGTCATCATGGTCAATAACCAGACAAACATTGTGTATTTTCTCATTGCCCTTTGCACTCATCACAGCGTTCTTGCCACGGAAATCGCCCTTTGCCTTGCTCACGGAAAAACCGAGACCAACCTCCCACGGTGTGTGGTCGGTTGTCATGTCGTAACCATAAAACAGAAGCCCGGCCTCAATCCGCACCTTGTCGAGGGTGGTAAATGAACATGGCATTACGCCATTCTCGACAAGCTCGTCCCAGATATCCCCAACGATAGAGGCGTCGGCAAAGACCTCATAACCGCGTTCCCCAGAATATCCAGTTCGCGAAATCCGACATGGATGCCCAAACAATGTTGCAGGTGTGTGATGGAAGTATTTGAGCGGTTCCAAATCAACATCACAATTTGCGTTCAGAACCTCGAGGGCTTTGGGTCCCTGGACCGAAATATCATGCAGATCATCGGTGAACTGCAATTCAACATTTTTGCCCGCCGCCGAGGCTTCAAGCAACGCCATTGTGTCGCCTGAGCCATGCACAATCATCCATTCATCGCCGCCATTGTTTGATACAATTGCATCGTCTGCCATGGTGCCCGCATCAGTGAGAATCGATAGATATGCCGCTTGCCCCGGTACTATCCGCGTCATGTCGCGGGTTGTGAGATGATCAAGCACTGATGCGGCATCTGCACCACGCACAAAGACCTTCTTCAATGGAGACATATCAAACATCCCTGCACGATCACGTACCGCATCGTGTCCATCGTTTGGGTCCGTGGAATAACTCCATGCGGTTCCCATGCCATTCCAGTCTTCAAGACCTGAGCCAAGCGCCGTGTGGCGTGAGGCGAGTGCTGATGTGCGGCTGAGTTCTTCGGTCATAGTCGGTATTTCCTATTTTCTCACGGCGTTGTGTTGGCGATCAATGGGTGGAGAGCAACGCGCAATTGATCAATCAGGCTGAAATCGCGACCGCCTCTCGCGTGTTAGGGTTCACGGAACGCGTGAACGGCATCGGTACCACCTCGGCATCGACCGGAACGCCCTCTGTCTCGGAATACTCATCAGGCAGATGAACTTTGTACTTCCGCCCGACCTTGCCAATCGGGAAGCCCTGCTCGCTGAGTGTGCCGTCGAACGGCACATAACCCATGGCGATGTTACGCTTCAAATCCGGGTGGTACCACGGTGAGGTAATGAACCCACAGGGTTGATCACCATCTGTCGAGGAGATTGGCCAAAAATCAGGGGCAAAATCCTCGATTGGCTTACCACCCATCACCAGGCCGACGAGTTGTAGCTTGTATGGCTTGCGGCCGGACCGCAGCTCATCACGCATGCGTTCCAATGACTGTCTGCCGATATAATCGCCCTTCTTGTCCCACTTGCCCTTGCCGGACAGCGACACCTGGTATCCAAGATTACACTGGAACGGGTTATGCTGATTGTCCATGTCCTGTCCCCAGGACAGTATTCCCGCCTGTATCCGCCGGCAATGCGGTGGCGCCGTCACCATCAGATCGTGATTTTTGCCAGCCTCCAGGATCGCATACCAGATATCTTCGGCGTGCAGCGTCGCGTCACGCAGATAGATCTCGTAGCCCGCTTCACCGGAAAACCCGGTCTGCGAAATAACACAGGAATGCCCGGCTATCCGCACCTCGGCCAGCCCGTAAAATGGTATGCTGTCCATATCCAACTGATCGCCGACCAGATCCTTCATCAGGGCCAGTGACTTGGGACCCTGGACCTGCACCGGGCAGACATCAATCTCGTCAACAACAACATTGAAACGCTTGTCGTGATTGACCCCCTGAAGGTACAGGCCGATGTCGGAATCGGCGAGCGAGAACCAGAATTCATCTTGCGATAGCCGCAACAGCACTGGATCGTTCAACACACCGCCGTCCGTATTGCACAAGATGACATAGCGCCCCCGCATCGGTGCAATCTGCGTCGCATCGCGGGTGATGACGTAGTCCACGAAGGCTTCAGCATCCGGTCCTTTGACCATGATCTGCCGCTCAACGGCGACATTCCACAACGTTACATCGTTTTTGATTGCTTTATATTCAACCATTGGCCCGCCATCCTCTGGTCGGACATAGCCGAATGGGTGATAGATGCGGTTGTAAATTGTGGCCCGCCAAGCGCCGGCCTCGATGGACAGGTGCCAGAAAGGCGATTTTCGAACACGCGTGAAGATCAACATCTCGACCGGCGTGCGCCCGCTCTGACGCAGGTTATAGGGTACTCGCCGGTCGGATTGATCGACGGATGTGATGTGTTTGGTCACTAATTAACTCCTATAGACGGTCCAGATTTAGCCTTCGAGCGACACGTCCGCGTCTGCGCGGAGGTGTTTGCCCAGTGTCCTTGTCAACTTGAATTGCGTGCAACCGAATTGACTCCAAATATGCGCTTCAACCGAGTGACAGCTCTGATGCGCAGTCTCTATCAATTTCAGGGGCCAGAAAATTGAATAATTTTGCACTACGCGACTAATAGAATTATACGATGAGTATGAGATTTCGCTATTACGATAATCTGCGTGTGTTCAACATCGTAGCGCGACATGGCAGCTTTTCTTCAGCTGCTGAGGAACTCCACCTCACGAAAGGTGCCGTCAGCCATCAAATTAGGCAATTGGAATCAGAGTTGGGTTTTGCCGTTTTCACACGCCTGCCACGTGGTATTTCACTTACTTCAAATGGTCAAAACTTACTGGCAGCCACAATGTCAGCGTTCGTGGGTTTGGAGCAGAAGATTGAGGAACTTCGGCTTGCCGACACGCGCACGCTGACAATCGGCGTGACAACCTATTTTGCCTCACGATGGTTGTCCCCCCGGCTTATGGATTTCATGCGGATGCATCCCGATATCCGTCTGCGCATACAGCCCATGATTGATCTGCTGAATTTGAAGGGAGAAGGCATCGACCTGGCCATTCGGTGGGGAGATGGAACATGGAAGGACGTCGCTATTGAACTCCTTTTCCCATGCCCAGCCTGGCCTTGCGGAAACGAGAATGCGCTCAAGCAGGTGCGCGGCCTTGGACTTGAAAGGGCATTCAACAGCTTCACATTGCTCCATGACCGAGAAGACAGCAATGCATGGTCGCAATGGTTTGGAGTGACTGAACTCTCCTTCAAGGGCCGCACAGATACTCTGATTATTCCCGATCCTAATGTCCGCGTTCAGGCGGTCATCGATGGTCAGGGTGTGGCACTGAACGACGCGCTCGTTGAGCCGGAAATCCAATCGGGCAAACTTCACCGTCTCTGCGGCGCCGAGCTTTCGGAGTATGGATATTACCTGGCCTACACCGCGAGTGCGATGTCCAATTCAGACGTTGGAGCATTTTCCAATTGGTTGAAAGAGGTGCCTTAACAAGAGCTCCAATGACCGCTGTTGGCTAGGAGCGGGAGTGCCAGGACGGCGCCGGCCAGGGGGAAAGTACCTCCAGCTCCAGACTCCGATCCCCAATGGTCGGCTTTCAACCGAATTCCTTCGACTATACCCCCTGTTGCGGACGCCCCAGCCAAGGTCGTCGTTGGGCCGGACGTGACCCCAAGCGGCCTATTCTGCCCAGCGGGCGGTGATGCCGATCCTAGCGCCCAGGTGTTTTGGGCTGGCAGCGATGGTGTGCATAGCCTGGCCAATCGCCTTGGACAGCAGGTCATCGATCACACGCTCGTTCTGATAGGTGAAGTCGGCGATCGGACCAGGCGAGGTAGGTGCGGTTGAAAGCGCTAGAT
>CAXMMX010000169.1:0-3113 GCA_964194535.1 uncultured Alphaproteobacteria bacterium | reverse complement strand
CTGCGCGGGCCGCACGCGCTCCATTATCGGCGCCCAGACATTGATCGACCTTGGCGTTCCAAACCCGGTTGCGGCCCTGGAGAATGGTACGCAAGGCTGGTTCCTGGCCGGGTTCGAACTTGAGCGCGGGGCCTCGCGCCGCTACCCCCAGGAGATCACCCGGGGCGATCTGGATAGTTTAAGGAAACGCGCGCGCGAATTGGCTGAGGCGCGTGGGGCATCCTATATCGCGCCAGCCCAGCTATCTGACTGGCTCGATGATACGGCGCGCACAGTTTTCATCTTTGATGTGCGCACACACGAGGAGTTTGAGGCCGATGGCGTGGCGCGAAGCGTACATGCGCCGGGCGGTCAGCTTGTCCAGGCGACCGATCACTGGGTGGGAGTGAAAAATGCGCGGATTGTGCTGGCCGACAGTGACGGTGTGCGCGCGGGTATGGTCGCGAGCTGGCTGCGCCAACTGGGGCACGAGGCCTATGTGCTTGAAGGTGGTATTGCCGCTCTGGCTGAAATGAAATTGCCTGCGCCCCAGAATGCAGAAATTCAGGAATTGAAAGCTGTTCCTGCCGGTGAAGTGGCCGGGTTGATTCAGGGAGGCAATGCGCAACTTGTCGATGTGCGGCCTGCCATGAGCTATCGCCAGTCCCATATTGCCGGCGCCCGCTGGTCGATCAGACCGGTGATCGGATCAGCGGTCACGGGTCATGATTTGCCTGTCATGCTGGTCGCGGATGACCCGGGTGTCGCGGCGCTTGCGGCACATGACTTGCGCGAAGCCGGTATGGAGGTGGCGGGGGTGCTCGATGGCGGCCCTGGTGACTGGGAGGCGGCGGGGCTGAAGATGGTTGCCACGCCGGATGAACCGGCAGAGATCGCGTGTATTGATTTTCTGTTCTTCACCCACGGCCGGCATCAGGGAAATGCGGAAGCCTGCCGCCAGTATCTCGCCTGGGAGGTGGGACTGGTTGATCAACTCGATGAGCAGGAGCGCGGGGTGTTCGCGATCGTGCCCGCGCCCCGATAAGCTTTGAGTCCTGTAACTATTTCGCCTTGATATTCGAGCGCTCGATGTGGTCGAGATTTGCGGCCTCAATGCGAAGGAGCTTGGTCGGCTTGTCTCGCTTGGGGGAGTGCACCGCACCGACATCGTAGAAATGGGCATCGCCCCGCACCAGGGTATAGGTTCGCTCCGGTTCGACCAGAATTGGCTTGCCGCCCCCGCCATTCTCGACAATTTTCCAGTCTGTCATTTCCGTAGTTCCGGAGGCCTGCCCGTATACGGCCCAGCCAGAACCATGATCGTGCGGGTCGCCAAATGCTGCGTCGCTATAGACATGAGCGCAGATGCAGAAGCCCAGTTCGGGGTCTTCATACAGGATCTCGCGCGGGTCAACATCCTTTGCACGATCAGGCATATGCCTGGTCACAAAGTCCTCATCCCTGAGCGCTTTAGAGACATGCTGGCAGATGGTGTGCTTGCCGGCGATACCTGGATCGGCTTTCAACGCCTGGTGAATATCAGATGCAAGCTGCTCAAGCGTGTAGGCCATTGGTGCTGTCCCCATGATAAAAAAACTTGAATTATCGTAGCGATTTTCCCGAAAGGCGTCGAGTGAGGGAAGGGCGCACAATGTCGCAATGGCCACTTATTACATGCTTGAGCATCTGACCACTGGTCGCTCAACTGTAAGGAAATCAATTAAAAAAACAGAATGCCAATCAAGGACTAAGGGGGACAAATGAAAATCTGCATTTTTGGCGCCGGAGCAATCGGCGGTTACGTCGGCTTGATGCTCAAGAAAGGCGGCGCCGACGTCTCGCTGATTGCGCGCGGGGCCCATCTCGACGCGATCAACTCGAATGGCATCAAGGTCGTATTCAAGGATGAGGAACTGGTCGAGAAAATGCCGGCGACGGACACGCCATCGGACCTTGGGCCACAGGATTATGTGATCGTGACTCTCAAGGCGCATCAGGCGTGGCAGGCAGTAGAAAGGATCACGCCCCTTCTTGGCCCGGACACAGCGGTCGTCACCATGCAGAACGGCATACCGTGGTGGTACTTCCACGGATTTGAAGGGCAGTATGCGGGCCTGCAGCTGCAAAGTGTTGACCCTGACGCGAAGCAGTGGGGGATAATCGGTCCAGAACGCGCCATTGGCGCAACTGTCTATCCTGCGACCGAAATCACCGAGCCGGGTGTGATCCGTCATATCTATGGCGACAAGTTCGGGTTTGGCGAGCCTGACCGAAGCGAAAGCGAACGGGTGAGTGCGCTTATCAAGGCGTTCGAGGCCGGCGGTCTGAAGCCGCGGTTCAATCCGGAAATCCGCAACGATATCTGGTTCAAGCTCTGGGGCAATCTCTGCTTCAATCCAATCTCAGCGCTGACCGGCGCAACGCTGGACATCGTGGCGACGGATGCGGGCACCCGTTCCGTGGCCCGCGCCATGATGGAGGGGGCGGAAAAGATCGCCCGGCGTATCGGCGTCCATTTCCGTGTCGATATCGAGCGGCGGATCAATGGCGCGGCGGGAGTGGGCGCGCACCGGACCTCAATGCTGCAGGACCTCGATAAAATCGTCCAATTGAACTCGATGCGCTGCTTGGCGTAGTGCAGGAAATGGCCCGCATTGTCGATGTGGAAACCCCGGGCGATTGATACGGTGCTGGCCCTGACAAAGCAGATGGGGCGAGTGGCAGGCGTATACCCGGTCTTCCCCGAAGCTGAAGAAGAGGATGAGGATCTGGCAGTCGATTAGGCAGTGCACTCATTAATGAGCAGCGTCTGAACTGTTGCGGCCCGATGTGAGGATGTCTGCTTTGCCCCCCGGTAGCGGACATAAAAGGGCACAGGCTAGTATGTCCGCTTTTAGCCATAAGCGGACATCGGCCAAGATTGGCATGCCTCATCTCCGTTTCGGGAAATCCTGCAGCGGATCGATGATTTGCGACCAAGATCACCAGCACGATGCTGAACGGGAACGCTTGGGAAATATCGGTTCTATTTTTGTGTTACAGTTCTACCGGTAGCGATTCGTGCATCAATTTCATGGAAACCCAGTGTCTATAGAGGATTGGATGATGGCCCAGAAAACGGTTCGTTTCAACAA
>CAXMMX010000168.1:0-8082 GCA_964194535.1 uncultured Alphaproteobacteria bacterium | reverse complement strand
ACTGAACAGAAAAAAATCAAGGCCCGCATCGCCGTGGTGCGCCGTTCAAAAACCGCCAAAAAGCTGTTGGATGCAATTCCCGATGAAGCGGCGAAAGATGACGTGGGTTTTTATTTTTCGCGCATTCAATGGTTGCGCCGGCATAAAAAGAAAGAGGAAGCCTGGAAGCTGCTGCTGGCCGCGCCGCGAGAACCCGGCGTCCTCATAGCAATCAATGAATGGTGGATTGAGCGGCGGATCAACTGCCGTGGGGCGCTCAATGCCGGGCACCCGGATATCGCTTATCAGATTGCCAGCAACCATGAGCTGCTATCCGGCAAACAGTATGATGAGGCGGAGTTCCTAGCGGGGTGGATAGCGCTCCGCTCCCTTGCCAAGCCGCAAGAGGCCAAGCAACATTTTCTGGCCCTGCGGACAGCGGCATCGGGTCCGAAAACCATCGCCAAGGCGGAATATTGGCTGGGTCGCACCGCAGCCATGCTCAAACTGGAAGACGAGGCCCGAACCCACTTTGAAGCAGCCAGCAAATATCCCCTCACCTATTACGGGCAACTGGCGGTGCCAATACTCAACCCCGGGCGTGCAGCAATGCTCTTGCCAGGTGCGCCAACGCCGACCCAAGCAGATTTCGATGCGTTCAAGGTGCGCGATGCGGTACGGCCAATTGCCCTGATACGCACCGTTGAGCTTGAACAGCTCGCGCCGCTGTTTTTCCATCAATTGGCGCGCACCATCAAGGCTCCTGGAGAAGCCGTCCTGCTTGCTCAACTGGCGCACCTGATGAAGCAACCTCATGCCAGCGTGCGTTTGAGCAAGATTGCGTTTAATCGCGGCCTGCCGATGGCGGAGCTTGCCTATCCGACAAACATGCTTCCTGAATATAAGAAAATCAACGTGCCGGTTGAGCCCGCCCTGCTCTACGCACTTTCACGCCAGGAAAGCGAGTTCAACCCGGTGGCAAAAAGCCCCGTCGGCGCGCGCGGACTGATGCAGATCATGCCGAGAACTGCACGGGCCATCGCACGTCAGCACAAGGTCAGATACAGGCGTTCGGCGCTGACCAAGGATCCCGCTTACAATGTCATGCTTGGCGCGGCGCATTTGGGGGATTTACTTGCTGACTATAACGGATCCTACATTCTGACCCTGGTAGCCTACAATGCCGGGGGCGGCCGGGTGCGGAACTGGACGAAGGAATTCGGCGACCCGCGCGCAAAGGATGTCGACGCCATTGACTGGATTGAGCGGATTCCCTTTACCGAGACGCGAAATTACGTGAAAAAGATTCTGAACAGCGTTCAAATTTTCCGCTCACGCCTCAATGGACCGAAAGAAGCCCTGCGGCTCGTGGAAGATTTGAACCGTGGCCATCTCAACCCGCCGGCCGAGGCACAACCGCCCGCCACCGGAAACTGAACCGGACTCACATGAGTGATATCCCCGCGATACCCGAATGGAACGAGATAAATTTCTCATCCCAGGACGGTCTCACTCTTTACGCCCGCCATTATCCAGCACAGGCCCCGGACACCCAGACGCCCGCACGGCCACTTCTGTGCCTCGCCGGACTTACCCGTAATTCGAAAGATTTTCATAACCTCGCCGTTCACCTGTCCCGAAAGAGCAAAATGCCGCGCGACGTCTATTGCCTTGACTATCGCGGACGCGGACGCTCCGGCCATGACAGGAACTGGCGTAACTATTCACCCTATATAGAAATGCTCGACACGCTGGATTTCATGACCATGGAGGAGCTGCACCATGTGACCATACTCGGCACGTCGCGAGGCGGCATAATCGCCATGCTCATGGGTATTGCCCGCCCAGGTGCAATTAGCGCAGTGATCCTGAACGATATCGGGCCTGTCATTGAATCACGCGGCCTGGCGCGGATCATCGGATATGTCGGTAAGACGCCGGCCCCGGAGAGCTGGGCGGATGCCGCTGATATCGTGCGCGATATGTCGGCCCGCTTCTTCACCGATACAAAAGAAGACGAGTGGATGGAAATAGCCCGGCAATGGTTTAATGAAGAGGATGGCAAACCGGTTCAGGGCTACGATCTCGATCTTGCCAATACATTATCGGAAATCAACCTGGCCGAACCTGTTCCGCAGATGTGGCCTCAATTCGACGCTCTCAGCCACGTACCCATCATGGTATTGCGCGGCGAGAATTCAGACCTTTTGAGCCTTGAAACGGTAAAGGAGATGGCATCCCGGCACCCTGATCTGCAAAGTTTTGAGATCCAGGAGGAAGGGCACGCGCCCCTGCTGCGCGATCGGCGCTCACTGCGTGCCGTCGATTCGTTTCTTGCCGAAATAGATCCCACAGCAGCAGAACCGGACTGATACGTCGCAGGGAACTGGTTACTTTTTACGTGATCTGGACCTGCCGGAAGATTTCGTATTCATCGCGCGCCGGCGGCCAAACCAGCACCCGGCAGCGCATCCGAGCACAAAGGCTGCAAACAAAAGCAGGATCGTTTGTATTGTAAAACTCAGCATAGGAACATCTGGCCGGGCCACCGCCCTGCCCATTTGGAACACTTACTTTTCAACTGACGCCAACCCTATGATGAAGCCGATGCCGAATGTCAGCAATAGATAAGGCAAGAGTTGCACGATCAAATAGCCCATTTTATGATCCTGGTCATTAAGCCATACGCTCCGGGTTGATCATAGAGTTGCTGCGATGCAACAGCCTTGCCGCCAGCCAGGGATAGATGCGTCTCTATCAGCGCATTATGCCGGCCAGAAGGCAAATATCCGGTTACTGCGCCTTGCTGACCTCTACTTTTTCACTCGAACTGTAAGTTGATGGTAAACCGTGACGAATTGAAGCCGCCACGTCTTGAGCCGTGTCTTTATCAGCCGCAATGCCCTCGAACGCAATCGAGGTGCCCTTCAGATTCACACGGCCCGATTTAAGGCGATGCAGCTGTGTCAGTGATGCTGAAACTGCCCATAGCCAGCCATCTGGCGCTCCCGATGCGGGTTCCATGGTGTCAACCACCTTGATGCCAAGAAAAAGGTTCCGGGTGAGCTCGAGGATCTGGGAATGAATCGCTTCGTTGGGCACATGACCGGTAAAGGATATAATGCTGCCTGTGTATTTAACCCTCCAGGCAAAAAGTTTGGCGAACGGCGGAGAGATCTTTTCTGATATGAGAATCATGCCGGCGGGCAATTGGGTAAACAGTGATGTCTTCACTTCCCGATACGTCGCAGTCGTCTTGGCTTCACCGGAAATAACCAGATCGGTGCCTGACAACTGTACAGATCCGGTTTTGAGTTGGCCAAGCTGCAGGAGTGCAAAGCCTACCGAACCCAGCCATACCTGGCGTGGCGGCGAGCCTCCCGCCAGAACCAGCCTGTCAATGATTTTCAGCTCAGGCATTGCTGCTTTTGCAAACCCCAGAATGGCCCGCCTGTCATCTTTGGTCGGAACATGACCGCCGATCTTGATCTTCTCTTCTTCTTTGCGCGCCCACCATGTGTAGGTTTCAGGAGATGCGATCAGATTGGACCTGTCGACTACGCCGCGCACACCCCAAACATCCTCAATCGCATGAAGCGCCGCATCGCGTTCAGCGCCAGAAAATGACAATCCTTCCAGAATGGCGTCGCGACCGGAAAAATTTACGATGGCCCAGGGAAGCCCCTTTTCCTGAAGAACTGCCGCTGTCCTGTCCTTCAAATTGCGCTCGATCTGCCCATGCACGCCAAACAACGCCAAAGCGGTCACAAAAACCATCGGCGGCAAGCCCCACAGCCATTTTGAAGATCGGCAAACCAACTTCATATCTCCGAAATTGCCCTTCCACGCAGCCTGTACCGGTTGCCTGATATGCAACCGCACCCCCCGCGACAAGCAATGGTGTGTGGACGGATGTCGCACTCAATAGCCTGCTGGCGGAGAGGAAGTCCGTTTAGCGCAAATCCAGCGCTGTCCGGCCTTGTCCAATTTTCCTTGCTATATCAAATGTAAATGTCCGTCGTCAAAATATTTGAGACTGATGAGCGTCTTTAATAAGAGAGACTCTGGTTCATCCTTGGTTTCAATTTAAGCAGCAGCTCTGGCGTGCTGCAAGCGCCGGTGTTCGATTGTCTTGCATTTGATCCTTTCTCTTTTGAGTAGAATGGTCTGCCCGCGCCCAAAGTAAATATCGGCAGGCGTGAGGTGTTTCAAGCTCTCATGGTATCGCTGGTGATTGTAGTGGCCGACGAACTTATCGATCTGCGCTTCAAGATCGCCGGGTAGATAATAGTTTTCCAGCAAGATGCGGTTCTTCAACGTCTGATGCCAACGCTCGATCTTGCCTTGGGTCTGTGGGTGATAAGGCGCGCCGCGGACATGCTTCATGTTCTGGTTTTCCATCCACTCGGCGAGATCGCCGGCAATGTAACTTGAGCCATTGTCAGAGAGCAGGCGCGGCTTGTGGACGACATTGGCCTGATCGAGCCCGGATGCTGCGAGCGCCATCTCCAGTTTATCGGTGACATCGCCTGCTTTCATCGTCGTGCACAGCTTCCAGGCGATGATGTAACGCGAGAAGTCGTCCAGGATGGTTGACAGGTAAAACCAGCCCCAGCCAATCACCTTCAGATAGGTGAAGTCGGTCTGCCAGAGCTGATTGGGAGCCGTCGTCTTGTCTTTGAACTCATTGGCGGCCTTTACAACCGTGAAGGCCGGGCTGGTGATGAGATCATGCGCCTTCAGCAAACGATATACGGAGGCTTCTGAGATGAAGTACGCTCTTTCGTCCGTAAACTTTACCGCTAATTCACGAGGCGATAATTCCGTCCGTTCAAGCGCCATATTGAGAACTTCCTGGCGCACTTCGTCGGGGATGCGGTTCCTGGCATGACCGGGGCCCGAACAGCGATCTTCAAGGCCTTTTTCGCCAAACTGCTGATACAGATCGTACCAGCGATAAAATGTCGGCCGTGATACACCGATCTTTTCAAGCGTACGGCGCACCGACAGATGTGATCGCTCGACCAGGCGGATGATCTCAAGCTTCTCGGATGCGGGATACTTCATTCCTCGTCGCCCCCATCCCCGAGCATGCTTTTTTTAAGCAGCCGGTTTTCCAGAACCGTATCCGCCAGCGCTTCCTTCAGAGCGCCCATCTCCTGGCGCAAATCTTTCACCTCGGTTGAGGTCGCCTGACGTGTTGTGTCACCAGACAGACGCTTCTTCCCGGCTTCGAGAAACTCCTTCGACCAACTGTAATAGAGGCTCTGGGCGATCCCCTCGCGGCGGCACAGCTCGGCAATCGAATATTCGCCGCGCACACCTTAAACATCCTCAATCGCATAAAGCGCCGCATCGCGTTCAGCGCCAGAAAATGACAATCCTTCCAGAATGGCGTCGCGCGGCGAATGTCTTTTACATGCTTCTCGGCCGTCCCGTGCGGCCCGGATTTATGTCTCATCTTCGCTCCCTTGATGGGCTACGATGAGCCAAAATCCTCCCTTAGCAAAACCCCTCAATCCGTCTCATGAATGCTGACGCCGGACACGCGGCCTTGTGTTTGTAATAAGCTATTGGATGCTCGTGGGCGCATCCCCAAGTCGCACAAGAAAGCCCGTCTCATTCTTTTCATAGTGCCCACCGGGAGTGGTCAGCTGCCCGCCGCACACAGGACATGGCTGAGGCGTGTTCATTTCGCCTGTCAAAATTAGGTGGCCTCCTTCTTGAAGGTTCGCCAGGGGGGCATCCTTTATAGTAATTTCTGCCTCGTGACCTTTCGTGCAGGTCATAAAGATTTTAGTCGCCACTTCTGCCTCCATAACCCCGGCAAGCCCACCATTATTATTACCGATCAGCGATGCCACTGCCAAGCTGGTGTGGACGGCAGGCCCTAGGATGAGCCCGCCCGCATCCTGCTCGCTGCAGAGGATCACAGTTTCGTAAGAAAGAGTGACCACAGGTCGTGGCACGATTCTCTATACATGGCTGGTTGGCCAAGCCAAGGAGAGAAGCAAATGTTCATTTCCTGCCCTCAGCAAGCGGGTAAGATATTCCCGAGGTGTTTCTGGCATGGCATGGCCATGCTGGCCATGATCTGGTCATTGCTCGTGCTTGCCACCGCGATCAGTTAAGTTGAACAACAAATGGGAGCCCCTCGCTCTTAGCTCCGCCTCCACTCCCAGGGAGGCTCGAATTCACCCTGCCACAGTCCCAGTCCTTTGAAGTCTCTTTCCACCTTATCGTTTAAGGCAGTTGGCGACGATGAAACCGCATTGCTCGCCCTGCGTAGCAAACCCACCCGTCCGCCCCGAGTAATCAAGCCTTGTTAGGCGGTCGCGCTGGCTTCTTATTTGTTGGCTGGTGTCAGGTCGGCATGGATTGGCGCTAACATCCCCAGCCTGAATTGAACCATTTTCCATTGCTGCCGCACTGATGAATCAGTCCAGTCATGCATACTTTTGCGCCGACACTATAATTTTGGCCCGCATAAACGCAGATAGCCTTTCTCGCAGTGATGATGTCGGCGCTTACTCGCGCACCACCAGCGACTTCGCTATCGGGCGCATCAGTCGTACCGATTGGCTTTGATGAGAAGAACTTCTTATGTTTTTTTGACATGCCTCTGTGCGCCTCTCTTCTGCTGTCGAAAGGGTGCGGGCGCTCACCAAAGCCTCGGGTGGGGGTGAAAGATAAGCGCCCGCCATGCCCAGTATCTGTTGCTCAAGGAGAAGCACCACACCGGGCACTTGGGCTGAGCATAGCACAAGAGGATCAGCACTGCGCTGGCCCCTCAATCGCAGTGCCGGGAATGATTACCCAGTGGCGTCTGTGCGTATGCTTTCAAACAGCGCGCGCCCTCGGCCTTTCGACAGTGCCGCATTCCTTTGAGCAAGGGTTGTATTGCGGTCGAACATCTACAACCATACGGCTATCGACATCTTATCTGGGGGATATCAGGTCTATGAAAAGATTACTGACCATAGTGGCTATATCTGTGGTCGTGCCACTCTCTGGCATCGCACAGACTGAGGAATTTCCGGCATGGTCGAATAGTCAGGTTTGCAACACTGGCGAGTTGCATTGTCCCCGCTACGAGGCGCATGCACGAGGCAAGGCCTCCGGAGTGTGGGCGACGCTGCCACCGGAAGTGCGCAAGCAGTGCCTAGACGAGATTAGGGCCCTTCAACCCAGCTACCGGCTGCTCAATAACTGCCTGTCAAACGCCATGCAGGAGCTTTTAAGAGGTCAGCACCGCAGGGGGCTTTAGACGGCTGGTTGCCACACCCGCACCGCCAGTTCCTTGTTTTGGTTTCCCCCCGGCATCAGCTTGACAACAAAGAGGCCAGCGTAAAGCTGACCCCTGTATGCGGTGCGATTTCGTCTAGGCTACTTTCTTCGGCTACCACTACCGCACCTTGCGTCTCTCTTCCTCGGGTTCGCTCGTGTCCTCTCCACGGTTCTGCCGTACCTGCTGGATCAGCCAGTGCCGGTCAAAGCCCCCCCCCGCCCGGTTCGAGATGAGCGCCCTTAGGGTAGGCATGCCGCGCGTGGTCCTCGAAAGCGGTGGTGTAGTGGTTCAGCTCATCGAGCCGACTGGTCTCCATCCACTCTTTCTCGTCCTTCTCGTCTCTCTGCTCGAGGATGAGGGTCTGGAGGCCATGGTCGGCGAGCCACGCCAACTCGCTGAGAACCTTGCGGGGGATGATCAGTTTGTAGTCCTGGGGTCTCAGCGGGCCATGGGGACCCTCATCTCTCCCAAGGTTACGCGCTGTCGCGCAGGCAGCCCTGATGCACTCTCCAAGATACGTCCCCTTATCAATAATCTTATACAGATGATCGTACTCCACCTCGTTGTCACCCTCGGCATCGAAGTGGCTGCGTATCCCACGCTTGATCTCTTCGCGTACCGTTGCCTCTGAACGAAACATCACTTCTTCTCCTTCCGCCGACGCGCCCTTGACCCTAGGTCACATACCCATAAATGATTGATTGGGGATTCCCAAATAGCTGCGAGTCAGATTCTATTGTGTCATGGAGGATTTGCCATGGCCCGATTTGATTTGAGCGACTTTGAGTGGAATGTGATTGAACCGTTGTTGCCGA
>CAXMMX010000167.1:0-11859 GCA_964194535.1 uncultured Alphaproteobacteria bacterium | reverse complement strand
CGGCGCGAGGCCCCGCGCTCAAGTTCGAACCCGGCCAGGAACCAGCCTTGCGTACCATTCTCCAGGGCCGCAACCGGGTTTGGAACGCCAAGGTCGATCAATGTCTGGGCGCCGATAATGGAGCGCGTGCGGCCCGCGCAGTTGACGATGATCTGCGTTTCCGGGTCAGGCGCAATGTCGGCGATGCGCAACGCCAGCTCGCCATTGGGACAGCAGATACCGCCCGGCACATTCATCTTCTCATACTCGGCATAGGGGCGTCCGTCGACGAGGACGAAATTCTCACCCGCATCGTTCAAAGCCTGAAGCTTTTCGCAACTGATCCGTGGCGTATCAAACTCATGCTCGATCAACTCGCCGAAGGTTTTGCTCGGCACGTTAACGCCCGCAAACAGCGTATGGCCTGCCTCCTCCCAGGCGCTCGCACCGCCGCGCAGGATATGAACATTCTCATATCCTGAAGTTTCGGCACGCGCGGCAGCCCGCGCGGCAACCCCGTCTCCATTGTCGTAGAGCACGAGCCGCACCTTCTGGTTTGGAACGAGCACAGGAAGACGCAACTCGAACTGGCTGTAAGGCAGGGGAATGGCCAAAAAAATATGGCTGTCGCCATATTGGCCATGCTCGCGCACATCCAGCAGCGATAGTTCCCCTCCATCTCTGAGCCACTTCTCGAGTGTTGGTGCGTCTATATATTCACTCATCTTCGTGCTCCCATTATACACACCGGAACCGGTTTATCGCTCTGTCTCGCCGTCTTTAAGACCGGGGCGCCATTTGGGGTATTCGGCCCCACATTTATGGCAGATATTCGCCTTCACGAGGCGGAAGTGATAGCCGTATAGCTGCCCGCAATTGTGGCAATTACGCTTGGCCTGCAGCACCCATGAGGCGGTGCCCGCGGCAACGATACCAAGCATCAGCAGCGTCTGGATCTGCGGCGTGGCAACATCGAAAAATTCGGCGAGTGCGAGCGCAAACAGACAGGCGGCTGCAAAACCATAAACGCGTGTGACCCAATTTTGATAACGTACTTCTGAAGTCGAGACCTCAGCAACGTCTCTCTTGCCTGCCTTTTTCCTGCTCATTTTTCACCCGCGCCCCGGCGCACTGATGTCACTTTCCCTTCCGACGCCTCAATGCGGGCAACGGCCTCTGCAACCGGTTCAATGGCGACAGCCATATGATGCGCATTGGCATGCAGCAGCCGTGTCTGATCCAGCATCACGCCCATATGGTCCTTCCAGAAGATAAGGTCTGCGCGTTTATAGGCGCTCTGGTCATGCGGATCGATCAGCGCCTCGCCGAGGGTTGTTTCCTGCATGTCCGCGTCGCGCGGACATGCAATGCCGCTCGCCTGAAGGGAGAGCTGTATGAGCGCGGAGCAGTCGAGGCCGATGCTGGTGCGCCCGCCCCACAGATATGGCGCACCGAGAAACGCCTGCGCCACGGACACAAAGTCCCCGGCAAATTCCTCCGCCGGATCGAGATGAGCGGCAATCGCGAAACGTCCATCCTTGAGTTTCGCAAACCTGCCATCAAGGCTCACCACGACCAGCTGGGCATTCATGCTGAGCAACTCAACGGGCAGTGTCTTGATATCGGGCTCAAGATAGAGATGCGTGCGCAGCGCGCCCACCCGGTGCGTCGGCTGCGAGATATCCTTCCCAAGCGCATCGGCGGACACATAGCCCACATAGGCGTCTTCATCGGACTGGGCCCAGGCCCAGCCTTCATTTTCGTCATAGACGGTAACCGTCTCGCCGAATAATAATTCGGTTTCAAGCGGTGCATCGAAACGCGGCGCTTTGCGCAAATAGGCCGAACCTGAAATGACCTGGTGTTTTTCACCGTCCGAATATTCGGGTACGTCTATTTGCCCCTTCAAATGCGCCGCCGCCAAATCATCCCGGCAGGCATTTATACGGTGGTCAATCCCCTTCTCGTTCATTTGCCAAACTTAGCATGAAACGCATTGAACAAAGCCCGCGCGCCTTGCGGCTCACCGCCTTCCGGCCGGCCGGGCCTGGCGCTCGGCACCCAACCGTAAATGTCGAAATGGGCGTAAGCAGCAGCGTTCGAGACGAACCGTTTAAGGAACATCGCCGCGGTAACCGAGCCCGCGAACGGGCCGCTGGAAATGTGGTTCACATCGCCTGTTTTGGCCTTGAGCAACGCATCGTAGGGCGCCCAGAACGGCATGCGCCAAACCGGATCGTCTATCTTCACTCCGCTGCCAAGAACCGCTTCTGCAAAATCATCATCTGATGAATAGAAGGGCGGCAGGTCGGGACCAAGCGCCACCCGCGCCGCGCCTGTCAATGTGGCCATGGTCAGCAGGTAATCCGGTTTCTCTTCATCGCCCAAAGCCAGAGCGTCAGCCAGAACAAGACGCCCTTCCGCGTCCGTATTGCCAATCTCCACGCTCATGCCGTTTCGGCTGGCAAGCACATCACCGGGCCGGAACGAGTTGGATGAGACATTGTTGTCGGCTGCGGGAATGAGCACACGCAGACGCAGATTCAGCCTGGCCGTCATGATCATGGACGCCAGCGCCAGAACCGACGCCGCCCCGCCCATGTCTTTTTTCATCAACACCATGCCGGACGTTGGCTTCAGGCTCAGCCCGCCGGTGTCATAAGTGATGCCCTTGCCGACCAGCGTCACTTTGGGCGCGCGCGCAGGCCCCCAGGTGAAATCTATAAGCCGGGGGGGCCGGTCGCTGGCCCGGCCCACCGCATGAATGAGCGGGAAGTTCTTCTTGAGCAAAGCGGCGCCTGTCGTGACCTTGAATTTCGCGCCATGCATGCGCGCCAGCTTGCGCGCCGCCTGCTCCAGTTCAGCCGGTCCCAGATCATTGGCCGGAATGTTGATGAGATCACGCCCGAGCGTCACGGCATCCACGATCGACGCCAACCGGTCCGCATCCACCCCCTTCGGCAATACAAGACGGCGAGGCTCCCGGCTTTCGTCTCTCTTGTAACGGGTAAAGCGATAGCTCCCCATGGCCCAGGCCAGCGCCGCTAGTTCAGGATCATCAGGGACGCGCTCAAAGTGGTAGTTCCCCTTTGGCAGCGCTTTGGGCAGAGCGCCCGCCAGCATGGTCAGGCGGGCGGGATCATCCTCCTCGCCCAGCCCGAGCACGGCCCCTGCAACCGAGCCGTCATCACCCGGCAGTGTGAGCACCGACCCGGCGCCTGCTTTCCAGCCCTTTGCATCTACCCAGTTGCGCCGGACTTTGGGCAGGGTTTTCAAATCCTCTTTCAGCGTGTCCGGACTGGCCAGCCAAACGGGGCTGGTCCTTGAGCGGGAGCCGAATTTAAGGAAACATTCGGGAAGGCTGCCCGGCCTGGATGAAACTGGCTTTGATTTGCTCATAGCGGCTGACGCCCTATATTGCGGACGCACATTTTTGGCGTCCCCCGGTTCTCGCCGTCTGTATGGCAAGGCGTGGCGGCAAACACAATGGGAGGTAGCCCCCTTGAGTGAAACCGGATACCGGCTGGTCGTGGGCGATAAGAATTATTCATCCTGGTCGCTGCGCCCCTGGCTGTTGATGCGCATGTTCGCGGTTCCCTTTGAAGAGATCAATGTGGATATCTATCGCCCCGGCGCCCGGGCACGCGTACTGGAGCACACCCCGTCGGGAAAAGTTCCGGCGCTCAAAACGGGCGGCCTGACGATCTGGGATACGTTGGCGATATTCGAATACTTAGCTGAAAATCATCCAGATTGCGCCATCTGGCCAGGAGACAGCGAGGCCCGCGCAATGGCCCGCGTGGTCAGCGCCGAGATGCATTCAGGGTTCGACAATCTGCGCTCGGAAATGCCGATGGATATGACCGGCTCAAAGCCCGTTGATGAGGTCAGCAAGGGCGTTGGTCACGATGTCGCCCGGATTGTCGAGGTCTGGCGCATGTGCCGCGAGACTTACGGGTCCTCAAATAGCGGAGCGGTAGGACAACCAAAAGGCTCCGGCGGTGAGTTTTTGTTCGGCGCCTTCTGTGCCGCGGACGCCATGTTCGCGCCTGTCACCACGCGCTTTCGCACCTACGGGGTTGATCTGGGCGCCCATGGCGACGACGGCGGGGCCCAGGCCTATTGCGAAGCGATCCTCTCCCTTGCCGAGATCGAGGAATGGACCCAAGGCGGACGCGAGGAAATGAGCGAGCGCGGCACGGCTTATTAGCTATAGTTTTAATGGGGTTTCGCCTGAACGCTACACGGACCCTAGGCGGCGGCCGGCGCCAGGCTGGCGCTCTTTGAGAGGACATCGTCGATCTTGGCGACCGCGCTTTCCTGGTCGAGCTTCTGCACCGCGGCGAGTTCACGCGCCATGCGGTCCAATGCGGCTTCATAGAGCTGACGCTCGGAGTAGGACTGCCCGGGCTGGGAGTCCGAGCGGTAGAGATCGCGCACGACCTCGGCAATCGATACCAGAGAGCCGTAATTGATCTTGGCTTCATATTCCGGGGCGCGCCGGTCCCACATGGTGGAGCGCTTGACCCGCGCCTTGCCCTTGAGGGTCGTCAAAGCCTTCCTGACGACATTGTTTCCAGACAATTTGCGCATGCCGATCTGTTCCGACTTCTCGGTGGGCACCCGCAACGTCAGCTTGTCTTTTTCAAAGTTGATGACGAAGAGTTCGAGCTTCGCTCCCGCAAATTCTTCCTCATCGATAGAAAAGATTCGGCCAACGCCGTGCGCCGGATAGACGATCTGCTCGTTTATGCGAAAGCCGTTTCTCTGCTGGGGTTTTCTCATGTCAGCCATGCGCGCTCTTTCTCGCTCTCGAATCATCCTAGAACCCAAACCTGAACATTTTCCTATTACGCGTTGCAGGCCCTGAAAAAAGAACGCGATGGCGGGTAGGGTTTGAAAAGCTGCTGGCCCGGGCAGACATTCCGAGAGGCGAACCCCAGGTTCGCCCTCCCCCTGAAATTTACCGGAAAAGGCGATTTCCAGTTGTCCCGACCCCGCATAAAAGTGCCGTTTCAGCCTCTCATGGTTAATCCTTTCTTATCCACTGTCCCGGATTATTACACCAACGCAACAAGGGACGGCCTCGCGGCCGTAAGGACAGTGCCATGGTCAAGTCGCAGGGAGCGGCGCGTTCTGTACGCCACCGGCTGGCTTGGAAACTTTTGACTGGCGCGGCGATTATTGTTCTCGCCGCAGGATGTACGAGAACCGGTAAAAAGCACGCGCCAGGAAAACAACTGGCGGCCTTCGACTATACCAAACAGGGCAGACGTCCGGCACTCAGACCCAATCATCCATTGCACATCGCCGCGACCCGGTGGGCCCGGGAGCACCAGAAGAAACCGGCAGACCCCGTTGCCGCGCTAAACTATGCCCGGACATTGAAGGCGCTCGGCGCCAAGGACAAGGCACTGGAGGTGCTGGCCCGCACCTATCAGCTTAATCGGGGTAATAGTAAACTCGCCTCTGAATATGGCCGCCTGGCGCTCGACCTGGGCAAAGTCCAGATGGCGGAACAGCTTCTGAACCAGGCCCATCGCGCCAGGGGTCAAACGGACTGGCGGGTGCTTTCCGCGCTCGGCACCGTGAATGCAAAACGCGGGAAACATAAAAAAGCACAATCCTATTATCTGTCCGCGCTGCGCCAGAAGCCCGATGCCACATCGGTGTTCAATAATCTGGCCCTGTCCTACGCGCTCGACGGCCGGGTTGGCGATGCTGAAGATCTTCTCAAGCGCGCCATCGCCAAGGGCCATAACACCCGGCGTGTGCGGCAAAATCTGGCGCTCGTTCTGGGTCTCCAGAGCAAGTTCGGCGAGGCCCAGAAAATAGCCCAGGCCGACCTCAACGAGGACAAGATCGACAATAATGTGAATTTCATGCGCGACATGGTGAAACCCACAAAGGTGGCCAGCGCCAAATCCGCGACAGCCAAAACTAAGCGCAAGGCTCGTGCCAGGGCCGATACAATTACAACCGCGGCTCTTGGGAAGAAAAAACACAAATCAGCAGCGGCGCGCAATGCCACCGCGACTGCGCCCCTGCCCCGGCGCAAACCATCAGCGCCGGTGAAGATGGCCACAGCGCCTGCTCCGGCCAAACAGGTGCCAGTCAGACAGATGCCTGTGACAAGCAAGCCGGCAAAAAATATCAAACTGGCGTCTGCCCTCAGGACAGTCCCGGGCAAATCCGCGTCAAAGACGAAAACCAGGAAGAGCGCCAGTGTTTTGCCCTGGGCCAAGAAACCGGCGGCAACACCCAGACCCGCGCGTACAGCAAAACTGGGCGCGAACTCATCCGGTGCGCCGACAAGCATCCTGCCGAAGTCTGATACGAGCTGGAGTGTTGTGGTCACTCCGGGCGCAACGCCAGCGCCTAAAACCGGGGGTGCTGCTGCACCCAAACCGCCCAGCACGTTCGAATTTCCCGGCACGGAATAAACTCTTAAACGCATTTCATTACCCAGAACCGGAACGCCCGCTCCTTGAGCGGCGCATATGTTGCGCCATCAGGCCTTCAAAATAGCTCAGCTGCTGTGTGCGTGAGATGGCGCGCCATATTCGGGCGTGGCAGGTTTCAGCCTCCGCGGACCGCCATGACCTTGATGTATGCGGGTCCGAGAATGACGATAAACAGTACCGGCAGGAAGAATACGATCATGGGAACGGTAAGTTTTGGTGGCAGGCTGGCAGCCTTTTTCTCAGCTTCAGCCATGCGCATATCGCGGTTTTCCTGTGCCATGGTCCGCAGCGCGGTGCCAATGGACGTGCCATAGCGCTCCGCTTGCACCAACGCCGTGCCGACCGACTTGACCCCGGGCAACCCGGTTCGTTTGCCCAGATTTTCATATGCCTTGCGCCTGTCGGGCAAGTAGGACAGCTCAGCGGTGGTCAGCGAGAATTCCTCGGCGAGTTCCAATGAGCGGGCGCCGATTTCGGTCGCAACCTTGTTGAAGGCCGCTTCAATCGACATGCCCGCCTGAACGCAGATCAGTAGCAAATCGAGCGCATCGGGAAATGCGCGCTTGATCGAATGCTGCCGGCGCTGGATCAAGTTATGAATAAAAATGTTGGGAAGATAAAAACCGAAATAGGCCGCTGCGAACGATATCGCCAGAAGCAAAACCGGCGGCAATTGCATATCGCGCAGCACGAACAGATATAAAAACGCACCGCAGAATGTGACAAATGGCAAAACCAGGCGAAAGAACAAAAACGCCACAACCGGCGCCTGACCCCGCATGCCAGCCATTTTGAGCCGTTCACGCGTCGTTTCCGTTTCCAGCAGCTTGCGCAGGTTAAGCTGCTCGACAATCTGCTTCATGAAGCCCTTGGGATTATTGCGCAGCCTCGCATGGCTGTCGTCGGCAGCCGTCAGTTGCGCCAGGCGTTCCGCACGCATGGTGTCTCGCTCGTTGGAGACATATTTCATCCGCGCCCCAAGCCGGTCACCGGTCAGTGCGGCCATGGCAAATGCGGCAACAGTGGCGAAGGCGGCCACGGCTGAAAGAACCATGATCAGGAACTTTGGTTCGGTAAATTGAGCAAAAAAATCATACATTGAAGTGCACGCACCTTCTTGGGGTTAGTAGTCGAAGTTGATCATCTTTTTCATGACCAGAATTCCGATCAGCATCCATACAGCACTGGCCATCAGCATCATTTTTCCGAGCTGTTCAGTCCACAAAAGCATTGTGTAATCTGGCGTCATGAACGTAAGCGTAACCATGACCAGTGGAGGCAGTGAGCCAATAATGGCCGCCGAGGCCTTTGCCTCCGCGCTGAACGCCTGAACCTTGCCCTTCAGACGCATCCTGTCCCGCAAAACTTTTGAAAGATTTTCGAGCGCCTCGGCCAGGTTACCGCCGGTCTGCTGCTGAATGGAAATAACGAGGGCGAAAAAGTTCAACTCCTGAAGCGGCATCCGGTCAAACATCCGCTCGAATGTCTTCGATAAAGGCACACCAACTTTCTGCTGCTCCACCACTTCGACAAATTCACTCTTAACCGGCTCAGCTATCTCCTCGGCGATCATCCGAAGACAGTCATTAAGCGGCAAACCGGATTTGACGCCGCGCACGATGATATCAAGCGCATTGACGAACTCAGTTAAGAATTGCTTTTGCCGTCGCTTGGCAAGAAAGGAGAGCAGCCACCGCGGAAAACCCAATGACCCGGCAAGCGCCGCCAGGCCGGACACGAGGGGCGAAGAGCCCGTCACATAGACAATGCCACCAATGACAACCCCGCATACAGCACTGGCTATATAGAAAGATTTGACTGGAACATTGAGGCCTGATTGCAGCAGCCGTTTTGACAATGTGATCTTCTTTTTCGATTTCTGCTTGGCCTCAAGTTCCTTGATCGTATCCTGCACCTGCTGTTTTCGCATCGATACGGCTTCGGGCACAGCCGAGCGCCGTGCCGCGACGCCTGCCTGAACCAGGGAGACATCGGCAATACGCTTGCTCGCTTTGCGCTCATCCGAAAGCCATGGCATGATGACAACATAGGCAATCCCGCCAACGCTGAGCGCGGCGAGGAACATCATGGCGATCCTGAGCAGTTCGGGACTAACCAAAATTCTCTCCCAGTGGCCGGCCGGAATCATCGACGACCTCGCCGGAGGAGAGCGCCTCGGCCAGCCGTGACTCTTCTTTGTAGTATTTGGCGCGTTCCCAGAATTTGGGCCGGGCAATACCGGTGGTCCGGTGGCGGCCGCTGAGATTGCCATTCGCGTCTTCACCCAGCAGCTCGTAGATATAGATATCCTGCAAGGTGATCACGTCGCCTTCGAGTCCCATCACCTCGGTGATATGCGTGATCTTGCGTGTGCCGTCGCGCATACGCGAGGCCTGTATGATCACATCGATCGATGACATGATCATTTCCCGGATCGTCCTGCTGGGCAGATTGTAGCCCCCCATCAGGATCATACTCTCCAGGCGTGAGAGGCATTCGCGGGGACTGTTGGAATGCAGTGTACCCATTGAGCCGTCATGACCCGTGTTCATTGCCTGCAGCAGGTCGAAGGCTTCGGGTCCGCGCACCTCACCGACGATAATGCGGTCCGGGCGCATACGCAGACAGTTTTTCACCAGATCGCGCATTTTTACCTCGCCTTCCCCTTCCAGGTTTGGCGGGCGGGTTTCGAGGCGCACCACATGGGGCTGCTGCAGTTGCAGCTCAGCGGAGTCCTCGCAGGTGATAATGCGCTCGTCCTCATCGATACTACCGGTGAGACAATTCAGCAGCGTCGTTTTGCCCGAGCCGGTACCACCCGAAACGACGGTGTTGCAGCGTATCCGGCCGATGATAGCAAGCAGGGTTTTGCCCTCAGGCGAAATTGAATTATATTTCAGCAGCTGATCGAGAGTGAGCCGCTGTTTTTTAAACTTTCTGATCGTCAGTGTCGGGCCATCCAGGGCCAGTGGCGGCGCGATCACATTGACACGGCTGCCATCAGGTAAGCGCGCGTCGCAGATCGGGCTTGATTCATCGACCCGGCGGCCGACCTGGCTGACGATCCTCTGGCAGATATTCATCAGTTGGTTATTATCGGCGAAGCGAATGGCGGCAGGTTCGATCCTGCCCTCCACCTCGATGTAGGTCTGACCGGCGCCATTCACCATGATATCGGCGATGTCATCACGGGCAAGCAGCGGCTCCAGGGGTCCATAGCCCAGGACGTCGTTGCAAATATCCTCGAGCAGCTCTTCCTGCTCGGCGATACTCATCACCACATTCTTGATGGCGACGATTTCCGAGACAATATCCCGTATTTCCTCACGCGCGGACTCGGCGTCTAGCCGGGCCAGCTGCGTCAGGTCAATGGTGTCGATAAGCGCGTTAAAGACAGTGGTTTTGACGTCGTAATATTCTTCCGAACGCTCACGGCCCAAGGATGCCACCGGCGCTTTGGGTTGGGCTTGCGGCGGCTCTGGCTGCTGGGGAGCAGCTGCTTGTTCGATCGGCGAACCTGGTTCCTGAGCGGAAATATCCTGATGGAAAGCCGAGGGTGCAGGAACGCCGCCGGCGTGCTCGCCACCCGCGGCATCACCACCGGGCAATTGCGGCGGCGGCTCATTCGCGGGCAGTGGTGGCTGTTGAGGAGCCCCGGGCCCATTTGGGGTGCCTCGCTTCCCGAACATCCGTTATTTCCCCGGCATCTTGAGTTTGAGCTTGTCGAGAATTGGGGCCAGCAGAGATTTTGATTTAACCTTGACCTCGCTGCGGTCAATGAGCGTCCGGGCCAGTTCGCGGAACACCTCCGCTGACTTGGCCTTGGGCGAAACCTCTTCAATCATCTGGCCATTGTTGGTCGCCGTTCCAAACATCTGGGTATCGAATTCAATAACCGCCGTAGGGTCGGTGCCGACGGCGCTGGCAAAATCCTTGACCGAAATTTCAGGACGCTTCGGCATACCAACCTGATTGAGCACCAGGAAAGGCGCCAAATCGTTGGGACGCGCCGCACCCAGCTTCTCGATCAGGTTCTTGGTGTTCCGCAGATTGGCGAGGTCCGGTAAAGCGGTGATCACCACCCGGTCCGACTGCACCAGCACCCGTTGTGCCCATTCCGTCCACAGATGAGGAACGTCAATGGCTATATAGGGGACGTTCTTGCGCAGCACATCCATTACCGCATCGCATGCGCCGGCGTTGAGATCATATGACCGGTCGAGCGTTCCAGGCGCCGCGAACAGTGATAGATATTCCGAGCAACGCGACAGCAACCGGTCGAGCAGCACTTCGTCCAGGCGCTCGGGCGAAAGCAGCGCATCGGCGATGCCCTGCACCGGATCCTGGTTGAAATCGAGACCGGCTGTGCCGAACGGAAGATCGAGATCGGCGATGACGACATCGCTCATGATGCTTTGTGAAATTGCGAATGCCGTGTTGTGACACACGGTGCTCGCTCCGGCCCCGCCCTTGGCGCCGACAAAGGCAATGACAATGCCGAGCGGGTCCGAGCCGGGAGTATTGTACAGATTGGACAGGCTCTCCATGAGTTGCGACACGTTCAGCGGCATCACCAGATATTCCGATACGCCACGGGACAACAATTCGCGGTACAGCAGCACGTCATTGACGTGGCCGATCACAATCACCTTGGTGCCCGCATCGCAAACAGATGCAAGCCGTTCCACGTCCATCACCATGGCATCACGCTTGTGCATCGACTCGATGATGATGAGATTGGGAGTGGGCGCGTTCCGGTAATAGTGAAGGGCCGCATCCATCCCGCCCATCTGCACGCTGACATGGGTCTTGGACAGGCGTCTGTCCTGGCTTGCCTGGTTCAGGATGCTTGCCGTGTTCTGGTCTTCGCAAAAGGCCTGAATGTTAATGCGCGGCAGGGGATGAGCGCGAACATCATCTGCCGAGACAGGTTGTGTGTGCGGCATCGGCGCTGATACGGCCGGATCAGGCGGCGCCCAGCCCTCGTCAGGCGAAACATTTGGCGCAACCGGCTCCGGCGATGCTTCCGCGACACCCTGGAGGGCCTCACCGGCAGGCGGCACGCGACTGGCGCTCTGCTCCATTTGATCGGGCGGACACGCCATTGGGTCCGGCATGCCCGGCATCGCCCCAGGCGCTGGCTGAGCAGTGTCGCCCATACCCGGAGAGGGGTCCGGCATGCCAGGCATATGCCCCGGTACTGGCTGCTTCGGCTCTGCGGGGGCCTGCTGCCCGCCCGGCGCTTCCGCTTCGGGCATCAATGGCGGGTGTTCTTGCGCTAGATCACTCAATTGTCGCCTCCACCTGAGACTTCACTTACCTTCGCCTTCTCCTCAGCGCTTTTTTCAGCGAATGTGGTATCGCCCTTCACATATTTTTCCATGACAACATCGCGGCGCTGGCTGTCGCGCGGCGT
>CAXMMX010000166.1:0-8164 GCA_964194535.1 uncultured Alphaproteobacteria bacterium | reverse complement strand
TTTACCCGAATCCCCCATCATAAACGTCAAATTGGGTCCAAATGACAAGTCGGCTTGAGGTGTGGTAATGTCGGTTTCCTAGAGGTGCTGATGCTACGAGCTATCGCCTATTTCATTGCTGTCTTCGGCCTTGTCGTGGTCTCCCTTTCTCCTAGCCATGCTGCCAAGCGCGTCGCGCTTGTCATCGGCAATTCTGCTTACGAACACACCTCACAGCTGGCAAACCCCAAGAATGATGCCAGCGACATGGCCGTTGCTCTGAAGCGCCTTGGCTTTGACGTGACCACGGGCCTTGATCTCACCAAGGAGAAGTTCTTCGAGGCCGTCTATGCGTTTTCCGACAAGCTGTTTGACGCCGACGTGGCGCTGTTCTTCTATGCTGGCCTCGGTGTGCAATATCAAAACGTCAATTATCTCATTCCGGTAGACGCTGCGCTGCGCGACGAGTTTCACCTCAAAAGGGAAACCATTGCGCTTGGCGATATAATTGAACTGATGGAAGGACGGGTGCCGCTGAATCTGGTTTTCCTGGATGCCAGCCGCAACAATCCGCTTGCCGATAGCTTGAAGCGGAGTCTCAGAAGCAAGGGCCGCGCAGCGTTTGTTGGCCGGGGGCTGGCGCGCATCGAAGGCGGTGGCAAGGACACGCTGATCACATTCGCCGCGACACCGGGCGCGATTGCGGCGGATGGTGCAGGGCGCAACAGCCCATTCACGGCGGCCCTTCTCAAGCACATGGTGACGCCCGGCGTCGAAATCGAGGTGATGATGAAGCGGGTCATCTATGACGTGCGCCGTGCGACAAGCTCACAACAGGAGCCGGAGCGTCTCTCGCGGCTGACAACAGAGTTTTATTTCAAGCCGCCCACCGTTATGGCGAAGCGCAAAGCGGAAGTGGAAGTGGAAGTGTATCGCCGCCAAGCTGAGATGGCGAAGCGCAAAGCGGAAGCTGCTTACCCAGCGTTGCCTAGTGTAGGCGGCGGCATTGGATCTGGAGTCGGTCCTGGTGTGGGCGGTGGTTCCTCGGCTGGCGCAGGAGGATCATCGGGCGGTGGTGCAGGCGGTACAGGCGGTGGCGTTCGTTCCTCGGCTGGCGCAGCAGGATTATCGGGCGGTGGTGCAGGCGGCACAGGTGGTTCCGGACTTTATCGCCTCCTGAGCGGGCCGGACAGCAAATCTGAAGACACTGATATACTGGGCGAGCAGAATGCGGAGGCCGTGCCCACGCTGATGGCCCTACCGCGTTTCCCCTGGCCGCCGCCCAAGCCTTCGGCGCGCATGCATATACCGCGTGAGCCGTTCCAACGTGCTTCTGATCTGGACGCTGTCTCCGCCATTCTGATCAGCCCGCTGCAAGAGGCGGGCTACTGGGAGTATAGCTTCCACCGGGTCGACAACGGTTTTGCTCTGGTCACGCGCCTAGAACGGATAAACGATGATGGCTCGCCTATGGACAGTCTCCAGCGCTATCAGCGGTCCACCGATGCGGAACCGTTCTCGCTTTCCTCGTACATCAAGCACTTGTTCTTTGCCCCTCAAGGCTATTATCGCGTCATTATTTTTATCGTTACGGACCGTATGTTTGCGGCCACTGGAGCGCCCATCAAGGAAAAGGAAGCCACCAAGCTGCTGCACCAAGGCGCTAACGTTCTGCCGCCTGAATATAAGCAGATGGCATTTACCGAGAAGCACGGTATCGACGTTTTGATTTATGAATACCTGAAAGGTCAGCAAGACAGGCAGGTTTCGCTTCTGTTGCCGGGGCGGCTTAGTCCGAAGATGCATTTTGATAAGTCTGGCTTGACGGCGGCATTCGGTTGGCGCCCGAAGTGAGCAAAGCACGCCCGCAGGTTTTTATAAGCTATCGACGAAGCGACACGGAGCACCTCGCCGGGCGCGTTGCCGACCGCCTGCGCACGGTCGAGGGGATCGACGAGGTGTTCATAGACGTCGACGGCATCGCGCCGGGTGAAGAGTTTGAAACGAAGATAGTTTCCGCGCTCGACGATTGCTCGGTCTGCCTGTTGTTGATTGGGCAACACTGGCTTGGCCAGGACAGCGATCGGGATGCGGCGCGGATTTTCGATGATCGTGATTTCATCCACTTGGAAACCCGCGCCGCGCTGGCCAGCGGCCGAAAGGTGCTTCCCGTGCTAGCCGATGGCGCGCTGATGCCGACGAAGGAAGATCTACCCGAGGACTTGCACCAGCTGCCACGCATAAACGGGATTTCGATCCGCCATCTCCATTTCAACAAGGATGTCGAAAGCCTGATTGACTCTATTCTGAGCAGGAAGGTAACGATTGTTGAGAAGCCCCTGTCGATGCTTGGCAGTTTGTTGCGCATTCTCGGAGGGGGATGCATGGCGGCGGTGGCGTTGATTATTGCAGGGATCATCCATAATATCGTCACCGATGGCCGCTCGCTTGATGAGAGTTTTGGAGGTGTCGCTCAAGTTTGGCTGCTGATCTTTGGCATCCTGACGCTCGGCGCGCTGGCGCCGTTTTTCGTCCGTTGGTTCGGCAAACGGTGACTCACGAGGGGTGCTCCCTGATCCGCGATCACAGGGCTGTCGTGATTACTGTCGGTCGTGGCCACAACACGTCGACGCTGCCGCACTTTGGGCCCCATGTTCTTTCATCAGTCGCATGACTTTCTTGTGGTTGATGATAAGGCCCTCTTAATGAAGCGGAGCTGTCATCCGTCGATAGCCTTACAAAGCGAACTCGGCACGAATCTCATGCATACGTTCGACAAGCCGGCTTCATTAATATCCATACATGCGGCCTCGTCATCGTCGAATGAACCTGCTTCGTATTTTTCCACCCAGAGCCTGATGAGGTTCCGGCTGATCCCATGGCGTTTAGCGAGTTCAGGCAGGGTCTCACCGGCCAGGTATTCATGTGCCATCTGCCTCTTGAATTCGATTCTGTAACTGCGGTGTTGTGCCTTGGGCATTCTGCTTGAATGCCCGGCTATGAGGTATAAATTTTGAAAACCAAACTATCCACTCAACGGGATGCGCTCCATTGAACGGTCCAATCAGAGCCCGAAATTCTGAACAAAATACAACTTCCCTGAGGGCAGCTTAGAGTCAACTCCTGCCCTTCAGACCCTTGGCCCTCGAGGGCCGCTATACCCTCAAGAGAGGAAATCAACAGCCTGAATGTCGGTTAATCGGGACAAAGCCGACACCGAGCGGTTTACGCTTCTCTACTTAGTCGGCCTTTCAGGTGAGAGCAGGCTGCCACAAGCATTGGTTGGATTTGTTTGGAGAGCGTCGCTTTAGCTGGCGTAGCGAATGTCCGCTTCTCTAATCGGGCATTGTTGTCAAGCGCCACATTCGGTTCCTGATGTCGATTCCGCCGCTCTACGTGGTTCGCCTTGCTGAGTGTGCAGGCTACTACAAGTATTGGTCAGACCGGACTGAAGAGCGTTGCTTTGGGGCAGAACTGATGTCCGCTTTGGGTCATAAGCGGACACTTTTGACAACCCCGTTCTACGTCCGCTTTACCTCCGAAAGCGGACATAAATCCACATAGGCTGGAACGTCTGCTTTGTGCCAATTTTGTTGCAAAAGTCAAAATTTTGGTGGGCCGTTTTTTTGGCAGAAATCGATTACGCCCAGAATAGCAACCATATTCTCCGTGAGCGTTATTGAGCGGCTCACACAGAGGGATTTTATGGTGATGGTCGTCCCCCCAGCTCATTTTTTGAAAAGCTCGGCTATGAAGCGGAAATTTTCAACCAAACTGAAAAAATGACTTTTGCAACAAAATCTGCCAAAAGCGGACATCGAACGCCTCCCGGCTCGGGTTCGGTCATCGCCATGCCCGCACCCATAACGGAGCAGATGTGCCTCATCCGCCACGGCGTGTGCTGTTTGCTGAGTGACAATCCCCGGCTGTCAGTGGCGCAATTGCCACAGGCAAGAGGGATTCGCCCGCCGTTGGCTTACCGCCTGCCATGAAGTCGATTAATATGACCGGGTATCACGAAAGGCAGACGTCATGTTCCGGGGGGGACAGCGCCAGGGGGGCTATCACAATGCTCGTACATTTGTACGTGGCATTTTTCTTTTGCTTTTCGGCGCGCTGTTTCATCTGACCGGCACAAGCCCGGCGCATGCGGTCTCTGCCGGTTGCACGGCTGTCAGTGGCGGCGCGTTTAATCTCAGCGCCGATGTCGGTGCCGGCGACATTGTGGGGCTCACATTTGCTTTTGAAGCTGGCGACACGCTGACATTCACAACCACCGGCAATCCCGCCATATTCTCGGTCAATATCGGCCTCATCGCCTTCCCCAATGGCCTCACCACGTACGTCTTCCCGGCGCCGGGAAATTTTCTTGTCACTACGAGTATTCTTTCGAATGCAAATGTTGGATCAACCATGACGGTGGTGTGTCAGTCCACTCAGGATGCCCTCAAAACACTGGATGCCCTCAAAATACTGACCGACCCCCTGAGGATCATTGATCTGAACCAGCAGCGGCTTCTGCTGCAGGAAATCAATGACACCTTCTTGCAGGGCGCCACGGTTGCGCTGCTGATAGAGCAACTCGAAGCCCGACTGGCGCGGCTGATGAGCCGGTTGGACGAATTGGACCGGCTGATCGCTGGAATTACCGCCGAACGGCGACGGCTGACATTGGCGATCCGCGAGATAGATGACGCGATAGACAGGCTTGAAAAATCTCGCCCGAAGAAATCTGGCGGGATTTTTGGCCCAGATCCAGGCAAGGCCAAAGCCCGTCTGGAAACATTTGAAAGTTGGTCCTACGCAAAGTCCAATAAAGCCATTTTCATCAACAGTGCGAACGAAGATGTCACTATTTGGCGGGGGCGTACTGGCGAGCCCCTGACGGCAAGGATCGCCGCCAGCAAGAATGATGGGACTTATCTTGCGCAAATAGCTCCGATGATCGCAAAGAATTTGAAAATCGATAAGCAGATCAAGGATTTAAAGGTCAAGAAAGCGGTGCTTCAGCAAGCCCTGAATGATACCGGCCCGACTCTTGTCAGATATACGAATGAGCGCAAACGCCTGTTGCGCCCTATAAGTCAGATTCAGGGAGAACTGGCCGTGTTGCGCGCCCGTATCGGGCAACCCGCGCCGTTGGCCGGGTTTAATCTGCAAGCTTTGATGGGGATGACATCCGAGACTGGATCGTATCCCTATATGGCCAACCCGCTGCGGTTTCAGTCATCGGGCCAGAATCTTTCTTTCTTCACCGATTTGAGCATGCTTCGCAGACAGGCCCATGAACGGGCCAGTCTACAGCAGGCTGGCGGGCAGGCCCCCGAAGTGTTGACGGAGACTGGCACGGCGGCGCTGCTCAACCCGGCCTACAATGTCTGGGCAAAAGGGGATTTCACGAATTTCGACAGCAACCAGACGGGAGCCGACCGCGACGGCCAGTCCACGTCCTTCGCCACCGGCGCCTATGTCGCGCCGTCTGCCCGCTTCATGATCGGCACCATGTACCGCTTTCGAAGTGCTGAGAGCGCCAGCACCTCTCTGGCATCAGAAGTTGATTTAATCGGCCATGGCGCTGGCGCCTATTCCACGCTGGTGCTCTCGCCGAAATTGTCGCTCTCCGGTCATGCCCTCTATGAACAGAGCGAGTCCGATGTGAAAACCGGCATCACGACCGGGTCGTTTGATACCGGCCAGATCACCCTGTCGGGCCAGCTTCAGGGTTCCTTCTGGCGCGGCCCCTTTTGGCTGCGTCCTGCTCTCGGCATCACCTATGCCCATGCGGATCAGGACAGCTACACCGACTCGTCCGGAGCCCGGATATCGGGACAAACGAGCGAGCAGGGTCAACTGACCTTCGGTCCGCGCATTGGCTACCGTGTATGGCGCGAGGGCAAGCGCATCAGGTTCATTGAACCAAGCCTGTCCGCCACCGGCGTCTGGACCTTCTTGGATGAAGGCGACACGACGCTCGCCAGCAGCACCATCATTGAGCAGGATGACGTTGCCGTCCGGTTCTCCGCCGGTCTATCCATATTGATGCAGAACAACACGCAGCTCTCATTCAAGGCCGGCTATGCGGGTCTTGGCGAGAGTGAGGTGGAGAGCTACTCCATTGGCGGACAGATCACGATTCCGCTAGGACGGTAGAGACTGCACCGTGATATGGTTCGGGTCACCGGCTCAGGTCTCCACGGCGATTGATGATGTCGAAGCCCGAAAAGATGCAGTATCGCGCCTTTCTCTCCTACAGCCACCGCGACACTGGCGTGGCGCGGCGGCTGCACAAGACGCTTGAGAATTTCCGCATTGATAAGGACCTGGCCGAGCGCGAGACGCCGGTTGGTCCGGTGCCGACGACGCTGTCACCGATCTTCCGCGACCGGGAGGACTTTTCCGCCGGGCAAGCGCTCGGTGAACAGTCCCGCATGGCACTGGAGGCCTCGTCTTTCCTGATCGTGCTGTGCACGCCCAATGCGGCGAAGAGCCACTACGTCAATGAGGAAATCCGGCTGTTCAAGTCGTTGGGCCGGAGCGACCGGGTGATTCCCGTCATTGCCGAGGGAACGATTGATGGCGTAGACGAGTGTTTCCCGCAGGCACTGAAATTCAAAGTCTCGAAAAAGGGCACGGTCACCAAGCGCGCGGAAGAGTTGCTGGCCGCCGATATCCGCGAGGAGGGGGACGGATGGAGCCTGGCTATCGCCAAGGTTGCTGCGCGGCTCATGGGCCTCAGCACCGACGAGGTGTATCGCCGCGCTGAACGCGAACGGCGGCGGCAGGGGCGGATACGCACCATCGCGGCATCGATCTTCGCGGTTCTGCTCATCGGCGGCAGTTTCTTTGCCAACCTGTCCTATCAGCAGCAGCAGACGCTGGCCGAGATCGAGACGCTGGTCGCCCGCTACAGCTTTGTCGGGTCCGCCGAGGCTGCCGTCCCCGGCGCGAAGGAAGCGCTGACGGATGCGATCACGGCCATCGCCCAAGGAGCCACCAAAGACCCCCGCTACGCGGAGGCGCTGCAATATCTGAAGGATGGAAAAACTGAAAAAGCAGAAGCCCTGCTGCGGCGGGTGGCGGAGGAGACGGCCGCGCTGGTCGAGAGTCGGAGCAAGCAGGCGGCCACGGCCTACCGGCAACTCGGTGCAATCGCCGGGATCGGCGACCCGAAGCGCGCGCGCGAAGCCTACGCAAAAGCCGCCCGCCTCGATCCCGGACACATTGAGGGCATGTTCCAGCACGGCTGGTTTCAGAAGCAGGCCGGTTCGCTTGGCGAGGCCGAACGCGTCTTCCGGCGCGTGGCCGAGAACAAAGCTTCGCCACCCGAGGATTGGATCATCTACTGGGCACGCGTCGGCCTGGGCGATATCTACACCGCCCGCGGCGACCTGGGCGCGGCGGCAGCAGAATATCGCTCGGTGCGCGACACACTCAACCGCCTCGCCGCGTCCGATCCGGCCAATGCCCGTTGGCAGCGCGATCTCTCGGTCTCCCACAACAAGATCGGCGATGTTCTCAAAGCCCAGGGCAAGCTGAAGGGAGCCCTGACGCACTACCGCGCCTCCCTGGCGATCGCCGAACGTCTCGCCGCGTCCGACCCGGCCAATGCCCGGCGGCAGCGAAATCTCTCGCTCTCCCACAACAGGATCGGAACCGTTCTGAAGGCCCAGGGCGATCTCAGCGGGGCGGAGACAGCCTTCCGCGCGTCCCATGCGATCGCCGAACGCCTCGCTGAGTCCGATCCGGCCAATGCCGGATGGCAGCGTAATCTCTCGATCTCCCACGAAAAAATCGGAACTATTCTGGGGGTCCAGGGCGATCTCAAAGGGTCTGATACCGCCTTCCGCGCGTCCCATGCGATCGCCGAACGCCTCGCTGAGTCCGATCCGGCCAATGCCGGGTGGCAGCGCGATCTCTCAGTCTCCTATGAGAAGATCGGCACCGTTCTGAAGGCCCAGGGTGATCTCACTGGGGCGGAGACCGCCCATCGCGCGTCCCTTTTAATCGCGAAACGCCTCTCCGCCTCCGACCCGGCAAACGCACAGTGGCAGCGCGATCTCTCGTTCTCCCACAACAAGATCGGCGATGTTCTGGTGGCCCGGGGCAATCTTGCAGGGGCGCAGAAATCATACCGGGCATATCTTGCAATTGCCGAACGCCTTGCTGCCTCCGACCCGGCCAATGC
>CAXMMX010000165.1:0-12836 GCA_964194535.1 uncultured Alphaproteobacteria bacterium | reverse complement strand
CGGCATCTCCGTGGTCTCCGGCCTGCTGGCGTCATTTATAGGTGAGCATACGGTTGCCGCCATGATGCTGCCGGTCGGCATCACGCTCATTTCGCTCACATCGGAAGATCGCAAGAGCGTGCGCAATCTGGCCGCCGTGCTTCTGTTTTCGATTTGCTATGGCGCTTCAGTGGCCGGTATCGCCACGCCGTCGGGCGGCGCTCGCAACGCCATCATGATCGGATACTGGAAGGAATTCTTTTACGATCCGCTCAACCCCGAGACTTACAAGTTCCTCATCGATTACGTGACGTGGGCGATGTACGCCTATCCCATTTTCCTGCTCCAGCTGCCGCTGGTGACGGCGATTTTGCTGACGACATTCAAACCCGAACACGCCGATCTCGCGCGCGCCGTCGCCAAGTTGCGCGCGCGCATCCGCGAAGAGGGACCGATGACAATAAGCAACTGGGTTGCGATCGTGCTCTTCTGCCTGATCCTCTACGCCTGGATATTCATGTCCCAGTCGCTCGGCATGGGTACGATCGCGATATTCGGGGCTGCTGCTTTTCTTGTGGCGGGGCTTGTTGTTTGGGAGGATATAAATTCCGGCGTCAATTGGGGCGTCGTGTTGCTTTACGCTGCCGCAATCTCTCTCGGCGTTCAGATGAAACAGACTGGGGCTGCTGAATGGGTCGCGGATGGATTTTTGAGCCTGCTGGTGCCATTGGGGGCCGATCATGGACTGGGATTATGGGCCGCGGTCTCCGCGCTCACGACCCTTGTCACCAATACCATGTCAAATGGCGCGGCGGTCGCGGTGCTCGGCCCAATCGTGCTCAAACTGGCGGTCGCGGCGGGAGAAAGCCCGATTTTGCTCGGCTTTATTACCTCGATTTCATCCGCCTTCGCCTATCTGACCGTTGTCGGCACACCGGCCTGTACGATCGTGTACGCCGCAGGGTATCTGACGACTGGCGATTTTCTGAAAGTGGGCTGGCGCATGGTGGTCATGTCCACGATTGTCCTTCTTATTGCGGCGTCGCTTTACTGGCCTCTGGTGGGAGCATAAGCGATGGCCGCCTGGCGATTATCCGCAAATGACCGCAACCGCGACCGCCATGCGGAGATGATCGAGGAGCGCGAAGAGCGGCGCAAGCGGTTCCGGATACTGGTCTGCATCAACGGAACGGACCCTTCATATGAAGGTCTGAACCTTGCGGCGGAGATTGGCAGGAACAATCCTTGCGACATTATCCTTCTCTATGTACGGCGCATCGATCAGGGTTTGAACTCAGGCGGGCTGCAGGTTCGCATCGCGCGGCAAAACATGCTGGAGTGGGGGCTGGAATTGCCAGGCATTCAGTATCTGAGGCGTGGTTACGAGATGCTGACGGATCTGGGTTATATGACCAAAGACCGGCATTCGAAAACCAGCCACACCGATATTTTTGGAGACCCGCTCGGCGACAACAAGGTCGAATACCGCTCCGGAAAGCGCAAGCGAATCGTCCTCAAGCTGAAGACGGCGCCGACGGTTTCAAGCGGCATTCTCGATCAATATGAACTTGGGCCCTACAACCTGATTATCATGGGGCCGCCAAAGCGCTGGCGCGGTGAATTTCAATCCTTCATTGAGCCAAGCACCGTGCAGAAGGTTGCCATGCTGTCTCCCTGCTCGGTACTGAGCGTGCGGAACTCACTGGACAACAAGAAGGGGTTCCTGATCTGTACCGACGGCACGAAGCACTGCACGAAATCCATGAAACAGGCCGCTGTCCTGGCCGACAATCTCAAGCAATCCGTGACAGTTATGTCTGTTTCCCGGGAGGAGAAACAGCTCCCCCTCATAAAGAGCCGCCTCAAGACTGCGAAACAGCAACTCAAGGATATGGGCATTGAGAACGTGAAAACCATTGCCCGGACTGGCGACCCCGTGGACGAGGTTCTGGCAATCTCGAAACGATTTGCAATTGTCATCGTCGCCGACTCCGGAAAATCGCGGATGAAGCGGTTCCTGAAAGGAAGTATTGCCTTCGACATCATGGGGCAAGCGCCCGTTTCAGTCATGAATGTGCGCTGAAAACGGATGCGCCTTTAGCCGTCCGTAAATGGCGCGGCCTTGAAGGGAGCCAGCGACTCGCAGCGCGCGGCGTGACGCGCCAGGTTGGCGCCCTCATGTCCCTCAAGATGTTCCGGGTTCTTGTTTGCGATGAAAGTCACGGCCACCGTGGAGGCGATATCGGCATGGCTTATTTCAGCACCTGAAATAAACCCCTCTTCAGGCGTGCGCATCTCAAGCCAGCCTAGTGCCGCCGAGATTTGTGCCAGCACCCTGTCAACACGGGGCTGATCGATCTTGTCAGCCGGGCGGCGCACGGTCTCGGTGCGGAACTCTACCGCCTTTTCAGCCAGGCCAACCCCAACCCCCACATGGGCGAGAAGCCCCGCACGGGCCTCAAGCGATGCGGGCCAGAGGGATTTGTCTGCTCCAGCCAGCCGGTCGAGATAGTCGAGAATGAGCGTGGAGTCCGCCAGTACATTCCCATCATCCAGTTGCAATGCCGGTACCTTGCCGAGCGGGATGAGCGAGAGCAGCTCGTCAAAATCCCCATAGGCCGAGATGACATTGTGCTCAAATTGGACGTCATAAATATGCAGCGCGATAGCAACACGGCGCACGAAGGGCGAGTCCAGCTGGCCTGTGAGGATCATGATGTTTCCCCGTCTTTCACGGCGTCCTGATACCCGAAGCGCTTGATATAGCCCGCCCAGCGCTTGGTGATTTTTGCGCGCAAGTCTTCAGTCAGCTCGAACACGTTCGGCTGATACTCACCTTGCCCCCTCAGATAGGCGGTCATGGCAGCCTCGGCATGGTCAAAACCGCGAAGACCAAGCTGCCGGTAAACATCCTTCATGACAGCCTTCGGGTCAGCGGCCAGATCCTCATATTTAATCTCGGCCAGATGGCCATCCGGGATGAGCTTGCTGTCTTCCTCATAACGTTTGAAAACAGTCTCGAAGACCCTGAACACAAAATCCTCCATCCAGGGGTCGTCTTGCGCCGGGTTGTGCAGCCCCTGTACCGAATCGAGTGCCTTCCACAGTTTCACCGTCGAGGGGTAGATGGCGAGCGGGTTACGCGAAATATGGATGAAGCGCGCGCCCGGAAAGAGTTTCACCAGCGTCCTGATACGCGCCGTATGCGCTGGCGATTTCATCACCAGCCGCTTTTTCTGTTTGTAGGAAAGCCGGCGCATAAACCACATGAAGCCCTGCTCCCATCTGGTCCGCTCCTGCTCGCTCAGATTGACCAGATCGAGATAGTCCATGTCCTGGGGCCCGCGGCGCGGCCAGGCGAGCGTCACATAGTGGGTACCCATACCAAGATTGGCGAAGGCGAACTCGTCCTCCTGCGGCCGGTCGACGCCAACGGGCACATTGTCCATGGGCCGGCGCTTGGGGAGAAAGACATTGAACCATCTGCGCACCGCCCCTCCCGTCAGTAGGAAATGGTTGGGGAAGAAGCACTGATAGGTGGTTGGATAGCCGTGGGCTGGATCACACGCCAGCAGGTCATGCAGAAACGTGGTGCCCGAGCGCCAGTGCCCGAGCACGAAGATCGGCGCGGGCTCGATCTTGTGGCGGTTCGCCTTCGCGCCGTAAATCATTTCCGAGACGATATAGAGCAGCGAATTGAACGGCGCCCAGATGGTGACGGTGAAGATATTGGGGACGCAGTTGAGCGTGATGTCGAAGCGCCCGCGGATGAGCAGCTTGGCCCATGTCACAACCCCCATGCCATGCCAGAAATAGAGCAGCCAGCCCCCTTCCCGGTGCACCTTAAGGGGCGCGCGCACCTTCTTCCAGAAAAGCTTCCACGCCTTGTTCCGGCGCGGGCTTTTGTCGTCCTGCTCGCTCATCCTCAACCCATGTCCTCGCGAGGGGCTGTGTTAGACGTAAATGGCCCGAGGGGAAAGGGTTAGAGACGGGGTGAGGTGTCAGGATTTGCCTTCCAGCACATCTTTCACGGCTGCCGCCAATTGTTTCAGCGAGAAGGGCTTGGGCAAGAAGGCAAAGCTCTCCTCGCCTTCCAGATTGTTCTTGAACGCCTCTTCCGCATAACCGGAAATAAAGATGATTTTGATGTCGGGCAGCGTCTCACGCAGCTTGGTCAGCAGCGTCGGCCCGTCCATCTCCGGCATGACTACGTCGGAGACCACCAGGTCGATTTCTCCGTCATGGGCGCCCAGAACCTCGAGCGCCTCGGCCCCCGTTCCCGCTTGCAGTACCTTGTACCCACGCCCCTCAAGCGCCCGGGCGGCAAAACTTCTGACGGCTTCCTCGTCCTCTACCAGCAGGATTGTGCCCGTACCGGTGAGATCCTTCGTGGTTTGCGCCATGTCCGGCTTTGCGGCCTCAACTTCCGTTTGGGCCTCCAGGGCGTCCTCGGCTTCGGCGCCGATGTGGCGCGGCAGGTAAATGCGGAAGCAGGTGCCCTGCCCCGGGCCATCGGAATGCGGATACACATAGCCGCCGGTCTGCTTGACGATGCCGTAAACGGTGGACAGCCCGAGCCCGGTACCCTTGCCCACATCTTTGGTTGAGAAGAACGGCTCGAAGATTTTCTCCATCACGTCCGGCGCTATTCCGGTACCCGTATCGGTCACCTCGCACAGTACATATTCACCCGGCTGCATGCCTTTATGTCCAAGCTGCTCAGACTCGCGTTCGGTTACATTCGCGGTGCGGATTGTCAGCTTGCCGCCACCGGGCATGGCGTCACGCGCATTCACCGCCAGGTTGATGACGACCTGTTCGAACTGGTGCAGATCGGCCTTCACCAGCCACAAATCACGGCCATGCTTCAATTCAAGCTCCGTCTTTTCGCTGAGCAGGCGGCCGAGCAGGATCGTGAGGTCGGCCAGCACATCGCTCAGGGACAACACTTGCGGGCGCAGCCTCTGTTGGCGCGAGAAAGCCAGTAACTGACGCACGAGACCCACCGCCCTGTTGGCGTTCTGCTTGATGTTCATAATGTCCTGGAAGGCAGGGTCGGTTGGCCGGTGATTGGCCAGAAGAAGTTCAGAAAATCCGATAATCGCGGTCAGCACATTATTGAAATCATGGGCAATTCCGCCTGCAAGCTGCCCTACGGCCTGCATCTTCTGGCTCTGGGCGAACTGTAATTCGAGTTCCCGCTGTTCGGTCGTGTCGATGGCGTGCATGATGACGGCGGCATCCTCGCCATCAACCGCCGGTGTCGCGCTGAAATAGAAGCGTCCGCTGCGCTCATCTTTGTCCCCGAAGACGAGGTCAACGGGCTCGACGACCACCTGGCCCGAGCGCGCCGCGTCAAGCGCATTGGCCAATGCGCTTTTGTCATCTTCGGCAACGATGTCAACTAGGGCCATTTCTCCCGCCTCATAGTGCTCGCCTGCGCGTGAAAACATGCGGGCAAAGGCGGCATTGGTATCTCCGATGCGCCCGCGTTCATCCACCGTGGCGATGGCGATGGGCGTGGCGTGGAACATCCTAGAGAAGCGGGCCTTGGCCGCGCGCGCGTCGCTATCGGTTGCCTGGTCCTGAGACTGGTCGATCACGATCATATGCGACTGACCTTCGGCGCCATCAGAGTAGACTGGTGCGCGGTGCAAAATGCGGGTGGCAAAGCTTGTGCCGTCGCGGCGCACCAGGTCGGCTTCCAGTTCCTGCCCTTTGGCCGGGCCGGATTTATCGCCCGAGCGGGCAAGCAAGGCGCCCGTATCACCGAATATGATGTCGCTCAGTTGCAAGGTCCCATCCGCGACCTCGGACAAATCACGCCCCAGCCAGCGCGCCATGGTGGCGTTCATATAGCCGATCTTTCCTGAAACGTCGGCAGAGAGGAAACCTGCCGGCGCATCGTCCAGATAGTCAATCATCTGTTGCAGACACTCAAAGGCACTGTCCTGGCTGCGCCGCTCGCCGGTGATGTCGCTTACAAGCCACAGGGTGTGCGCGGTGCGTGCACGTTTTCCCGGCCGCATGGGGATCTGGCGAACCGAAATGCGGTACCACCGGGCACTATCCTCGTCCTCACCGGTCTCCCTGCCGGGCGCATCGAAAAATTCCTCCTCCCACATGGCGCCCTGACGCGCCGCGCGCGTCAGACGGAAGATTTGCTCCGCGACACGCGGGTTACCCGAAAAGGCCCGTTCGATCGTGACCGGCCCCTCACCTTCATCTGCCGCAAGAATCCGGCCGTAGGCCTGATTGGCATAAACGATCTTGCCCCGCGGTGTGGTCACCAGTGCGCCTTGCGGCAGATTGTCGACCAGGGCCTTGGTGATGTCATTGCGCTCGAAGCGCTCTCCAAATCGCAAAATGCCAACAGCGCCAGCGAACAGCACGAAGACACCCACGACGGACAAACCGGCGAGAATGGCGAGCACGAAAGGCTCAGCCGCCTCGCGGTTCAGCATGGCCAGCGCCACCCCTGAAATGGCAAGCCCTATGGCGAGAAGAACCAGCAAGCCGATACCGCCGTCCTGGCTGGATAAATCCTCGGCCGGCTCCGCATAGGGCAATGGGGCGTTGATGTCGCTCATGAGAGATTGAATATCCGATTCTTGCCGTATCCGTGCAGGGAAAATGCAAACAATAATCCTGGCACCCCTTAACTCACCCCAAACTAACGGCGCATTGTTTTACCAACCCGGCCTCTCAGGCGCATGACAAATCCGATCACCTCGGCCACCGCCTTGTAATGCTCGGCCGGGATTATGTCGTCAATCTCAACGCTGGCGTGCAGCGCGCGGGCAAGCGGCGGGTTCTCGACAATCGGGATATTATGCTCCTCCGCAATCTCACGGATCTTGAAGGCCACATTGTCCACGCCCTTGGCCACGCAAACCGGCGCGTCCATGCCCTTCTCATATTCCAGCGCTATAGAGTAATGGGTCGGGTTGGTGATAACCACCGCGGCGCGCGGCACATTCTGCATCATGCGTTTGCGGCCACGCTCGATGCGCACCTGGCGCAGTTTGGCGCGCACCTGCGGGTCGCCTTCCAACTGCTTGAATTCATCGCGCATTTCCGTGACCGTCATGCGCTGTTTTTCCCACCAGGTGTGCTTCTGCCAGGCAAAGTCGGCCGCAGCAACGATGGACAGGATTGCCACAACACCAATCAGCACTTGTGACGCCATTGTGTGCGTCACATCCATCAGCATTGCCGGATCAAGACCAATGAGCGCATCCAGCTTGTCCCTGTTGGGCCAAACAATGACGACGATCACGGATGTAACGATCATCAGCTTGGCGAGGCTCTTGGCGAAGTTGACGAGGCTGGTTTTTGAAAACAGCCGCTTTAGCCCGGCAAGGAGCGATATCTTTGAAAATTTGGGTGTAATCGGCTCAAGAGAAAATAACGGCCGATGCTGAACGAGATTTCCAGCCAGGCCGGCCGCCGCGAATATAATGAAGGGGATCGTCAAGGCCCCCAGAATGGTGACGCCAAGGAGTTCAAAATTCTCAACCAGCGCCCCGCCGTTTATCGGGATTTCGTGGGTCTGGGACAGGATTACCTTGAGCTTGTGGACCAGAGTGGACGCCATGTCCTTGACAAAGGCCAGCATCACGATGGTCGCGGCGGCCATGAGAAACCAGCTGTTGACCTCCTGGCTCTTGGCCACGTCGCCCTTCTTGTGGGCGTCTTCGAGCTTCTTTTGAGTCGGTTCTTCTGTTTTTTCGTGTTGATCCGGCTGGTCGGCCATGTGCGCTCCCCTTCCCTATCGCGTCACGCGAGATAGGGCTGGATCGCCTCGCCGACATAGTCGAGGAACCACAGCATCATGGTGCTGATCAGCAGCATGAAAAGCACAAAGCCGAGTGTAATATTCAAAGGCATGGCCAGGAAAAAGACCTGCACCTGCGGAATCAGCCGGGAAAGAACGCCAACGCCGAGATAGAAGATCAGCCCGAACACCAGGAAGGGTCCGGCAAGCTGGATGGCGATGCGGAAACCGCGGGACACGGTTTGCACCGCCACTTGCGCGAAATCCCCCGTCGGCAAGGCGCTGCCCGGCTTGAACAGCACATAGCTGTCATGTATCGCCGAAAGCAGGAGATGATGCATATCGGTGCTGAAGATGAGCGCCAGGGAAAGTATCGACAGAAATGTGCCGAACAATGAGCTCTGCGCACCATTTGCCGGGTCTACATTCTGTGCGAAGGCCAGACCCGTCTGGAAAGCGATCGCCGTGCCCGCGACCTGTATCGAGCTGATGATAATACGCACCGAGAAGCCGATAGCGATGCCGATGAGAACCTCACTGACAATCGCCGAGATCATACCGAAGAGAGAGGCTGGCAGATCAGGAAATACCTTGCTTACAAGGGGATAGAGAATAAGGCTCAAAGCCAGCGCAAATACGAGCCGTATGCGCGGCGGCACCATCTGGGAGCCAATGCCCGGCAGAGCCATGGACATCGCACCGGTTCGCGCAAACAGCAGAATAAACGCAAATGCCGTCTGGGGAAGAAAATCGAGCGTGAGGGTCATCGCGTCAAATCGCTACCCGCCAACGATGTGGACGGCGATCCGTTCCATGTACCCGGCAAGCGCTGACCCCATGAAGGGCAGCGAGATCAGCATGGTCAGGAAAATGGCGATGATCTTCGGGATGAAGACCAGCGTCATTTCCTGGATTTGTGTCAGCGCCTGAAACAGCGCGATGAGAACGCCTACAGCCAAGCCGACGAACATCATCGGACCCGAGACCTTCAGCATCGTCCAGATCCCGTCACGGGCAATATCCAGAATTTCAGCACCGCTCATATTGAGCCACCCCTTTTTGTTGTTTCTTCAACCAAGCCCCTGCTTAAGCCGCGTGTCAGATCGGCATGTTGAGAATATCCTGATAGGACGAGATCACCCGGTCGCGCACGGTAACCAGCGTCTCAACCGCCAGTTCTGTTTCCGCGACCGCCGTCACAAGATCAAGCACATCGGCATTGCCATTCGCCAGCTTTGTCGCTTGCGCTTCGGTCGCGGCGCCTGCCTTCGACACGTTCGACAACACCGCCTCGACGATGTCGCTGAACTCACTGGACCCCTGCTCCATGCCCGGGGCCTTGGTTTCGCCCCGCAAATTGCCTGCGAGCTTTGCAACTGCTGAATAGGCGCCGGCGCCGGCTGATGAATTCATTGTCATATTCCAGTCTCCCTCAGGGCCAGCGATCAAGCGCGCAGGATTTCAAGCGTGCGCGCCAGCATTCGCCGGGTGGCGCTGATCACGTTCAGGTTTGCCTGATAGCTGCGCTGCGCCTCGCGCATGTCCATGCCTTCAATCAGCCCGTTCACGTTAGGCAGCTTGACATAGCCTTGGCTGTCGGCCGCCGGATGCCCCGGCTCATAGCGTTTGCCAAAATCGCTCTGATCCAGCTTGATACGGCCAGTGGTGACCGTCTTGATACCGAGTTCGCGATTAAATTCCTGCGAAAAGGTTGGAATCCTGCGCCGGTATGGATCGCCCCCCGGTTCACTCGCCGTTGAATTGGAGTTGGCCAGATTTTCCGCGATCACCCGCATGCGCCCGCTCTGGGCCTTGAGCCCGGCGGCGGCGACTTTCATTGAAGCCATCAAGTCCATGGATCAGCTCCACCCTTTAATCAGTGCCATGCGCGCCCAACTCAAGCGTTGCGCCCGATTGCCGTTTTCAACAAGCCGAGCGAGCGCGAATAGAGTGTCGAAGCCATCTGGTATTCAAACTGATTGGCCGACAGCTTGATCATCTGCTCTTCCAGCACCACAGCATTACCGGCTGGCGTCGTCTCCCAGCCTTTGGTGTTTTCGCTCTTGAATGGGTCTCCCTGCATGCCCATCGACGCGCCCCTGATGTGCGAGCGATGGGTGCGTGCAGTGGCAACGCCCGCTATACCCGGAGCGCGAAGGCTCCGTTGTGTAGTCATTGCCCGCAGATCGCTTGGACGGAAACCGGGCGTGTCCGCGTTGGCGATATTCTGAGCCAGCACACCCTGGCGCGCCTGATGCCAGCGCATCTTGGTTTTCAGCATTCCCAGCAGAGGCAAATCGGTTATGGCCACGATCATTCTCCCGAATTAGCTTAACGCGCATCTCAAAAAATTATTTCCACTGGGCAAACTTTGCCGCTGTTAGGGTTAAAAAGCAGTTAAAGAACCGCTATACCAATTTGCTCAAAGTTGCTTTTTCCGGGAATCGACCCGAAAGGGCGGGGAAATTAACCATTTGTTAGGGGCCATTACGGCAATTTTTGCCTACCGACGTTAACCAAACGCCGCGTAAGGCAAAGCCGATGCGGTGGACTGTGTGAGTGCTCATGCCGACTGATCTGAATAACATTATCTATTACGTGATTGCCTTTGTGTTCGTCATCGCACTAATCGCGATTGGCGCACGCTTGCTCAGGGGCACAATGAACAAGGGCAATTCAAAGGCAGCCAGCTTTTTGCGCGGCCGCGACAAGCGGCTGGGCGTGGTTGAAGCTGCATCGGTTGATGGAAGGCGCAAGCTGATCTTGCTTCGGCGAGACAATGTCGAGCATCTGATCATGACCGGCGGCCCCGTCGACATGTTGATCGAATCCGGCATTCACAGTTCACCAGCAGAAGAACCCTCGTTCGAACCTCAAAAGGACGACGGCCGAGTCATAATCGCGCGCGATACAGAACCAGTGGCGCCAGAACATGAACCGGACAAAGAAACACAAGACCAAGTCTAACATTTTACTTATAGCGATCCGATCCTCGCTTCTGGGCTGCGTTGCTTTGTTAGCGATGGTCGCTCCTGCGGGCGCGCAAAATGTCACCATTGGCCTGGGTGAAGGCTCAGCGGTGACAGAGCGTGCAATTCAGATTATCGCTCTCATTACAATTCTGAGCCTTGCACCCTCTATTCTGGTGATGGTCACATCCTTTACCCGGATCGTGGTCGTGCTCTCTCTGCTCAGGACAGCGATCGGTGTCCAGCAATCACCGCCAAACACCGTGGTGGTCTCGCTGGCCCTGTTCCTGACGGCCTTCGTCATGGGGCCAGTCTTTCAAAAAGCCTATGACGCGGGCGTCAAACCCCTCATCGCGGAGGAAATCGAGATCAGCGAAGCCTTTGAAAGGGCATCCAAGCCATTCCAGGGTTTCATGCTGTCCCATGTGCGAGAAAAAGATCTTGGCCTGTTCGTGAGACTGGCGGGCGATGAACTCCCCAACAACCCCGACGATGTTTCCTTGCGTGTTCTCGTCCCGGCCTTCATGATTTCCGAACTCAAGCGCGCCTTCGAAATCGGCTTTCTGCTGTTCGTTCCATTCATCGTCATCGACATGGTCGTGGCGTCGGTGCTCATGTCCATGGGCATGATGATGCTGCCGCCGGTGATCATCTCCCTGCCCTTCAAGCTGATCTTCTTCGTGCTGGTTGACGGCTGGCACCTGGTCGCCGGCTCTCTGGTGCAGAGCTATGGCGGGGGCTGACGGGATCATTTTAGCATCCGTGGAAACGTTTTCCGGGAATGTCCGCTTACGGGGGTAAAGCGGACATGGAATTCGCCGCTCTGAATGTCCGCTACTGACCCAAAGCGGACATGGGTGGCTCATAAAGCATTGCAGAATAATCTAAATGCAACTGGTACAGATAAGTCGGCCGGTTCGCTCTCACAGCCACGGGTTGATGAAGTTGAGATAGCTCTCCATCCGGATCATCACTTTTCGGATGAGATGCGTCATGGATGCGCTGCTGGTGTAGACGGCGGCAGTTCCTGCCGCACCTGCCGGTAGCGATTTTTCAGCCTCGTCATCGTCCAGATCGACACGGACCCAGAACTGACCGGGCCATGGCTACCATAGTTCGCACTCGAGAAGGAAGCTGGCGAGCGCAGATCCGGTTCGTGACGAGGCCGACATGCTGGTCATGGGTTTTACCCGCGGCGATAGCCAGTTCAGCCAAGTTTACAGGTCTTCCAAGCCGTTCCTGATGCGCGGGTTAAATGCACATTGCTGCAACTTGCCATCGCAATTGTGAACCTCATGGCGACTCATTGCGCTCCCATTCATTTGCGTTTGCTCACATCTGGTTCTAAACAGCGGGTCCACGCCAACAAGCTCGCACAGTTCCTCCCAATGAATGATCCCTCCCCGCAAACAATCTATCTGAAGGACTACACGCCTTCCGATTATCTGATTGATACCGTCTCGCTCGACGTCAACCTTCACCCGACAGCAACGCGGGTACGCTCCAGGCTGAATATCAGGCCGAACCCGGATGCGGCCGTCAAACCCACCACCCTCGTGCTCGATGGCGAAGCGCTGGAGCTGGACGAGGTGCGTTTGGACGCTAGCAGGCTCGGCACCTCCGATTACACTCTTACCGACAGCAATCTGACCATCCCAAACCTGCCTGATGGGCCGTTCGTGCTGGAAATAACCACCTACTGCAACCCGGAGGCCAATAAGGCCCTTTCAGGGCTCTACCGCTCGCGCGATATTTTCTGCACCCAGTGCGAAGCACAGGGTTTTCGGCGCATCACCTATTTTCTGGATCGCCCGGACGTGCTTGCCCGCTACACCACGCGGCTGCAGGCGGATAAGGGGATAGCCCCTGTTCTGCTGTCAAACGGCAACCTGGTCGAGACCGGCAAGAATGGCAATACGGGCGCCCATTTCGCGGTCTGGGAAGATCCGCACCCGAAACCCAGTTACCTATTCGCCATGGTTGGCGGCGCGCTTGTCTGCGTGGCCGATACGTTCACCACCATGTCGGGCCGCGAGGTCGAGCTGCTCATCTATGTGGAACCGGGAGAAGAAGTCCGCTGCGCCTGGGCCATGGAGTCACTCAAACGATCC
>CAXMMX010000164.1:0-9283 GCA_964194535.1 uncultured Alphaproteobacteria bacterium | reverse complement strand
GCTGCCTTTCATTCTTGCCATCGCGGACAAGGGCGTGAACGAGGCGCTGCTGAGCGATCCGCACCTGCTTGCAGGGCTGAATGTCTATCGGGGACAAGTGACCTATAAGGCCGTGGCGGAGGATCTGGGATATAAATATGCCGACCCGAAAGCAGTTCTTGCGGCATAAATAATTATCCACAGGTATCCCGCATGGGTTGTACGCATCAAGTGTCTGGTAAAAGCCATATACTTTGCTCCTGTGCACCGGGGGTGAACCATAGGCTTACTGTGTTGTGATTACCCCTAGATTGCCAGAGGGGAGGTGACAACAATACACTTTATACGTGTATAATTCTTAATATATACTCATTGTGAGAAGTATCGAACAGCCGTACTTCCGCCTGAATAGCGATCAAACATGCGCGAGGTTGCATGGCGCATGCTTTACCCACGGCCCACCAGGAGTAAGATATCCTGATGTGGACAACGATCAGGTCACTTATGACGGCAAACTCATGAGCTCACCCGAATACAAAGATCGCCGCTTTTTCGACGAGCACAAGATTCCGAACGATGTCTGGTCGGTGCTGCGAGCTTCCTCACTGCTCAGCGTAGGTGAGTTCCGCGTTTTCGAGATCGCCTATGAAGCCTGGCACGGAGAAGTCGGCGAAGAAAAAATGATTGAGGAACACTTCACCGGCTACATGTTCAACGACATCGTGCCCCCCTGGGTGCGCCATTTCTGTAAGAAAGTACTGAAGCGGGATATTGAAGGAACCCTGGCTCCTGAAGAATACGGCATCATTCAAAATGCAGCCACACCCTACCAGATCAACAAGGGGCTGGAAGCGATCATGTGGATTGTCGGCTTTATGATCGTTCTGTTCCTGATCGGGGAGGGGACATCGCAGGTATTGTGGCTACAATGTATGTTCCCTCCATGCTATTGAGACCATCTGAGCATTTTCAGGATTAGCATGTCCCCGCGAAGGTAAGGGATGGTGCGGTTTTCCACCCCGGGATATGCCTAAAACAAAGAACGGGCCATTGGGTCTGAATAGAATTTCTTGAGAAGTGGATGCGCGTATGGGGGGAACCTGGGTAGATTGGATCTTGGCGGCCGGCACTGGATTTATCGCATTTCACGCCCTGACCTACCACGATGCGAATGGTGAACGGCCTTGGGTGCATCTGCTGTTCGGAAGCATCGCATTGATGTTTTTCTTCCGCTTCCTGCTGCACAACATTCTGGACATCTGGTAGAAGGCTTTGCGCGGTTATTGGCGCAAAATCACCCGTCAGAATGGCCCGGAATTCATTAACCTGCGCTAGCGTGAGTAGGGACGCTGCTTGTCATCCTTGTCAGGTATGCTCAACACGCGCTTCGACACGGGCAATGCAAATTGCTGTTTCAGATATTCGAGTCTGTCCGCAACCGTTGGTGGTTTCTCCTGTACGTTGTAAAGCAGACGGTCCAGCCAATGCATGCCTTCGGCCACCTCCGGGTCCATTTTCATTGAACGCTCATAATCTTGCAGGGCTTGTCTGTGGCGGCCAGAATGGTCATAAATGATGCCTCGCAGGGCATAGTTGCCGCCGAATTCCGGTTGGATCTTGATGGCCCTCTCGATTGCGTTCAGCGCTTCGTCATACCGTTTGAGCTGGACATTGGAGTTGGCCAGAGCGCGCAGGGCCGAGCCATGCCGTGGGTTTTTTTCAAGCGTGTCTTTGAAATATTCTGCCGCCCGCTCGTACTGGCCATCCTTGAACAGGTTATTTCCATCAACAAAGGACACATCACCCGGAGCCATGCCGGCGAAATGCCGGTAGAACTCAAAGCTGATCCACGCCACGCCTCCGATGATCGCAACCCATTTCGATAATTTGTAGAGAGGCCCTTTATCCTGGCTCATTTGGCACCGGGGAATCCGAAAATGTTGGCATTGAACATCAAAGCAAAAACGACCACCAGGAAGAAGGTGATGAAGCGCGCGCGCTGCATTTGGCCGGACAGTTCGGCATCATCAAGCTTGCGCTTCCGCTTGCGCTCCTGGCGCCGAACGCTCAGCGTCCACACAAGTTTGGAAACCGGGAAAAAGAGCATGACGGCGAGCAGTACGCTCCAACCAAAAAACCACACATACTGAGGGACCATTCCAATTCACCAGATTGCCATTAATGAGTCTTGCCCCTTGCCGCCGCATTGTATCAGCAGCAGATAGCGCAAAGAAAGAGGACCGCCGATAGGGCGGCCCTCCAGTTATTGTGCGTAAGGATCTAAGCCTTGTCGAGATCCAGACGGGCCTTGCCTTCTCCAAGGTCGCCAATGTCTTCGACCAATGCCTGGACTTCTTTACTCGGCAATGTGGACATCTCCATCTTGTAGGCGAGGAACCACATCATAAAGACACCAAGTGCCCACCAGAGAATCTGCCAGGCCCAGATAGAGGGCATGCCAAAGATCCAGGTGGCAGCATCGTTCGGGTTACCAAAGATCGTGTTACCGATCACGGCGCCCGGGCCGATACCGAAGAAGAACCACACCAGCGTGATGATCCATGCCGTCGGGATCAGCTTGCGCTTCTCGTCCGACAGGCTGGCATGGTCAGACAGGAATTTGTGGAACTTCATCTTGTGCTTCATGTCATCCGCATTCTGGGTAACCGCGGAGATAGCACATGCCGCACCCAGATTGAAGAGCATGCCCCAGAAGGCCGAATGCATGGTCAGCGGCCAACGGCCCCAGGCCGTGATACCGAAGAATTTCTGACCAATGGTCTCTGTGCACATTACGCCGACAATGCCGAAGAACAGACCGACCGTAATGCCCTGACGGGTGAACCACGGGAAGTAGCACACCGACATCAGTGACGGCCACATCTGGAAGCCGAAGGCAACAGCCAGACCGCCGAGCAGGAGGAGAGCGTCCTTCGAGGTCGTGGCAACCACCAGGGCTGCAAGCACGATGACGCCAACGCCGATACGGCCCCAGAGCTTCTGGGTCTCGTGAGAAGCATTAGGCATCATGAAATGCTTGAGGATATCGCGTGTCAGCATACCGCCAGCAGTCGACATATAGGCAGCGCCTGTCGATTGCATGGCAGCCAGAGCACACACGGCCAGCAGACCCACCATCCAAGGCGCTGTATCGCGCATGAGATAGATGATCTGTGGAACCAGCATGCCTTGCTTGCCTGCGGACTTCATCAGGTCCTTACCGGCAAGTCCTTCGCCCATCACATTGTTGGTGAGTTCCGGGAACTTAGCTGCAAAGGCAAGGTCGGCGCCCAGCATATGGCCGCCAAGACCCTGAAATGCGGTAAAGATGAACAGGATGAAGCCAATGCCGAACGAGGACGCCCACACCTGCTGAGGTGCAAAAGGTTCTGGGCTCTTGTTCGAGAAGGACCACATGGTGAACGCCGGGGCGGAATGAATGCCCATAAGCGCGAACATGTAGGTAAGAACCATCATGCCTGTCCATGCACCACCGACCGGATTTTCAACACCCAGACCTTTCACGAACTGAATGACCCCCGGGATCGCAATGTAATGGCTATACCCGTCAGGTGTCCGCTTGGTGTCCATGCTTGAAAGAGCGGCAATGCCTTGGTTCAGCTTCTCAAAGCCGCCGACTGCGTTCAGCGTGATGAGACCGAGCAAGGTAATGCCCACCATCAAGAGAACGCACTGAACCGTATCCACATACGCCACAGCGCGCAGACCGCCCGATGCAACATATAAGAACACGATCGCTGACAGCAACCACATGCCAACGTCGACCGATAGCAAGTCCTGGGTCAGAACGTTGAACAGGAACCCTGATGCCCGCAATTGCAGGCCCAGATATGGAACTGAGAAGCAAAGTGCCACCACAACCACGAGAATGCGAATAGCGTCTCCGCGGAAATATTCCGAGAGCATTTCGCCAGGTGTCACGAACCCGAAACGTTTGCCCAGCATCCACTGGCGCTTCAGGAACATAACCCCCGTAAACGGGATTGTAATAGCGTAGAACGAAGCATAGGCGTACTGGAATCCATCCCGGTACAGTAGGCCGGGATGGCCCATAAACGTCCACCCTGAGAATGATGTGGCTGTCGCAGCCAACACAAACACCCAGATGGAAATACTACGCCCAGCTAAGAAATAGTCACTCGCTGTCTTGGCCATCATTGCACCCCGGACTCCCCAGTAGATGCAATACGCCCAGTACAGGAGAACGAAAATGAAAAGCCAAATGACTTCGGTTTTCATGGGTCACGTCTCCCCCTGATTGAACATCAGACAACCCGTTAAAATTTGGAGAAGCCGCATTGCTGCGCGGAATCCCCCTCTAGTTAGCCAACGAGGGCTGTCTGCCCGCCATGCAAGACTCTTTGACGCACAGGGTCAATGCCCCGAAGGTCGATACGAAGGGGTAGACAAGAAAAGCTTTCCGAATCAAGGAGCTAAATGTCCACTCCTGGGGAAATGTGGCGATTTTGGGGCTATTCAAAAATGTTATTTTCCGATTTCCGGACATTATGAGAGAATCCGCAACCTTAAGGAACGCGGGATGTTCCGACAACGGATTAACGCCGATTCCAGAAAGATTGGCCAAAAAGCTTTATAATTGAAGTGCTTAGGTCATGAACATCATAAATGTTGTGCCTGACTTAGCCGCCGCAGGTGCAGTTTGCCGCATGGGCCTCACGGATCGTGTCCATCGATACGATAAGCGCATGGCGCAAATCCGTATAGTGGCGGGCCACGGTGCCGATATAGTCGGCCGCCTCAATTGCGGAAAGCGCCCGGTACTGCGCCGTGCGGGAAGACTCTGACGAGGACTTCGCCGCGCCCTTCAAATCGGTGGACATCACCCGCAATGCGGCAAAAGCGTTGTCTGCGTTGGATATCTGCTGGATCAATTCGGCATTGGTCGTCAGTTGCGCCAGTGTCTCAACCTGATTTTGAAGTGTCGGTTCAAATGTGGAATCGGGAATATCGAGCGGCGTGGTTCCCCATCCTGGATGCCCGCCCGGGTCGGATTTGGCGGCTTCGACAGCCTCCGCGGTTCTGAGCAGTGCCAGGCTCCAGGACTTGCCGGCCATTTCGTCGAAAGTGCTGGCGCGCTTGACGAAACCTTCCATGCGTTTGTCAAAATAGTTGAGGAAAGGAATGGCGCCTGTGCAAATCGCCGGATTGTTTTTCTGCTTTAAAAAGCCCTGCAGATTTTGTGATACCCGATTTGCCGCCCAGCCGGAATCCCGCGTCTGGGAGAGTTCGCGGTCATAGGCGCGGGCAGAAACATAGCGGGAGGCGAAATTGAAGATACTGCGTTCTGATTTTACCGGGGTGATTGTCCCCACGGCCATCGGTTCAATGGTTTCATATTTGGTGCAGCTGAAGTAGTGGCGTCCGCTGCGCTTGTTCCAGCGCTTCGCCCTGCGGACGCATTTGCGCGATACTTTGGACGTTTTGAGGCGCTGCGGGAACAGCCAGCGCCCGGGCCGTGTACGGTCCTTGGACCGGGCGGCCTTGATGGCGTCGGCCAGTCCCGCGCCTGACCCTTCGCGCACCTTGACGATTTGAGAATAAAACCCGCTGGCGCAATTGGTGACACTCCAGCCCATAGTCGCGCTCTCGCCGGTTCCGCCAGGCTGGCGCAAGGTAACTTTCAATTTATTCTGCATCTCGTCCTGGCCCGTGCCTGGCTCCCCCTCGCGCAGTCTCACCTCGACTATGACAATGCGCGGTTTGCCCTTGGCGATCTTTTCGACCATGGCAATACGCGCAGTACCTTCTTCACGGATCGTGAGCGAGCTGCCGGAGACGTCGCGGATGTCTGCTCTGTCCGTTTCAAGAACCAGTTCGGCGCTGACACGCTTGGCTTTTGCCGTATTCTTCAGCTTGATTTGCGCGAAAGCAGATCCGCCGGCGGGGAACGGACGGCTCGTCCGCAGCACGGTAATCGTGGCTGAAACGCCATCGGTTTTCAGTTCATGATATTCGCTTTTCACCGCTGCGCCTGTTGTGCTCCGCTCTCCAAGGGCAGCGGTGATATCACTTCGGGTTTGCGAGGAGAGAGCCCTCTGCGCCCGGGCCGGATAAGACAACATCATAAGGGATGTCAGCAGGCACGCACAGATGATCAGATGAAGATGAAAGTGCGTAAATTGCCGAGCCATGTGTTTATGTTTCCCTCAATCTGTGTGACGGGACATGGCCGCCAGCAGGAGTTCATGACCTGAGCATTGCGATTCGCGTTCAGGAAAGTGTCACGATTTGCCGCTCAAAAACAAGGTTTTGAGCATCAAATTAAGGCTGGAATAGAGTGGTGGGGAAATGTCTGCTGAAGTGGACTGCCGACACTGGCGTGCCGACAGTCCGTTCCCGCATTTCTTTTTGGCGCTGGAAGCGTTCCAGATCACCTCGTCGGAACCAGACGGTGCGCATATGAAAGCGCTGCCGTCAGACTGGTCCTTAACGCCCTCTTTGGCCCATTCAACGTGGCGGAAAACCTCCGGCATCTCGCGATGACGTTGGGTTTCTAGACCGCCACACTGCCATTCGAGAATGGCTTAAGGCCATTTCCAAATCAATCGATCATTACATTCCGTGACATTTTTTTGACGCAGTCAGGAGGCGCGGTCCGGTCCTGAGCCATGAATCAGCCATGCATGGGCGATGCACGGCTCCGGCGCCGATCGTCTTTAGCATTGCCGGCATGCGCGGCGCGCAGTTTTACGTTTTATGTATTGCGTATCAAATGGCTAGGGCCCGCCCGCATGATGCGGACCGGCAATCCAGAAGCATGCTTTTTTACCACATCATGCCCTCGCGATGAGCGTTCTCCAGCCCGGATAATTCGCCCTGAGGGGGATGGGAGGGGGGGGCAACTTGTGGCAGATATGCGACAGGCAAACTTTTTGCGAGGGACCTGGGAGGGCACTTTCTAGTGGCTGTGAGCCCGTCAATCGCCACGCGGCGGGCGTAACAAATACATCACCAGCCAGATTGGGACCGTGATCAGAGCGCCCAGAATGATGTTTGGCAAAGCCCAGCGAAAGCCTCTGTGGGCATAATTCATGATCTGATCGGGGGACATTCCGAAATCCTGAAGCACCTGCGAGGCCGTGATATTGAGACTCGACAATGCAAGGCCGACGAGAAGAGAGGCCAGCAATATCTTCAGCACTATGGAAAAAAGACGATAGGTCATGACCTATCGTATACCCAGAAGTACGATTCAGGCCAAGACGCGCAGTTCAGGCCAAGACTGTGCCGTGTTGGTTGCTCGTTAAAGACGTGAGGTTATCGCGAAGCGTTCTCGCTTTCGGCGTCTGCTCCCGATTTTGCCGATCCCCCATCTCCTATGCGCCAGACCTTGAGATGTTCTGTCATCTCGGCTTCATGGGATGTCCACCAGGCCGCATCCATGCGCAGCGCGCGCTTGAAATTCATCTGTGATGTCGGAATGTAATCCGACATGTTCACATCGACTTCCGGATGCTTGCCGATCAGTTTCAGTGCCGACTTGCGCACCGGCCCGTAGGGGAACCAGCGCGCCTGGCGCGCCAGGCGTTCAGGCTTGGTGGCGAAGGCGATGAGCTTTAGCGCCGATGTCTTGTTTGGCGACCCCTTGGGGATGGCCCACAGATCCAAGTCATATACCTGCCCATCCCATATGAGGCCGAAGGGTTTGTTCTGTGCGACGATGGCCGAAAAGATACGGCCATTGAAGGCGATGGCCATCGCGGCGTCCTGTTTGGCCAGCATTTTGAGCGGTTCGTGTGCCCGGTCCCACCACACAATATGGCCCCTGATTTCTTCGAGACGTTTCAAGGCCCGCGCAATACCCTCCCGGGTCGCCAGCATCTGGTACACCTCCTCAGGCTCGACGCCATCGGCCATCAGGGCGAGCTCCAGCGTGTATTTGGGAGTCCGGGGCAAGGCGCGTTTGCCGGGGAAGCGTTTGACGTCGAAGAAATCCTTCGCCGTCCTGGGCGCGGCCTTCTTGAAAGAGCGTTTATCGAAAACGATTGCCGATGACCAGGCGACGCTCGGAACGCCGCATTCATGCAGCATGCCGGGGAGAAAATCATCGCGCGCGGAGGTTCCGTCAACAGCGGCCACCAGCACAGATGCATCCACTTTTTCCAGTTTGCCATCCCTGCAGGCGCTCTCAAGTATCGCCGGGCCGAGATCAACCAGATCCCACTTCGGCGGGCTCGCGCCCCCCTCGGCCAGCAACGCGCCGAAGGCACCATTGTGCGATACCAGCTTGATTTCAATGCCGGTTTCGTTCTGGAAGGGTGTGAAATAAGCGCGCTTCTGGGATTCAGAGTATGCGCCGCCCCATGAGGCGACCGTGAGCTTGCCGGGTTTTTCATCTGCCGCCGGTTTTGCCTCATCCGATGCTGGCTTGTTTTCACTTGTCCCGGTGTTGATTTCAGCCTGGCTCTGCTGGCTGTCCGATTGCGCCAGGCTTTCGGCCGAAGAAGACAAAAGCAGTGCGGCGGCGAATGCTGCGCCCAGCATCGGCAAGTGTTTCATGAATTGTCTCCCCGCGAGTGTCTTTTTGTCCGGACACTAGTTATTGCCCAGCCGTGCCGATCTTGAAGCGACCGGAGGCGACGTGACATGGGCACTCGACTTGGACGGCTCCAGAGTGAAACTGGGCTGCGACCATGGCCCTTTGATGACAATTGCACCAGCCAGGCTTTGGGAAGGTTTCTTTTCCGCCGGTGTTTTTTTGGCGGGAGGATGGTCAATTATCTTCATGCGCATATCCAGCGCGCTGCCCGCCATATCTATCGTACCCTCGCCCGTCAAATCCGTGGTCCCGAGGTTTATTTTCAGGGAATTGGTGTAGGCGCCGCCATTGCGGAAGAAAAATTCGCACTGCAAAGCCTTAAACGTGGTCACACTGCCGCGCGCGGCGTCCCAGCCTTTGACCGGTCCGGTTTGCAGTCTCGACACCAGCTTGGCGACGTCCACGTCCGCTTGTCCGGCAACCATCGATACGCTCAGCTTTCCACCCAGTCCTTCGAGAAGCTCCTTGGCCGTCCGGCCCTTGCTTGTGACATCGGCGGACAGATTTGCCGTGCCCTCAAGAGCGCTGTCAGCTGTGAAAATCTCGATGCAGGTCCTGGCGGATACTTCCGTCATTTTACCGGTCACGCGGATTGCGGAATCCGGCACAGTGGCATCGAACTCAAGTCTCCCGTTGCCGTTGCCGCCGCATATGTCAAACAGCGCGAGGTCCGCCATCAGCCGGCCTGATTTGAGAGAAAATGATATTGCGCTTTGCCCCAGG
>CAXMMX010000163.1:0-9979 GCA_964194535.1 uncultured Alphaproteobacteria bacterium | reverse complement strand
TGCAACGCAATTGCTCCGAGAAGGCATCCATCCCAAAGTGGCCCAAGAGAGACTCGGTCATACCAGTATATCTGTGACGCTGGACCTCTATTCACATGTCATGCCGGGCATGCAGGAGGATGCCGCATCAAAGGTGGACATAGCCCTCAAAACTGCATTAGGAAGACGCAAAGAGAACAAAACTTAAGGTGCGCGTGACCTTTTTGTGACCTAGCGAGGAATATTGCTTATTTGAAAACCTGAAAAACTCAATAATATCTATGCCGTAGGGGTGGAAGAGTGGTTGAATGGGGCGGTCTTATGGACCGCCCGTTTTGCTTTTGGGAACGCTTGAGAAGAAATTCATTATTCTGTAACGATCTGCTAGGAGTTTTCTCATGGATGCCCGTGTCCCCATAGGCTATAGCGCCTGTCCGCATGACTGCCCATCCACCTGCGCGCTGGAAGTGGAGTTGCTGGACGACAATCGCATCGGCCGTGTGCGTGGGTCGAAAGACAACAGCTACACCGCCGGCGTCATATGCGCCAAGGTCGCGCGTTACGCGGAACGTATCCACCATCCAGACAGGCTTATGACGCCATTGCGGCGCAAGGGCGAGAAGGGCTCGAAAGACTTCGAGCCCATAAGCTGGGACGACGCGCTCGATATCACGGCGCAAAAGATGCTGGAGGCGGAAACCCGCTACGGGGCGGAGGCCGTGTGGCCATATTATTACGCCGGCACCATGGGTCTGGTGATGCGCGATGGCATCAACCGTCTGCGCCACGCCAAAAAATATTCAAACATGTTTTCGACCATCTGCGTGAGCTTGGCGCAAACGGGTTTTATTGCCGGTTGCGGAAAGCTCATGGGGCCGGACCCCCGGGAAATGGGAAAAGCTGACCTGGTGGTGATTTGGGGCACGAACCCTGTCCACACACAGATCAACGTCATGACCCATGCTCAGAAGGCCCGCAAGGAGCGCGGCGCCAGGATTGCCGTGGTGGATGTCTATAATAACGCCACCATGCAGCAGGCTGATATACCACTCATCTTGCGGCCCGGGACGGACGGCGCGCTCGCATGTGGCGTGATGCACGTGCTGTTTCGTGATGGTTTTGCAGATCGTGAATTTCTTGTCCAATCAACAGATTACCCGGATGAGTTCGAAACATATCTTAGAGACAAGACACCCGAATGGGCGAGCGCCATCACAGGGCTTAGCGTTGTGCAAATCGAAGACTTCGCACAGCTCATTGGCCAGACGCCCAGGAGCTATTTCCGCCTCGGCTATGGCTTTACCCGTTCGCGCAATGGCGCGGTGAATATGCATGCGGCAAGCTGTATTCCAGCTGTCACCGGCGCGTGGACCCATGAAGGCGGCGGAGCGTTTCACTCCAACAATGCGATCTATCACTGGGACAAGACGATGATAGAGGGGCTGGATGTGAATGACCTGGGCGTCCGGGCCCTCGATCAGTCACGCATTGGCGCGGTGCTGACCAATGATCCGCAAGACATCGGCGATGGTCCGCCCGTTACGGCGCTGTTCGTTCAGAACATGAATCCGATCGCGGTGGCGCCGGAGCAGCGCAAGGTCAGGCAAGGCTTCGCGCGCGATGACCTGTTCGTGTGTATCCATGAACAATTCCTGACCGAGTCTGCCGAGCTGGCCGATATCGTGCTGCCCGCCACCATGTTCCTGGAACATGACGATGTTTATCAGGCAGGCGGACATCAGCATATTCAGCTCGGACCAAAGCTCTTGGAGGCGCCGGGAGAGTGCCGCTCCAACCATGAGGTGATCTGCGCACTGGCGAAACGCGTCGGTGCGCAGCACCCGGGCTTCGATATGACCGCGCGTGAGATGATTGACCACACCTTGCAGGCGTCGGGCTGGGGCAGCGTTGCCGAATTGGAGGCTAACAAGTGGATCGACTGCCAGCCGGACTTTGATACGGCCCATTATCGTAATGGATTTTCGTGGCCGGACGGCAAATTCCGCTTCAAGCCCGACTGGGGGAATTTACCCTGGCCCCATGTGGGAGCGATGGGGCCGGCCGGTGATATCCCGGCGTTTCCCGATTATTGGGCGGTGACGGAGGAACGCGACGACACCCATCCGTTCCGGCTGGTGACCGCGCCTGCTCGCAATTATCTGAACAGCACTTTTTCAGAGACTTCGACGTCACAGGAGAAGGAAGGAAGACCTGTCGCCATGATCCATCCCGATGATCTGAGCGAACTTGGTATTGCCGATGGCGACCGTATCAAAATGGGCAATGAACGGGGCGAAATCATCCTGCACGCGAAATCCTATGAAGGTGTCCAGAAGGGCGTGGTGATCGTCGAGGCAATTCCCTTGAACGCCAAATTTGAAGGCGGGGAGGGCATCAACACGCTCACCGGCGCGGATCAGGCGGCACCCTTTGGCGGCGCCGCATTCCATGACAATCACGTATGGATCAGGTCCATCTGAAAGTGCGATCCGAATAGTACTGACAAGAATAAGGGGAATGCCCATGGCAAAACCTAAGGTCGTCGTTTGGATGCCGATGTATGACCGGATCGGCCACCGGCTGTTTGAGGAAGCGGGCGCTGATCTGGTGGTCGTGGACTCAACAAATGCACAGGCTGTTATGGCAGAGCTTCCTGGCGCGCAGGCGATCTGGGTAAGAACGCCCGAGCGCATCACCGCCGACATGATGGATGCTGCAACTGAGCTGGTGGTTATTTCCACATCCGGCTTCGGCACAGACAATGTGGATATTCCCGCCGCAACGAAGCGCGGAATTCTCGTGGTCAATAATCTGGGATTTGGCCGTAAGCCGGTTTCCGAGCACACCATCATGCTGATGCTGGCCGTCATGAACCGGCTCACATGGGGGGACAGGGCAACCCGTGACACCTCTGGCTGGGCGGCGCGTACCAATGTGAGTTTTCTGGAGCTTGAAGGCTCCAGCGTCGGCATTCTCGGTCTTGGTTATATTGGTTCAGAGCTGGCGCGCAAGCTGGGCACGGGGTTTCGCTGCCGGGTGCTTGCTCACGACCCTTATGTGGACAAGCGTATTCCTCTCACCGTCGGCGCGCAGATGATCGATGATCTCGACCAGATGCTCAGGCAGGTGAGTATTTTGTGCATTTGCGCCGAACTCACCGATGAAACGCGCGAAATTATTTCAAAGCGAGAGCTGGCGCTCCTTCCCAGGGGGGCTGTGGTCATCAACACCGCGCGCGGTCAAATCCTCGATTATGATGCACTGTCGCAAGCGCTTGCCTCGGGTCATCTCTTCGGTGCCGGGATAGATGTGACCTATCCTGAACCCCTGGCCGGCAGCCATCCTTTGTTTGCGCAGGATAACGTCATTTTCACGCCGCACACAGCCGGGCTGACAACCGCGACAGCGACGGCGCAAACTCGCTTCGCCGTCAATCAGGTGATGTGTATCGTGGGGGGCGGTGAGCCGACTTTTCCGCTCAATCCGCAAGCCTGGGAGGGTAAAGCGTCGCGGCAGCCGAAGTGATGTTCTGACAATGCTGACGCAGCTTACGTCTTGGCCAGGTCCCTGATCCTGAAGTTCAGACCGCCCTTGGGGCACAGCGTCACGGTCGACTGAATCTTGGCCGGCACCTCGCCCACATATTCAGGATCGAAACGGCGCAGCAGCGTGACCAGCGCCAGCATATTCTCAATCTGCGACAGCGCCCCGCCGATACAGGCGCGCTTGCCGGCCGAGAAGGGCAGGTAGGAATATTTGGTCCGCTTTTTCATACGTTCGGGTGAGAAGCGTTCAGGCCGGAATTCTTCCGGGTCGTTCCAGTATTTCGGGCTGTGATGGGTGAGGTAGGTACACATCACGATCTTGTCGCCTTTATGGATTTCGTGGCCATCGATGACATCGTCGCCTGCGGCGACGCGTATCAAGGCCCATATCGGCGGATAAAGACGCATGGTCTCCTGCAGGACCTGGCGCGTGTAGCTCAACTGGGCGACCTGATCCCATGTCGGTTCCTTGTCGCCGCAAATCTCGTTTGCCTCGGCGCGGATTTTGTCTGCCACTCCCGGGTTCTGCGAAAGAAGGTAGAGGCACCATGCCAGAGTGAGCGCGGTCGTTTCGGTGCCGGCCCACAGATATTGCTTCATCTCGTCGACCACCTGCTGATGGTCAAACTCGGGGAAATCTGGATTGGCTTCGGCTTCCAGAATCATGTTGAGCAGCGTCTTTTCCCGTTCCTCGATGATCGGCGCACCGAGAATGGAGTCCGGCACCTTGGCCCAGTGTTCCATGGCCTTTGCGGCCTCGGCGTCGGTCACTTCCTCAAGTTCACCGGAAACCTTTTTAAGACGGATTTCTTTGTGGTTCATCACGTTGGTGTAGGTCTTAACCATGCCGAACACGAAATGCGGGTTGAACGGCATCTCGCGGTCGAACAGCGCCTTGCAAACCATGTCGGCGGCGAGCGTCCAGGTCTGCTCAACCATTTCCACCGTCTCGCCGGATTTGGCGAATTCGGCCCAGATTTCCGATTTTGTGCGGATCGCCTCCATGAGGAAGGGGAAATATTCCTCGAACATGTTCGGGTGAAAAGCGGCCTGCTGAGGCTTGCGGATTTTCTGCCACAAGGCGCCATCGACGGTGATCATGCTCTTGCCGAACACCGGGCGCATACCGTCGAAATATTTGGTGTAGTTGTCGGTATTCTCAACGAGCACGCGTTTGAAATGTTCCACATCCGACAGCAGAATCACGCGCTGGTTCTTCAGGTTGATCGGGATGACGCCGCCATATTTCTCGGACAGCCTCATGAGAATCTGCATCGGGTTTTCCGCATTCATAAGCGGCGAGAGCTTGAACCAAATGCTCTGCTCTTCGCCAAGTCCATGTGCATGAGAATATGCGGTTGTCATCTGGTGCCCTTCAATGACCATTCAATGCGCGGAAGGCTCCACACGTGCCTTTTGCCGGATATGGCGGCAATGTTCTTAGAAGCAAGGCTGAATCTAGTACCATCTGCCGTTTCATATTGTCCACATCTGCAGACAGATACGGTTAGCGTGTTGCACTGCGTCATGGCGACGCGGCCTAATGCCGCTTAACGTCCGGACCCTAATCGAACCAGGGCGCTATATAGGGACCGTGTATTGTCTGGCTCTTGTTGAAGCCCACGCGTTCGTTCTCCACACGCGCTTCGCCCGATGCCACCAGTTTCAATGCCAGCGGGTAGAGCTTGTGTTCGGCTTCCAGTACTCGCTTGGCCAGATCATCGGCTGTATCATCGGGCAATACCGGAACGGCGGCTTGCGCGATGATCGGACCTGTATCCATTTCCGTGCGTACAAAATGCACCGTGCAACCGCTGATTTTTACCCCCGCTTCGATCGCCCGCTCATGTGTATGGAGGCCTTTGAATACGGGCAGCAGGGAGGGGTGGATGTTGAGCTGCCGGTCGCGCCAGTCTTCAACGAAACCTTTGGTCAGAAGCCGCATGAAGCCTGCATTACAAATCAGATCGATTTTTGCCTGTTTCAGAGCGGCGTCGAGGTCCGCTTCAAACGCTTCGTGAGTGGGGTAGATCTTATGATCGATTATGTGCGTTGGAATGCCGGATTTGGCGGCCAATTCCAACCCTGGCGCATCTGGTTGATTGGAAATAACAGTAGAAATTTCAGCAGGATAATCTGGTTTTTTACATGCATCTATTAAGGCAGACATGTTGCTGCCGCGCCCTGATATCAGCACCCCGACACGCTTGCGTGCACTCATGATGCGAAGTCCAGATTGCCGGAAAAGCGGACCCGTTCACCGCCTTGCTGCGCTTCGATAACCCCAAGATGAAAAGCCGTCTCGCCAGCCTTGGCAAGAACGCCAATGACGTCGCCGGCGCTTGTCGCGGAAACCACTAGCACCAACCCAGCGCCGCAATTGAAGGTCCGTAGCATTTCTTTTTGCGAAACTCCGCCTTGCTCAGCTATCCAGCCGAATATTGCGGGCACTGTGAGTTTGCTCAAATCGATATGCGCAGCTGAACCGCCAGGCAGAACCCGCGGCAAATTTTCCGGCAGCCCTCCCCCGGTAATATGGGCGAGAGCCTTTACACCGCCGGTTTCGCGAATAGTGGCAAGCGCGGCGTGTACATAAATCCGTGTCGGTTCCAGCAGCGCCTCTCCCAGAGAAGCGTCAGGCGCGAAAGGGGCTGGCGCGTCCCATTTCAATCCCGATTTTTCCACAATCCTTCGGACAAGCGAAAAACCATTGGAATGGATGCCCGATGAGGCAAGCACAATCAGCACGTCGCCGTTTTCGATATCCGCCCTGGGCAGGAGATCACGGCGTTCAGCGGCGCCAACCGAGAATCCCGCCAGGTCATAGTCGCCAGCGGCATACAAGCCCGGCATTTCTGCGGTTTCCCCGCCTATGAGCGCTGCACCGGCCTGTTTGCACCCTTCGGCTATTCCAGCGATCACCTGTTCCGCGACATTGGTGTCGAGCTTGCCGCACGAAAAATAATCCAGGAAAAACAATGGCTCAGCGCCTTGAACCACGAGATCGTTGACGCACATGGCCACCAGATCGATACCAATCGTATCATGACGCCCGGTTTCGATGGCAATCTTGAGCTTGGTACCGACACCATCATTGGCCGCCACCAGCACAGGATCCTTGAACCCGGCATCCTTGAGATCGAACAGGCCGCCAAATCCGCCGATAGCCCCCATGACACCGGACCGCGTGGTGCTGGCGGCCAGGGGCGTGATCGCGTCAACGAGCGCATTGCCGGCGTCGATATCCACGCCGGAGCCGGCATAGGTGAGGCCTTCATTGCTCTCAGGTGAATCGCTGTTCGCCATTGATGTTACACCTGGTCTGTTACTCAAAAAGGATCGTGCCTGTCCTTCATCGAAGGCTCATACCAGGTCTCGTTGATAGTGATCTATTTCACCGGAGCGATTTTACCCGCCAGGAAGGCGCGTGCCGCGCGGTGGTACCTGTACCATAAGCGGCGCGCAACGCAACTGGCGGAAAAAAGCGCCCGGCCCTTCGGGTGGATCATAGCGGCCCATCGGGTGCGTTGCGCCGCTTGCCCGATACACAGTATCGCGCTGCGCACCGCGCTTGCCCGAATGAGCCGCTATGATCCATGAAATAGGTCACTATCACCGAGAATTGGTATAAGCCCGTCACGTCAAGCGGCATGGAAGCGTACGCAGCGAATGTCAACAGGCGAGGGGGAACATGAAGCGGCTCATTTGGACATTTAAAAGACCCAATGTCTCGTATATCTTTCCGGAATATGAAATACGATTCTGTAATATTCAGAGCGTCTTGGCTGCTTGCCTTGTGCCTCTTGCTTATCGCATTTTCCGTGCCTGCCCGGGCACAGGAGAAAGGCGTCTACACGGTAGCGAAGCTGTCGGTGAGCATGAAAGCTAGGGACGCTGTTACCGCCAAAAAACAAGCGCTGGCGCTGGCCAAGCGACAGGCGCTGGACACGGTGTTCCGGCGAATCATACCCTTTAACAGCTTCGACCGGCTTCCCGACGTCAAGGCTGCAGCGATTGATGATGTCCTCAAAGGATTTTCAGTGCGCCGCGAGCGAAATTCCGCCACCAGGTATCTGGCGACGCTGGACTTCACCTTCAGTGCAGACGGGGTGCGAAAACTGCTCTCGGGCAAAGGCCTCATCATCACCGACCAGCAAAGCGAACCCATCGCCGTGCTGCCTGTCTACATCGATAAGGGCAAGATCAATCATACCGGGCGCGATCCCTGGCGCACTGCCTGGAACGGACTTGATCTGGCGCATGCCATCGTTCCGGTGCGTCTTGCCCGCGCCGGACCGTCCTTCACCATAGAGACGCTCTCAAGCCTTCTCGGCGGCGATATCGAGGCTTATGTGGCGCTGCGCAACAAGTACAAGGCCGGAAAGCTGGTTCTGGCCATTGCTGAAGCAACGGCGGATGGCCAAACGCTGACCACACGTTTGTTCGGTGTCGATGGTGTGGGCTCTGTCTCGCTTGCGCGTAATGAGCCCATCTACAAGCGAGACATGAAGACGAGCGCGATGCGCGCCGCGGTGATTACGCTCGCAGTGCTTGAGGGACGCTGGAAACTGGTCCACTCGCCTGCCGGCGTGGCAGGGGCGGATGCCGCGCCAACCGGGCTCGAGGTCGTCGTGGAATTTGCCGGGATGAGGCAATGGCGCGATATCCGCGCGCGGCTCGTCAAGGTGCCCGGCGTGGATGGGCTTGATGTTAAATCGCTTTCCGCACGCACAGCCCAGGTAGTGTTTGAGTTTCCCGGTGGGGCGGAACGCCTCTCCAAGGCCCTTGCTCCTCACGGGCTTTCGTTGCATGGAGGCAATGAATCTTTGATCTTGCGTGGCAATTGAAATCGAATTCAGCAAACCTGCTCTGGAGGGAGTCAGATTCGCGCGGTAGTTTGAATTTTATGGAACGGTCTGGAAAATGGCCGGACAGGTGGCGGATAGCTTGCATATACCTAATATTATAACGGTGTTCCGGATATTCCTGGTGCCGATAGTGATCTGGTTCATGCTCGAAGGGCGGATGCAGACGGCGTTTTTGCTGTTCATCATTGCCGGCGTGTCGGACGGCCTGGATGGATTTCTCGCCAAGCACTTTGGCTGGGAGACCGAACTTGGCTCCTATCTGGACCCGCTTGCCGACAAGGCGTTGCTGGTCAGTATCTATGTGGTGCTGGGTCAATCCTCTCATCTGCCTGTTTGGCTCGTGATCACAGTCGTCAGCCGCGATATCCTCATCATTGGCGCCATTTTGCTGTCAATGTTACTTGCGCGTCCTATGCCCATGCGACCGCTTATGATCTCTAAAGCCAACACGGTTGGGCAGATTGTCCTGGCGGCGGTGGTGCTGGGCGATTTGGGTTTTGAGCTGGGTCTGGAAAAGGTCGCTGCAGTTATGGTCTGGATGATAGGCGGTTTAACCATCCTTTCTGCTGCAACCTATCTGGTGAAATGGCTTGTCCACATGGCGTCCTATGAAGAGCCACGGCAAACTGTACGCCGGCCGGCGCGCTATAAAAGAGGGAAAACACGAATGCGCCGCAACAAGGAGCCTGTAACCGGTTCATGAGTGCAAGCAAACAAACATTGTTCTGGATCGGGGCGATGGCCGCATTGCTGCTATTTGTGGTGGTGCTGCATGACATTCTGCTTCCCTTCGTAGTCGGCGCGGCAATTGCCTATTTACTCGACCCTCTGGCCGACCGGCTGGAAGCTCTGGGCTTCTCCCGGCTTTGGTCGACGATTGTCATCGTCCTGGTGTTCGGGTTGCTGGTCATTCTCTCCCTCGTCTTCCTTCTGCCACTGCTGGCAGAGCAGTTGATCGATCTCGTGTCGCGGCTTCCAGGTTATTTTCAGTCGCTGCGCGATCTCGCCGTGAGCTATCTGGAGCGCTGGTTCGGTGATCAGTGGACCAGCAAAAATCTGGGGCTTGACGGCACGGTCAAGGAATTCGCGCAAAAAGCTGCCGGCTGGACGGGCCAGCTTATCTCGTCCGTGTGGAGCGGCGGTCTGGCGGTGGTGAATTTCTTTGCTCTCATTGTCATCACGCCGGTGGTGACATTCTATCTTCTGCTCGATTGGGACCGGATGATGCAGCACATCTCCGATTGGCTGCCGCGCGATCACGCCGACACCATTCACCAGATCGGCCGTGATATTAATGACGTTATTTCGGGTTTTGTGCGCGGTCAGATGACCGTTCTCGTGATCCTTGGGGTTTTCTATGTCATCGGGTTGACGCTGATTGGACTGAATTTCGGCCTGTTGATAGGACTTGGCGCGGGGCTTGTCTCCTTCGTACCCTTTGTAGGGCCTGCCGTCGGGCTCGTCGTTGGAGGTGCGGTGGCCGTTGTTCAGTTCTGGCCCGAATGGCATCTGGTCGCTGCCGTGTTGAGCGTCTTTATGATTGGGCAACTGATAGAGGGGAATGTGCTCTCGCCCATGATCATCGGC
>CAXMMX010000162.1:0-5047 GCA_964194535.1 uncultured Alphaproteobacteria bacterium | reverse complement strand
ATGCCCAGCATACTAGAATACATGAGGGGCAGCCGGGCACTTGGGCTGATACTACTATGAAAAGGCCTGCGTCGCCGGTGTCTCACGCAATATTGATATGAACGCGTCACAGGCACACAGGAAATGAACGGGTCAGCATTGGCGCTGGCCCCTTTCCTTGTTGCAAGAAAACGCAGCCCATGTCGCAGTCATGTTGCATGGAGCTAATGGTACAAAGTGAGAACCATTGAAACATAAGGGGAATATATTGCAACATGCGCGACATGAAATAGGCCCTTTATCGCACAAATATAAGTCGTTAAGTAATTGGTATTTATGGAAAAACAAGTGGAGGCCACGCCCGGAATCGAACCGGGGTAAACGGATTTCATGTCCGGTATCGGAGTGATCATCATCCTGATCTAGACCCTTCCCTTTTTTGGACTGCCAACATCCGAATCTGGCCCGCTGGGTGCAATCAATAGCTGGCCGGAAATCCCCGGCGCACTGAATATGGACGCACTGGCGATTGGTTCGCTGGCGCTCGCGATCATGATTTTCTGGCCTTCGCGCCTGCGGGCCTACTTGCCCCCGCCTCTCGCCGCACTGGTTGTGGGTACGCTCAGTGGCATTTTCGTATTTTCCGGGGCCCCCATAATTGGTGACGTGCCGACCGGGCTACCAGCACTCTCCATGCCCCAGGTCCCGTTTGAGCGTCTGGCCGGCGTTGTTGGAGGCGCAATGACATTGGCGCTTCTGGGCTCTATCGACAGTCTGCTTACATCTCTTATCGCCGACTCGATCACCTGAACCCGCCATAACTCGAACCGTGAACTGATTGGCCAGGGTATCGGCAACATGGTCTCGGCACTGATCGGCGGACTGCCGGGTGCGGGCGCGACGATGCGGACAGTCGTCAATGTGCGTGCCGGCGGGCGCTCGCCCATTTCCGGCGCATTACATGCCCTGGTGCTGCTGGCCCTGGTCATGGGCCTTGGACCGCTCGCGGAAAAGATACCCCATGCGGCGCTGGCCAGAATTTTGCTGAAAGTCGGCTGGGATATCATCGATTGGGGTTATCTGCGCCGTGTCATGCGTGCACCGCGCGACAAGGTCATCATCATGTTCATAACCATGGGCCTGACCATATTTGTCGACCTGATAACGGCAGTCGCGGTCGACATTATTCTCGCCAGCTTCGCCACTGCGCTCTGGCAGGAGCAGGAGCAGCTCGAAGGCGTGACGAAGCTTGCGCTCCCTGACGGCGAAAGCCCGCTCACCCAGGCCGAGCGCAAGGAACTGCGAAAGGCCAACGGAAATGTTTCCATCGTCTTTTTGCGCGGATCTTTCTCTTATGCATCAGCGCGCGAGTTGTCGGCGCGCATCGGCGCGGAGGCTGCCGGACACAAGGCGATCATCTACGACTTCACCGAAGCAGGCCATGTCGATACAAGCGCGGCGCTGGCGATGGAGGAATTGATAGAGCAGGCCCGCGAAGAGCATGAGACCTGTTTCATGGTGGGCCTTGGCGGACGGGCGTTATCAACCCTGAAATCGCTGGGTGTTCTGGATGGGTTTGCTCAAGACCATCAATTCGCGAAACGAGTCGATGCCATCAAGGCCGCGGTCAAGGTTGCACTGGGCACATAAAAAGCCCGGCCAAACGAGACCGGGCGTTTGAACTCCCCGCAATGATGCAGAGCGGCTAGTTCTTGTCCTTGTCGACAAGCGCGCCTTCGGCAATCCACGGCATCATGGCGCGGAGTTTCGCGCCAATCTCTTCCATCTCATGGGCATTGCACTCCGCCCGCATCGCCTTGAACGATGTCTGGTTGACCTTGTTTTCCAGCATCCAGTCCCTGGTGAAACGGCCCTTCTGGATGTCGTCCAGAACGTTCTTCATGGCCTTGCGGCTCGACTGGTTCACGACACGGGGGCCGGAAACATATTCGCCATACTCGGCCGTATTGGAGACCGAATAATTCATATTGGCAATGCCGCCTTCATATATGAGATCGACAATCAGCTTCACCTCGTGGACGCACTCGAAATAAGCCATCTCCGGCGCGTACCCCGCTTCCACAAGCGTCTCGAACCCCTGGCGCATCAGCTCGACCAAACCACCACACAGGACCGCCTGCTCGCCGAACAGGTCGGTCTCGCATTCCTCGCGGAAGGTGGTCTCGATGATTCCGGCGCGTCCCCCGCCAATGCCCGCTGCGTAGGAGAGCGTCAAATCATGGGCGTTGCCGGACGCATCCTTGTCAATCGCCAGCAGGCATGGAACGCCCGCGCCGCGTGCATATTCGGAACGCACCGTATGGCCAGGACCCTTGGGCGCGACCATGCAGACATCCATGTCGGCGCGCGGCTCAATCAGGTTGAAATGAATGTTCAGGCCATGGGCGAATAGCAGCGCTGATCCTTCACCCATATTGTCACGTAAGTCATTGGTCCAGATATCGCCCTGCAACTCATCGGGCGTCAGCATCATGACCACATCGGCCCACTTGGCCGCGTCAGCGACGGTCATCACCTTGAAACCCTCGCCTTCCGCCTTCTTGACCGAGCCTGACTCCTTGCGCAGCGCCACGGCGACATCCTTGACGCCTGAGTCGCGCAAATTCAGCGCATGGGCATGACCCTGAGACCCATAGCCGACAATGGCGACCTTCTTCGATTTGATGAGATTGAGATCGGCGTCGCGATCATAATAAACGCGCATGATACATGCCCCTTATATGTCTTTGTTGTAAGCGTTTGATTTCAGATGAAAGCTCTTGGCAAGTACCTTTACATCGCTTCCTTGCCGCGGCCAATGGCGGCGATCCCCGTGCGCGCCACTTCAACGAGACCAAGCGGCTGCATGAGGGTGATGAACTGTTCGATCTTGTTCAGCCGCCCGGTGATCTCGAATACGAAGTGCTCGGTAGAGGCGTCAACGACCTGCGCGCGGAAGGCTTCCGCCAGCCGCAGGGCTTCAACGCGGGCCTCGCCCCTGCCGGCCACCTTGATGAGCGCCAGTTCACGCTCCATCGGATTGCCGACGACCGTCAGATCGATAACCGTATGCACCGGCACCAGGCGTTCCAGCTGATTCTTGATCTGTTCAATAACCATCGGAGTGCCCGTCGTCACCATGGTGATGCGCGAGAGATGCACCTCATGCTCCGTCTCCGAGACAGTCAGTGAATCGATGTTATAGCCACGCCCTGAAAACAGTCCGATGACCCGGGCCAGAACGCCCGGCTCATTGTCCACCAGCACTGACAGGGTGTGGACTTCATCCTTTTCCGTAACAGTCTGGCTGGGATAGTGGCTTTGCGCCGGTGACGTATTCATGTATTTCGCCGTTTCTGAACTTTACTGATTTCTTTGCGATCTTGTGGCCAGGTCCGGACTAAACCAGCACCTTTCCTTTTTCCGAAATAGCTTCCTTGATATCCCCTTCATCCTCGGCGTCACCCAGCAACATGTTGTTGTGCGCTTCGCCCGAAGGGATCATCGGGAAGCAGTTGGCCATCTTCTCGACGCGGCAGTCGAACAGCACCGGCTTGTCGACCTTGATCATTTCCTTGATGGCGGCATCAAGCTCGAATGGCTTTTCAGCGCGAATGCCGACGCATTGCATGGCTTCGGCCAGCTTCACGAAATCGGGCAGCGCCTCGGAATAGGTGTGTGCGTAGCGCCCGTCATGCAGCAATTCCTGCCACTGGCGCACCATGCCCATATATTCGTTGTTCAGGATAAAGATCTTGATCGGCAGATCATACTGCACGGCCGTCGACATTTCCTGCATGGTCATCTGCACCGACGCCTCGCCGGCGATATCGATGACGAGCGCATCGGGATGCGCCATCTGCACACCAACGGCTGCCGGCAGTCCATAGCCCATGGTGCCGAGCCCGCCGCTGGTCATCCAACGGTTCGGATCCTCGAAGTGATAATGCTGCGCCGCCCACATCTGGTGCTGGCCCACCTCGGTCGTAATGTAGGTGTCCTTGTCCTTGGTCAGCTCATACAGCCGTTCGATGGCATATTGCGGCATGATGACATCATCGCGCGCCTTGTAGTTGAGACTTTTCTTCGCCCGCCATTCATCGATCTGCTTCCACCACGCCTTGTGCGCGGCTTTATCGACTACCGGCGCGCGCGCCTTCCACACGCGAATAATTTCTTCCATGACGTGTCCAACGTCGCCAATGACGGGCAGGTCCACACGCACATTCTTGTTGATCGACGACGGGTCTATATCGATATGAATCTTTTTCGACCCCGGCGAGAAGGCATCGATCTTGCCGGTGATACGGTCGTCAAACCGCGCGCCGATGCAGACCATCACGTCGCAATCATGCATGGCCCAGTTGGCTTCATAGGTGCCGTGCATGCCGAGCATGCCAAGCCACTGCTTGTCTGATGCGGGAAATGCGCCCAGGCCCATGAGTGTCGAAGTGACAGGGAAATTTGTGAGCCGCGCAAGCTCGCGCAGAAGCTGGCTGGCGCCAGGACCGGAATTGATGACGCCGCCACCGGTATAGAGGATCGGTTTTTTGGCGCCCTCCATCAATTCGACCGCTGCGCGGATTGCATCCTGATTTCCCGCCACCTGCGGCCGGTACGTCTTGTGGCGCACATTGGATGGATTGACATATTCGCCCGAAGCGAACTGAACGTCTTTCGGAATATCGACCAGGACCGGACCTGGACGGCCCGCCATGGCAACATAAAATGCCTCATGCAGGATACGGGCGAGATCTTTCACGTCCTGGACCAGGTAATTATGCTTGGTGCAGGGGCGCGTGATGCCAACCGTGTCGCATTCCTGAAAGGCGTCATTGCCAATGAGATGCGTTGGAACCTGGCCGGTGATGCAGACGATCGGAATGGAATCCATCAAGGCATCGGTCAGACCGGTGACGGCATTGGTCGCACCAGGGCCTGAGGTCACCAGAACAACGCCCGGCTTGCCGGTCGAGCGCGCATAGCCTTCAGCGGCATGCACCGCGCCCTGCTCGTGACGCACCAGAATATGCTGGACCTTATCCTGCTGGAAAATCTCGTCATAGAT
>CAXMMX010000161.1:0-4491 GCA_964194535.1 uncultured Alphaproteobacteria bacterium | reverse complement strand
CGATTGGGCTGCGCACCCCGTCCAGAATAACGACTTCTTTCATAATATCTCCCGACAGATGGGCGAGACCGGATGACCTGACCCGAGGGATAAAGTTAGTCGCATCGCGTCACGATCACCAGACGCAATGCCAAGTTTTCGGACTCCACTCGTAAAGAGAATTTTGCCCCTCCTCCGGTCACGAACTATAGTTCGCGATTGGAGGAATTGAACCATGAGATTGACCATCGCTGTGACAGCCGTGCTGCTGTCCGCCGGCGCAACCCCGCTGGCAGCACAGGAAAAGGGCAATATCGGTGAGGGGCGCAAGGTCGCTGAACAGCATTGCACGCGCTGTCATGTGGTCGGCGATTTCAATCCTAGTGGCGGGATATCCTCAACGCCATCGTTCCAGCTGCTGGTGAAGCGCCGGCCCGACTACAAGGAGCGTTTTCGGACCTTCTTCGCACGGCGCCCGCATCCCGCTTTCCTGTCGATCAAGGGCGTGGGACGAATCCGGCCCGACCTCCCGCCCAACGCGCAGCCGGTGGAACTGACGGAGAAGGATGTACGCAATATTACCGCCTTCATCGAAACGTTGAAGCCGAAGAAAAAGCAGTAGGGTCTGTGGACAGTTAATTCTTCCCCTCGACCACTTTGATGAGGAAGCGGAACACCTCGCCTTCGCGGGTCTGTTCCAGCAGCTCGTGCCCTCCCGCCGCGCAAAAGGCTTCAAAATCCGCCACCGAACCAGGATCTGTGGCGTGCACTTCAAATGTCTCGCCGCCCGTCATGTTTTTAATTAACTTGAGCGCCTTGAGCACGGGAATTGGGCATTTAAGACCCGTCGCATCTAGCTGTGCATCGGCCATTGGCACTTGTTCTTCCCGCCGCAACAGCGGCAAATTCCGGTACATGTTTGCGCGATTGATACCTAATTGTATCGCTCTGTCCATGTTGATAAAAAAAACTGGGTAAATTTCTTGATTCCCCCAATGCCGTGCATTGAATGCAGGTTGAGCATTATGTTATCAAACGAGACTAATCGTCTCGATATACAGTCTTATTTATCTCACTCCATAGGTGGGAGTATATCCCAAACAGCACCGTCATATCTGACGGCAAACCAGCTCATGGACTCATTGACTGCATCCATGAGCTAAAGTGAGGCCCATTTATGCAGCCTAAGATTGAGACATCTGTTCCGGTTGGGGATGAGGTCAAGACGACCACCTGCTACATGTGCGCGTGCCGGTGCGGGATTAAAGTCCATCTCAAGGACGGGACTGTTCGCTATATCGAAGGCAACCGGGATCATCCGGTCAACCGCGGCGTGATATGCGGCAAGGGCGCCGCGGGCATCATGCAGCATTATTCGCCAGCGAGGCTTTCAGCGCCGTTGCTGCGAGTAGGACCCAGAGGATCTGGCGAATTCAAGGAAATCACCTGGGAGGAAGCCCTCAAGACCACCTCCCAGTGGCTTGGAGAGGTCCGCAACAGGGATCCTAAAAAACTGGCTTTTTTTACGGGCCGTGATCAGTCCCAGTCACTGACCGGCTTGTGGGCGATACAGTATGGCACGCCCAATTATGCCGCCCATGGGGGCTTTTGCTCAGTCAATATGGCAGCCGCCGGCCTTTATACCTTCGGCGGATCCTTCTGGGAGTTCGGCGATCCTGACTGGGAGCATACCCGCTATTTCATGATGTTCGGAGTGGCCGAGGATCATGCCTCCAACCCGATTAAGATAGGCATCGGTAAACTCAAGAATCGCGGCGTCAAATTCGTTGCAGTCAATCCCGTGCGCACCGGCTACACCGCGATTGCCGATGAATGGGTCGGGATAAAACCCGGCACCGACGGCCTTTTTGTCGGCGCTCTCATCCACGAACTCATCAAGAACCGGAAAATAGATATCGACTATCAGGTGCGCTATACCAACGCGGCCTGGCTCGTCATCCAGAACGAGGGGGGCGAGGATGACGGCCTGTTCGCACGTGACAAGCAAGGTAATCCGCTCGCCTACGACCAGATCAGCAATAAGCTCAAAAATGCCGAGCTTCCTGATATCACGCCGGCCTTGAACGGAGAGTTTGAACTGGCCGACGGGCGCAAGGCTGTCCCTGCGCTCCAGCTCCTGGTGGAACGCTTTCTCGATGAACGCTATTCACCGGATTCGGTATCGGATGAAACCGGCGTTGCGGCTGACGACATTCGGCGCATCGCGGCAGAGTTGGCCCATGCCGCCTTTGAAGAAGAGGTCGTGCTCGATATTCCCTGGACAGACTGGGCCGGGCGCAAGCATGACAAGATGATTGGCCGTCCGGTTTCGATGCACGCCATGCGCGGTATCTCGGCCCACTCGAACGGTTTTCATACTTGCAGGCTTATCCACATTCTTCAGATCCTGCTGGGCTCGATCGATTGCCCCGGCGGTTTTCGCTACAAGCCACCCTACCCCAAGCAGACACCGCCCTGGCTCAAACCTTACGGAAAGCCTGGCCAGGTCGCCCCGCGCGAGCCACTGGGCGGGCCGCATTTGGGCTTCCCCACCGGACCGGAAGATTTGCTCATCGACGAAGACCATCAACCACAACGTATCGACAAAGCCTTCAGTTGGGATGCACCTCTGGCTGCCCACGGAATGATGCATATGGTCATTTCAAACGCCGCGAAGGGTGATCCCTATCCGATCGACGTGCTGTTCATGTACATGGCCAACATGGGCTGGAACTCGTCCATGAATGTGCCTGACACACTCGAACATCTGACCGCTAAAGATCCAAAGACCGGCGAATACAAAATCCCGAAAATCATCTATTCGGATGCCTATTATTCGGAAACGGTTCCCTACGCTGATCTTATCCTGCCTGATACGACCTATCTGGAAAGGTGGGACTGTATATCACTGCTCGACCGGCCCATATCCGAAGCCGACGGACCGGCGGATTCAATCCGCCAGCCTGTTGTTGAGCCCGACCGGAACGTCCGGCCGTTTCAGGACGTTCTGATAGACCTCGGCGCCCGGCTCAACCTGCCGGCCTTCGTCAACGAAAATGGAAGCCCGAAATATCCAGGCGGTTATCCCGATTACATAATCAACCATGAGCGCAAACCTGGTATGGGGCCGCTTTCCGGCTGGCGCGGTGAAGACGGAAAATCAATCGGCAAGGGCAAGCCCAATCCCAGGCAACTTGAAAAATATATAGAGAATGACTGCTTTTGGTTTCACGAACTCGAACCTCACCAAAAATATTTCAAACACGCCAACAAGGGATACCTGGATTTTGCCGTCTCCATGGGATTCCGTCTTTCACCAACCCGGGTGGTTTTCCAGCTTTATCTGGAGACATTGCAGAAATTCAGACTGGCGGCCGATGGCCATGGGACCACCGTGCCGCCGGTTCATCATCGCAAACGCATCAAGACATTCTTCGATCCGTTGCCCTTTTGGTACCCGCCCTTCGAGGGCACGATGCTGGATGAAAGCGAATTCCCGCTTTACGCGATCACCCAGCGCCCGATGCACATGTATCATTCCTGGGGGTCGCAGAATGCCTGGCTTCGGCAAATTACAGCCCAGAACCGGCTCTATATGAGCCGGACACGGGCCGAGGCGCTCGGCATTCAGGACGATGACTGGATCTGGATTTCCAGTCATATCGGCCGCGTAAAAGCTCAAGTGCGGACCATGGAAGGCGTGAACCCGGACACGGTGTGGACTTGGAACGCAATCGGCAAGCGCCGCGGCGCATGGATGCTCGATCACGATGCGCCGGAGGCAACCCAGGGTTTCCTGTTGAATCATCTGATCGCGGAACTGTTGCCGCAGCGCGGCGGCGGTTATCGCTATTCGAACTCCGATCCGGTGACCGGTCAGGCTGCCTGGTACGATCTGAGGGTCAAGATCGAAAAAGCGAGCGGCGATGAGGCGGGGGAAACCTACCCGATGTTCGAACCGATCGGTTCTCCACTGGACCCCGACTTGCCTGAAGTGCTGCGTTTTGGCGCCCAGTTCAAAGACGATCAATCCAATACAGGACTGAACAGATGACCTCGCTGCCAGAGAAAACAGCCAAGAAACTCGGCCTTGTCATTGATCTCGATACTTGTGTCGGGTGCCATGCGTGCGTTACGAGCTGCAAGGAATGGAACACCGGCGGTTACAGCGCGCCCCTTACCGATCAGGACCCTTACGGCGCAGACCCGCACGGCGCCTGGCTCAACCGGGTCCACACATATGAGGCCGGTGAAGGGCAGCATGGCCGCACCGTTCATTTCCCGCGCTCGTGCCTGCATTGCGAGGAACCCGCCTGCGTTACCGTCTGCCCCACCGGCGCATCATACAAGCGTGCTGAAGACGGCATCGTGCTGGTCAATCCCGATACGTGCATTGGATGCAAGCTGTGTTCCTGGGCGTGCCCCTATGGCGCACGTGAATATGATTATGACGAAGGCGTGATGAAGAAATGCACGTTGTGTGTCGACCGTATCTACAACGAGACGATTCCC
>CAXMMX010000160.1:0-13305 GCA_964194535.1 uncultured Alphaproteobacteria bacterium | reverse complement strand
TCATCCTACTGATTAAAAAATTGTCCAAAGCGCCCGACATAAACGAAACATCGACCATAGGCGGTGTAAAATTCGTTTGCTGTAAGTGCTGTTGGCTGGGCGCCTGTAACGGTATTGGTCCAATGATCCGTAAAAACATTAGGAAAAGCGAAGCCATCCTTTTGGGCATGCTCACCCTACTGGTGCTGCTGACTGTCTTTTTCCCCTGGAAAGAAATGGCCTTGAAATATAGCGAGTTCCAGGCCCGCACAAACTCCATTGCCAATCTCGTCAGGGCCTCTCGGAAGCAGGTGAAAAACACTTCAACTTGGCGCGTCAACACAGAATATTCGCCAAAACGCGGTGTGCTCCAGCTGAATATCAGCCACAAAGACAACGCATCGCTCAATGATCTGAAGCTCGTCGCAGAATTCGATTCTTACAGGTCAGCGATGCCCGGACACATCGCAATTTTGCACAATCAGTCCGAAGGGATCTACCGTACAGACAATATATGGCTGACCAAGGGTGATTGGCTCATGAGCCTTACAGGGAGGCTACGGTCGAAATTAATATTCCGGCGGGAGCTACTTTTTCACCTCGATGACAACTTGGCGCCCGAAACCCGCTAGGGCACGCTCTTCAACAACTCCTGCCGCCGTACAAGCTCGGCACCACACACAAAATTAAAAAATATCCGAAAACCCTTTTTTTCCCTTCCCACCCCATGACACCGCAATTTCAAATCGTCTGAATTCAGTTGATTTGCCCTCCCCGTATTCCGCCCCTGCCACCCTCTGCTCCTGCGTATGCCCTTCAGGGTGCTTTTCCCCGGCTATAACCCGGTCAAAAATCCGATAGCCTGATTTCTGGTGGTAGGGGTGCTGGAGAGAAATATCACGCTGAACAGGCTCTATTACCCTGGGGCAGAATTGCTTGAGAGCGCCATTGACCCCAGCGCCGTCCTGAATCATGATTCATAGCGCACCGACCAGAGGATGCGCTTCCCCTGGCCGGCACTTGCCACAACCGCTAACAGAAGGAGAAGCGATCATGACCAAGAAAACCCCTACCACGAATACGACTTCTGTAAACCGCCGCCAGGCTATCGCTGGTGCCGGCGCTCAGGCCATGACGTTATGGCGTGAGTGGGTTGCCGCCAAGCGTGGCGTCGGCCTCGCTATAGATGGGCCAAACGAGCAGCAGGCAATCCTGCGCTGGGAGCAGGCAGAAGAAGCGATAATAAACCTGTCCGATGCAACGCCGGCATCCTCAATCGTGAAGCTGGCCGTTCAAATCGACGAGGAGATGGCAGGCATGGGGGAAACGTGGGGTGCCAACGCTGCCCTGCATTCGGCCTATACCGAGCTGAGGGCTATTACCGGGCTAGACCCGATAGCGGAACTCAATCGGGCATAACAGGGCTTACATGAAATGAAGGGGCCAGCTTCGCGCTGGCCCTTTTCTTATGGTGAAGGGATGCGGGCACTCACCGCTCACCAGAACATGAGCGCCCGCTCATGCCCAGCTTAATAGTAAGGAGAGTTTGGTGCCGGGCACTTGGGTAGATACAACGATTCGCCGGTAGCTCACGCAATATTGATATGAGCGCGCCACAGGCACAAGCAAATGAGCGGCCAGCATTGCGCTGGCCTCTTTGTTGTTGGGAAAGGATGCGGGCGTGGAAGCAGGGCTGATGGGAAGAGGCAGCTCCGCGAACGCAACCACCGTTGCGCCGGAAAGTTGCAGAGTCCTGATGCGCTTGCTGTTGGCTTTTGAGCAGGCGGCCAGAAGGGCTGCGATGAGTATGAGCGGTAACAGCCGGATCATTTGTTTATCTCTCCTTATTGTGGACAGGAGTCAGCATCGCGCTGGCCCTTTTCTTATGGGGAAAGGGATGCGGGCGCTCACCAAAGCCATGCGAGTAGAAAGATAAGCGCCCGCCATGCCCGGTATCTGTTGCTCAAGGAGAAGCACCACACCGGGCACTTGAGCTGAGCGTATCATAAAAGACGCGTGCTGAGGAATTGAGTGCGGGCGCTCACTGCTCTAACAGCTGGGTAGCAAGTAAACAGGAGCGCCCGCTCATGCCCAGCATAAAGCGGGTGAGGCCAATGCGAGGCTCTTGGGCTGAGTATAGCGCAGAGGGTCAGCATTTCGCTGGCCTTATTTATGCGCTTTCCAAGCGACGGACGTTATCAGCCCCGGACAGCAGCACCTCGATGTGGTTGGCCCACATATTGAGCGCGTCCGTTTTTTCCTTTGAGTAAGCCGCGCGATTGTAGATACCAGCTACGCCGGCCTTGTGCCCGGAGACGTGGTTCAGGACGGCTTCCACGATATGCGGCTGAACACCTAGATCCGCCATGCCAGTTGCGACAGTGCGGCGGATGTCATGCAGGTGCCACGGTTCCATTGATGGCAATTCCCTATCAAGCCGGGCCTTGGCCTTTGACCAGCCTGAAAAGCCATTAGCGCTCCTCCCAAACAGGCAGCCATCCCTGGCGATTACATCAGCCAGAAGATCATAGGAAGCGCCTGACAAGGGCACGTCGTGGGCGCGGTGGTTTTTGGTGCGTTCACTAGGCAAGGTGATCAGGCGGCCCTCCAGATCAACCTCATCGCGTGAGAGCAATCCAATCTCGTTCTTGCGGCACCCCGTCAGAAACAGCAATTTAACAATGTGTCCGTAGTGCGAATTGGGCAGAGCATTCCATACGGCTACTATTTCCTGCTTAGACAGGTTGCGCTCGCGAGGAACGTACTTGGCCTTGTTGGTGCCAATGACCGGGTTGGCATCGCACAGACCCTGCCTAATAGCCCATGAGAAAAAAGCGGACAGAGCAGCGCGGGCGCGGACAGCAGAAACGGCACCGCGGGTATCAGTTATCTTGTCGAGCTGTCTTGCAATCGTCTTTCGTTCAATCTTGTCCAATGCCAGGCCGTGAAGTGGTCTCCAGTGGTTTGAAAGATAAAGGTCTGCGGCGGCATAGCTACTGGGACGCAACTGCTGCTTCTGGTGTTTCAGAAAGAGAGCCGCGATTGGCTTGAATGTCTCGGCTGCCTTGGACCGCGCTAGCACCTTCTCACCCGCCGGGTCTTTGCCCAGCCTCACCGCGGCAAGAATGTCACGCGCGGTATCTCTAGCCTCTTTCAATGTCCGTATATTGATAGACCCAAGAGTCATGCGCCGATGTTTCGCGCCGCTCTTGTACTGGACAATATAAGCGCGCGATCCCCCATCGCGAACACGCAGACCGAAGCCGGGAATATCGTCGTCGAAAAAGATGGTGTCAGACTTGCCAGCCGGTAGCCTGACTGTCTTGACGTTGGCTTGTGTGAGCTTCATCAATCTGTCTCCTGGGAAGACGATGGGAAGATTAATTATGCCATCTCACGCTACCTCTTGCAACTTGCAATCAGAAGGTATACGTTGAAATATAATAATTATTACCCCTTATGCCGACCCATACACCCTTATGCAAGGGGTATACCTTCTATTACGTAATGATGGGGTCTGGTATTCGAGTCACCCATGCGGCACCACTTTTTTTATTTCATTGTGGCAATATCGACCTGCCGCCGGAATGTCATCCCTGAAGTTTCTGATCAGGTGGTTCTGGCGGGAATGGGTGCTTATTTGGCGCGCGGATTATATATTGCCAGGCGATCGGCATTTCCCAGAGGACGAGCGAGACAGTTCAGGAGGAGCGGCTCATCCTCCTCTGTTTCAAGCATGGCGGAATAGTAGAATTGATTCAGGCGTTCGGAAACCTCATTGCTATTGGCGGATAGAAACGAGATTCCCGCCATCTTGTCTTTTCGCCAGACGATCCTGCCATTGAGCGGCTGGTCGAAGCCTTCCGGGACCAGTTGGATGAGATCGGGAAGTTCGTGAATCTGGCTGGAGACAATCATGCAGCCACTCTCGCTGACATCGCGGATGATGCACTTGATATCGAAGGTAACCGTGAGGTCGGAAGCGAAGGCCTGCACGCTCCCCTTCCTGCGCTCTTCAGAACGATTGTCGAAGGAAGTCATTGATATCAAACCATTTAAATCAGCGCTTCACCATAGACAAGCGGGGTTAATGTTAGCTAAAGCGGCTTCTTCCCGTTCGTATTTAACTGTTTGTATCTAAGAGAACTGTTTTTCAAACAGAGGTACACGACATTTATCTCTTCATGGCTTAAGCTCGTATCCTCAACTGATAACGATCGTGCAGCAGCGCTGACACCAGCACGGCTAGCGCGGCAAATTCGAGTAATCACTGGGAGGTTTGAATGAAGAAAATTTTGAAATCCCTGGTTTTGTCGGTCGCGGCAATAGGCCTGTTCGGCGTAGCGCCCGCGTCGGCTGCCTCTTTTTCCTGCGACACGGCCAAGCTGATCGTGCCGTGGGGGCCAGGTGGCGGAACTGCCGTCATCTTCAATATCTTTGAAAAGATCATCAACGATTCCGGCGCCAAGCCGCGCATTCAGGTCGTAACCGTGCCGGGCCAGGGCGGCAACAAGGGCGCCAAAGAGGCGGCCAAGTCCAAGCCTGATGGCTGCACGCTGTTCGCGATTCACCAGAGCGCCATTACAAGCTATCTTAACGGGCGCATCGCGTTCCAGTTTGACAATTTCGAAACGGTCGCCCTGCTGACATCAACCCCCGATATTATCGGTGCTTCCAAGAACGTTCCCTGGAACACGCTTGAAGATTTGAAGAAGGCCTCGATGGCGGCACCCGGCACGATTCCCACCGGTGCGACCTTTGGTTCCACCAGCCAATTCATGTGGTTGATCCTGGAGGACCTCACGGGCATGAAATTCAAATATGTGCCGTTTGACGGCACCCGCCAGCGCATGACGGCGCTGCTTTCCGGATCGATCAAGCTCGGCACGCTCAACGTGGCCTCGGGCCGTAAATATCTGGAAGGCGGCGAACTCAAAGCGTTCGCCATTGCCGCTGAAAAACGCTCCAAACATCTTCCCAATCTGCCAACATTGAAAGAGCTGGGTGTCGATCTGGTCTATGCGCTGAAGCGCGGTATCGTTGCGCCAAAGGGCACGCCGAAGGACAAGATCGAGTTTTGGTCGCAGGTGTTCAAAAAGGCTACAGAAGATGCGGGCTTGAAAAAGTCGATGGACGCCAAGGGCACGGACGTGGAGTGGGTCGGCCCGGCCGACTACCGTAAATGGGCCAATATGACCTTTGAGGACCACAAGAAGGTCGCCATCAAGATCGGCATGTACAAGGGCAAATAATCCTGATCAGCATCTGTCCGCGCGGGTCAGGGCCTTTACCCTGACCCCGCGCGTTCCATTCACTCTTCTTCATTGCTCAGGGGGGTCTTATGAACCGAATGAACCGCGATGCGTGGCTGGCCGTGGCTTTGCTGCTGTTCACCGGCTTCATGTTGTGGGCCAGTTTCGATATCCGTGAACCTGATTATGGCGTGCTGGCGCCATCGGTGTGGCCACGGATTATCCTGGTCATATTCGGCTTTCTCTCTGCGCTTTATCTGATGCAGTCGCTGCGCGCCGATCCCGAATCCGCCCCCGAGGGGGAGGAGGAGCTGCCCGCGAGCCTGATGGGCTATCTGGTTTACTGGCGCAATCCGATCATTTGTTTTGGGCTGTTCGCCGCGTATCTTGCACTGCTGCCGGTGCTCGGCATGCTGCTCGACGGCATGGCGTTCGTTTTCGTTTTGCTTTGTGCACTCGGCGGCTGGTCGCTGCGCGACATGGCGATTCACGCCGCCGTGGCGGTGATTTCTGTGGGCGGCATGTGGTCTGTGTTCACCTACGGACTGCGTGTGCTGATGCCAACGGGCATGCTGATTCCGGGCCTGTAGCAGCGGACCGAAGGGGAGCACAGCCGTGATTATCGAAAATATTATACTGGCCTTCGGTGAGGTCCTGACGATCAAGACCGTGTTGCTGATGACGCTCGGCGTGGCCGGTGGTCTTGTCGCCGGCGCAATCCCCGGCTTCACCATCGCCATGGCGGTCGTGCTCACCCTGCCATTCACCTTCTCGATGCCGCCTTCCCAAGGGCTGGCGACCATGGTGAGCGTACTGGTGGGGGGTCTCTCGGGCGGGTTGATGGCGGGTATTCTCACCGGCATCCCGGGCACGCCTTCGTCCGTCGCCACCACCTTCGACGGCTTTCCCATGGCGCGCAAAGGCAAACCGGGCCTGGCGCTGGGGCTTGGCGTCTGGTCGTCCTTCAGCGGCGGCATGATCAGCGCCATTTTGCTGGTGACGCTGGCGCCGCAACTGGCCCGTGTGGGTCTTGAGTTCCAGCCCTGGGACTATTTCATGCTGGTCATGTTCGCGCTCACCATCACCGCCAGCTTGTCGGGAAAGAATCTCGTCAAAGGCCTCATTGCCGGAGCGCTCGGGCTGCTGGTGCGCACCGTCGGCGAAGATGAGGCGGTGGGCATGGCGCGGTTCGATTTTGGCAGCGAAATGCTGCTTCAGGGGTTCGATTTTATCGCCGTGCTGATTGGCTTGTTCGCCTTCTCACAGCTGCTGAACGATGTGCGCGATCCAGCGCAGGCGCGAAAATCATTGTCGGAAAAAGGCGCCATCCAGGCCCGTATCGAGCATCGCGCCGCAATCAAGGAAATCGCCAAGCGCTGGACCATCGTGCTGCGCTCCGCATTTATCGGCACATTCACCGGCATCCTTCCCGGCGCCGGCGGATCGGTCGCCAACATCCTCGCCTACGATCAGGCGAAAAAGGCATCCAAGCATCCGGAAAAGTTCGGCACGGGCATCCCCGACGGCGTCATCGCGCCAGAGACTTCCAACAATGCGGTGGAGGGCGGCGCGCTGATCACCATGATGGCGCTCGGAATCCCGGGCGACGTGACCACCGCGGTGATGCTCGGTGCGCTGCTGATACATGATGTGGTGCCGAGCCCGACATTTATCGCCGAAGAGCCGGTGCTGGCCTATTCGATATTCATCGCCTTCTTCATCGCCAACTTCATCATGCTGTTCCTGCAGTCGGGCATGCTGCGGGTGTTCATTCTGGTCACCCGTATACGCATGTATTTCCTCGCGGCTATCATCCTGGGCTTTTGCGGGATGGGCGTTTTTGCCCTGAACAATGTCGATTCCGACCTGTGGACGCTGCTCTGGTTCGGCATTCTCGGCTTTCTGATGCGCCATTTCGGATTTCCCTTGGCGCCGATGATCCTCGGCGTTGTGCTTGGCAATATCGCCGAGCTCAATCTGGCCCGGGCAGTGGCCATAGATGACAGCTTCATGCCCTTCTTTACCCGGCCCTGGTCACTGTTTTTCCTGATCGTGGCGGTGTTTTCCGCAGCGTTCCCGTGGTTCCAGAACGCCCGGGGCAAGAAAATGTGGACCCTGTTCTATTTGCCCGTGGCGTGCTTTGCGGTCGCCCTGCCGCTTGCCATGATGGCATTGCAGCACGGCAGCGTACCGCGCGGTGTCATCGCCATCATCGTGGTGATCAGTGGAGCCTACATCCTGTGGCAGCGCTGGCAATCGGGCTGGAACCTCCAAGCCCATGCCGGGCCCGATCTGAAGGAAGGATGAGCCCGGCGCAGCGACCGCGGGGCCGCCTCTCAGGCATGGTGAAGAGGGCCGCCAATGTGGAGCGTTGAGGTTGTCGTCCTGGTGCTGGGCACTTTCCTGCTTGCAGGTATCGTCAAAGGCGTCGTCGGTTTCGGGCTGCCCATAGTTGCACTGGCGATGCTGGCCAACACCCTTGGGCTGAAGGCGGCAATCGCCCTCATCGTGGCGCCAGCTATCGTCATGAACGTCTGGCAGGCGGTGGCCGGGAGTGCTCACAAAGTCATCCTGGCCCGGATCTGGACCATGCTGCTGCCCGCCTGTGCCTGCGTATGGATTGGGGCAGGGCTTCTGGCTGATGTGGATGCCAGGCTGGCCACGGGTCTGTTCGGCGTAATGCTTTTACTCTACACGACTTACTCTTTGGCCCGGGCGCAGATCGCCCCGCCGCGGTCATGGGAGCCATGGCTCACGCCCGTTATCGGCGCCCTGAGCGGCATCGCCTACGGCCTCACGGGCTCACTCATGGTGCCGGGGGTGATCTATCTCCAGGCGCTGGGATTCGACCGTAACACGCTGGTGCAGGCCCTCGGCATCACATTCCTGCTGATGACCCTGGCGCTGGCGCTCTCGCTGTTCGGCCATGGGCTGCTTCACGCGCAACTGGGGCTGCTCTCCATGCTGGCGCTTGTCCCGGCCATCATAGGCATGTTTGTTGGCCAGCGGTTTCGCCACCGCATTTCCGAACAGCTTTTCCGGCATTTTTTTTTCTGGTCGTTGCTTGTAGTGGGGATTTATATGACGGTGCGGGCGATTTTCTGATGCAGAGGCGCGAGCAGGCATGAGCACAACAACCGGCCATCCTTTGCGTCTTGCCATCGCCGGGCTCGGCGCCATCGGGATGAGCATCGCGCGGCGCGTGGATGCGGGCGGCATCGAGGGTATGACGCTTGCCGCCGTGTCCGTTCGTGATCAGCAAAAAGCGCAAGGGCGGTTGTCGGACTTCGCCAATCCTCCCGAGCTGCTGCCCCTGGATGCGCTTGGGGACAGAGCAGACGTGATCGTTGAATGCGTTCCCGCGGCGCATTTCCTGGAGGTCGCCAGGCCGGCGCTGGAGAAGGGCCGGATATTCATGCCGCTTTCGGTTGGCGTGCTGCTCACCCACATGGAACTTGTTGATCTGGCGCGCGAGAAGGGAGCCAGGATCATCGTGCCCACGGGTGCGCTCATTGGTCTCGACGCCGTGCGCGCCGCTGCATCGGGCGGCATCGGTTCTGTGAAACTTGTGACCAGCAAGCCGCCAGCCGGGCTGGTGGATGCGCCATATGTGGTGGAGAACGGCATTTCACTTGAAGGCCTCAGCAAACCCAAGCTGCTGTTTTCCGGCTCCGCGCGCGAGGCGGCCAAGGGCTTCCCGGCGAGCCTCAATGTGGGCGCGGCGCTGGCGCTGGCGGGAGTGGGACCAGATCAGACCCGGGTCGAAGTCTGGGCCGATCCCGAAGCAACCCGCAATACCCAGTCCGTCACCGTGACATCGGAGTGCGCCGACTTCTCCATGACCATCGCCAATGTGCCAAGCGACGACAATCCGCGCACCGGCAAAATCACCGCCCACAGCGTCATCGCCGCGCTGCACAGGCTGACCAGTCCGCTGGTGATCGGCTCTTAATCCTTACAGGCCAGTCCCAGGCCAGTCCCGGGCCACACCAGACCCGGCTTTTTCGCTCATCCATTTGAACCTTTCCGCGCCCTGCCGCGACTAACGCGGCGGAACATGGGCATGAGATGAAGAAAGGATCGGTTCAATGTTCATCAAATCCCTGTTCGTGGGCCTCATGATGGCGAGCATTTCCGCCGGCGTGCTGTCAGGCGCGGGCGAAGTCTGGCCCGATTCATTTTCCAGCCCGCATCAATATCCCCCCGCGAGTGAAATTATTTTTCCATCGTTTTGAACCTTTTTGCCCCCCGTCGCGACCAACTGACAGGAGGCGCAAAAAAATGGTTGAAACGATGGAACAGGATTTCAAAAGGATAAATACGATGATCATCAAGCCGCTGGTTGCGAGTCTCATCATTGCCGGTTATTTCGCCGGTATCTTTACCGCATCTTTTTAGGGCCTATTGATCAGAGATTGCACCCGCTGCGAACCGCGATACAGTGCGGCGCATGAATGAGCTTGATCTGAATATCGCCTATAACGCGCGCAAGACCGTTCTGAACCACGCGGAGATTTCCGCGCGCTGGGACATACAAGCGGAGCAATATCGCAGCGCGACGAATGCTGAACTCGACATTGCTTATGGGAATGGCGAGCGCGAGAAATATGATTTCTTCCCCGCGCCAAGCTCAAATGATAGCGCGCCTCTGTGCGCCTATATCCACGGCGGCTATTGGCGCTCTCGCGACCGCAAGACATTCTCTCATATCGCCAAAGGACTGAACGAACGCGGCATTTCGGTCGCAATTCCTTCTTATGACCTGGTGCCGAATGTGACACTCATGACGATCGTGGGGCAGATGCGCGCTTTTCTCACCCAGCTTTGGCGCAACGCAAACAAGAGGCCCGTCGTGGCCGGCAATTCCGCTGGCGGACATCTGAGCGCCACCATGCTGGCGAGCGACTGGGCCGCCATTGACGGAGCGCCCGATGATCTCGTCACTTGCGGTTTTGCCGTGAGTGGACTTTACGATCTGCACCCTTTGCTCAACATCGACATCAATGACGATGTGAGGCTGGATGACAAAAGCGCCCGCGAGGCGAGCCCCGTCTTCTGGGGAGCGCCGCGCGAGGGACTGAAATTCATTGCGGCTGTGGGCGCTGGGGAGAACGGCGTCTTCAAGGAGCAATCGCGCCGCCTCACCGAGGTCTGGGGGGAGGCCGGCATCGAAACCGAATATCTTGAGGTACCGGAATGCAATCATTTTACCATCGTCGACGCGGTGTCGACCCCTGGCGAGATGCTGTTCGAACGGCTGGTGTCCATGGTTGAAACGCATGATGGAAACTGACCGACAGGAGCTGGCAGGATGAACGTAATTTCGACAGGGAAGTTTCTGGCGGTATGCGCCGCCTTTGCAATTGTTGCGGGCGGCGTTCTGCCGGTTCCCGAAGCCCGCGCCGAGACCCGTTATGAGCGTTTTGTGAGGACTTTCTGGACTTCGGCGAAAAAGGCCGGCGTTTCGCGCAAGACCTATGACAAGGCCTTCGCCGGGCTGACGCCGGACCCTGAGGTAATCAAGAAAAATGCCTATCAGCCCGAGTTCAAAATACCGCCAGCGCACTATGTCATCCTCGCCGTCACCGATACGCGCATCCGGGTCGGCAAGGAGATGCTTGCCAAGTACAAGACCGAGTTTGACGATATCGAAAAGCGCTATGGCGTCGACCGCCACATATTGCTTGCCATCTGGGGCATGGAAACCAATTTCGGCACCTTCAAGGGCAAAATGAATGTCATCCGCTCACTCTCGACACTTGCCTACAAGGGGCGCCGCGCGAGGTTCGGGCGGGGCGAGCTGATCGCGGCCTTGCGCATGATGGAGCGCGGCGTGGTGCCCGAAGGGCCGATGCTGGGCTCATGGGCGGGCGCCATGGGGCACACCCAGCTCATTCCAACCAACTATCTCAAATTCGCCGTGGATTTTGACGGCAACGGCAAGCGCGATATCTGGAACACGCCGGTTGAGGCACTGGCCTCGACCGCTAATTTCCTGAGCCGTCAGAGCTGGAAGCCGGGCAAGACCTGGGGCTATGAAGTGAAGCTGCCTTCTCGCGTCGGCAAAGGCTATGCGGGCCGCCGCCGTTCGCGCTCGCTTGCGAAGTGGAAGGCGCTTGGCGTGACACGCGCACGCGGCGAGGAGTATCCGCGCCCCGGTGACCGCGCCTATCTCTACTTGCCTGAAGGGAGATCAGGCCCGGCCTTCCTGCTTATCGGTAATTTCCGCGTCATCATGCGCTACAACGCGGCGCACACCTATGCGCTCTCGGTCGCGCACCTGGCGGCGCGTATCGCCGGCGCGCCGGCCTTTGCTAAGCCCTGGCCGGGTGGGGTGCGCGCGCTCTCCGAGGAAGAGCGCTTCGAAATCCAGCGCCTGCTCATCGCGCGCGGCAACAAGATCGGTGATATCGATGGCGTGCTGGGGTCCAAAACCCGCGCCGCCATTCGCGTGCTGCAAAAAGAGAAGGGGCTGAAGGTGGACGGTTTCCCGACGCCGAAGATCCTTGAACTCCTCAAAGCGGATGGCTGAGAGCGTATCGAAGGAGAAAAAAATGAAAAAAATTATTTTGATCATGCTCGCTACGGCGTTTTTGTCACACACCGCTGCAGCACAGGATTGGACTTTTGCCGGGGTAAGAGTCCACACCGGCAAGGACACGATTAACAAGGTCCCCAGGAAATATGGTTACAGCTGGATTCGCAAGGATAAGGAATACAAGAAAAACAAGGACCTGTTTAGGAAGGCCGCGAAGGATGTTTACAAGTCGAAAATCACCTACATCGATTTCACCTTCAAAAGCAGCAAGTCTTACAAGTTCGTCGCGATATACAATATCCACTACATGGCGGGCCTTTGGAAGGGGAGTAAGAAGAAGAAAGTTTCCTCCTATAAATTCTATGCAGGAAAAGATGAGGCATCCATAGAGAAGCAGGTCGCCAAGGATAGTCAGACGTATAAGTATGTTGGGGTGCAGCGTGTGGAATTAATAGATTTGAGCAATAGAAAGCTTGAGCTGAATCAACAAGCAGAAAACCCGGTGACCGGGCGTACGATTGAATGATATTTTGTGAACGGCCGCTGGCCAGCGCTCTCCGCCAATTTCCGTTTTGGTTCAAAAGCGGACATGCTGCGAGGTTGCCCAACGAGTTCGAGAATAGCCAGTATCGAGATGACATTTGGGAAAAATCTGTCCATAATTTTACCCTAGATCAACAATCAGAAATGCAGGCAGATGCTGCTCTTCTTTGGAATTCTGCTGATTTCAGTTGGTGTCGTCGGAGTCGTCACTCAGTGGCTCGTCGGCTTGCATCACTTTGTGAACGACGCATCGCGCTATTTCCTGGGGCCAAATAGCAGTGGGACATTTGACTCGCCGGTGGGAGAAGCCGTCATATATCTGGTTTTCTACTTTATCGCCATGATGGGTCTGGCTGTGCTGGCGACCAGCAAACGTGAAGACTAGAGGTCTGGGGGTCGGGGGTTCGAATCCTCCCTGGCGCGCCATTTATTTCAATAGGTTAGCTGAACACAGAGAAAGTCAGTTAGGCGTAAAGGTACCACATAGGTACCAACTGGTTGGATTTCACGCTCCTATAACCCGACATTTATCCCGTCCCCTGCGTCGGCCCGCCCATCGCCTCATCCTCTGCGGTTTGCTTCTCATAATCGTCCAGGAGGCGCGAGAGGGCCGCTTCCACATCATCACGCGGCACACTTTCCTATAAAAGACCCCCCTACCACCCCCCCAGGGGCGGGGCCTTTTCATTATTACATCTCGACAAACGAAATTTTTTCAAATTTTGGGATCGACCTGCATGTCCGCTTTACCCCCGAAAGCGGACGTAAATCCTTGTGGCCCAGAACAGCTGCTTCGTGCCAGAAACGGACATTGGACCGCCAGTGACAGCGATGAATTGGTAATAAGACCAGTATTCACAACCGCCGAAGTAGGCAGGATTTAATCCACAAACTAGATGCTCGCATTGATCGGCCCACGACCCTTCCTCAAGCGACCTGCTGCACCTCGTCAAGATGCCCGCTGAGCAAAGTGCCACCGCCAGGCGCGGTGGT
>CAXMMX010000159.1:0-13760 GCA_964194535.1 uncultured Alphaproteobacteria bacterium | reverse complement strand
AGAGCGCGGCGCGCAGATCACACAGCAGCTTGCCGAACAGGGTGATGCAGTCACCAAGAAACTGGACGCAGCTGGAAGCGATGTCTCCACTTCACTGCAGGAAGCAACGAACAAGGTGACGAATGTCATCGACGTGAAGTCCAATCAGCTGATGACTTCGCTGACCACGATCGGCAACCAGCTGGTGAAGGATATACCGGGTCTTCTGGACCGGCTGGATGGTGAACAAAAACGGCTGAGCAGCATCATTTCCGGCGCCAATCAGAATTTCACTGCCCTGGAGAGCGCACTCGCTCAACGCACGACGCAGCTTGACGACACGTTGAAGGGACACACTACTGCACTGGAGAGCGCACTCGCTCAACGCACGTCGCAGCTTGACGGCACGTTGGAGAGACACACTACTGCACTCGCTCAACGCACGTCGCAGCTTGACAGCACGTTGAAGGGACACACTGAAGAGATCAAGAAGACACTCTCTGAGCGCATCACGGCGCTCGACCAAACGGTGCAACAGCAAGCCAAGTCCATTGAAAGCACTTTATCCAATAGCACCATGACCATGAGCCAGGTCTTTGCCGAGGGCACGGACACGGTGAAGAAGACCACCGAGCACATGGCCAAGTCCATTGAAAGCACTTTATCCAAGAGCACCATGACCATGAGCCGGGTCTTTGCTGAGGGCACGGACACGGTGAAGAAGACCACCGAGCAAATGGCCAAGCAATCCAGCCAGGCGAGCGGCAATCTCTCCGCGCAGGCGGACGCACTCAAAGGCGTTTCGCACAAGCTGCTTGATCAGGTGTTCGGACTGACCCAGCGCTTCGAAACCCAGGGCCAGGCCATCATGTCCGCATCACAGGCGCTGGACTCATCCAACGCCCAGATCGACTCCATCCTTGAGCGGCGGCATTCGGAGATTTCAAGCCTGCTTGAGACGGTAAGCACCAAGGCGCAGGCCCTGGACAAGATGATGCGGTCCTATTCCGGTATTATCGAAGGCTCGCTGCAGCAGGTCGAGGAACGCGCCAGTCAGGTCACCTCGGCACTGGCGCAGGAAACCACCGCCCAGACCAATATGACGATTGCGGAAATCGAACGGCTGCGATCCGATGCCCGTCAACATACCGAGCAGGCGGTTGCCGAACTTACTGGCGGGTTCCAGTCCATTACCGGCGAAGTCACCAATCAGCTTGGCACACTGACCTCGCGCTTCAAAGAGACGTCGCGCGAAATGCGCGAGACCGCGCACAGCACGGCAGACGAGTTCGAAGAGACGACGCGCGAAATGCGCGAGACCGCGCACAGCACGGCAGACGAGTTCGAAGAGAGGACGCGCGAAATGCGCGAGACCGCGCACAGCACGGCAGACGAGATTGAAGAGACGGCGCGCGAAATGCGCCAGACCACGCACACCACGGCAGACGAGATTGAAGGAACGCGCCAGGAATTGCAGCGGCGCATGCAGGAAATACCTGAAGCCACGCAGCGCTCTCAGGATGCGATGCGCCAGGCGGTCTCCGACCAGCTCAAGGCGCTTGGTACTCTGTCTGCGCTCTCCACCGGAAGCCATGCCGGCACACTCGCCCCACCGCCCGCACCGTTGCAACCGCCACCGCCTGCAGCACAAACATATCCCGGGCAAAACCAGCCACCGGCAGGGTATAATGCACCACCGGCACCTGGCGCCGGCCAGCCAACCGGCGACACGACCTCGGTTACCGCCAATCTTGCAAACCGTCTGGGAGGCGTCGTTGGATCACAGCCGCAAACCCCGCCACCGCCTCCAACGCCCACAACCGGCATCGGCGTTACCATGCGCAACGCACCGGCTACCCCTCAAGACGATGGATGGTCTGTGGGCGATTTGCTGGCACGTGCCTCGGGCCCTGATCAGGGACATCAAACCACACCCCCGGTTCCACCAGCCCCCGCCACCTTCAACGCACCGGAGGGCTCTGGTGGTGAATTGCGCCTGAATGATATTGCCAGCGCCATCGATCAGCACACCGCGAGCAATGTCTGGCAGCGTTTCCGTGATGGTGAACGCGGCATTTTCTCCCGCCAGCTCTATACCCCCCAGGGGCAGGCCACGTTTGACGAGATAACGGGGCGCTATCAGCGCGACCCGGCCTTCCGGTCAACCGTGGAGCGTTATATCGGCGACTTTGAGCGGCTATTGTCGGACGCCGAACACAAAGGACAGAACGGCCAGGTCATCCATAACTATCTGACGTCGGAAACCGGCCGGGTCTATCTCATGCTCGCTCACGCCAGCGGCCGGCTGCGCTAGGTCACGAACTCGGAAATTTCGTCAGAGCCATGCCCATGGCTGCGCGCAGGCGATGAAACTGCGTCTGCACGCGTCGTCAAATCCAGATAAAGAGAAGAAGTTTTAAAGCTTGCGCTTGGCGACCCAGGGCACAATTTCACGCAGCACTTTATCGAATGCCTGATTGAGAGAGACGACCATTTCGCCCGCATCCTTCGAGCTGGTGCCGACGCGGGCTTCAAAGCCGCGGGAGGCGACCATGCGGCCATTATCTCCCTCGATAATCTTCACATAGAGATTGGCATAGGCTTCTGCGTAACCCTGGTTCACATTGACCTGGAAGGCCTGCACCTGGGTTGAGAGCTCATAATCAGCATCGAGACGATCGGCGCGTGAGCCAACGGCCCTGACGAGACCTGCATTCTGGAAGGCTTCCACCATGCGCGCCTGCATCAGCCGCGGCAACCGGTCGGACCAGGCCACGTCCTTGTAATAGGCAACCTGCTGACCGCTCTTAACCAGGATGCGATCTGTCTCGAGCGAGCGGACAGCACTCGGTTCATTGACGACGAGCTGGAATTTGGCGGGACGGGGCGCGGTCAGGGTCATGACCTTGGGCGCAACGAGATCATAGGTCACGGGCGGCGTGGCATTGCTGCCAAGGCAACCACCCAGCAAGACGCCGGAAAGCGCAATTATCCCAGCAGTTATGAATCCACGTGCTCGCATAGAACGACGCGTTCCCCGTAAAAGTCCCAAAAACCCCCGAATTTTGTAATTCGGGTTCCCCTACTGTCCTGGAGTGTATTCCGGTACGGTCGATCCGCCAAATAAAAAACTTTGCGGATTTCGCTCAACCTGCTCCAGAACGCGCTCCAATGTACGCGCCGCACGCCTGCCATCCCTCATAAACAGCTCAAATTCCTTAAGACCATCCTTGGCGAAACGGGTCATGCCATCGGCGCTGTCACCAAAGGATTTGTCCAGTTTTTCCGCCAATTTCTTGAAGGATTGTGCCGCTTCCTGGGCCTGCGCCAGGAAAGATTGTCCGTCGTCTGTCATATATTTGGAAAAATTATCGACAGATTTCTCAATTTTGTCCGCAACACGCTTGATTTGCTCACTCAGAGCCTTGGCATCGCGGATCACGGCGTCGATATCGTCCTTGCGTTCATTAAGCATACCCGTGAACGATTCGACATTGGTGATGGTGTTGCGGATCGAGTTCTGATTGTTCGCAATAACGTCATTCAGACGCACGAGCAGTGCATTGGCATTTCCGATAACTTCGGGCGCGGCATCGAACAGCGATTGCGTGCTCGCCCTGTCGGCCTTGATGACGGGGATTTCATCCTCCGTCCTGGCGACGAGAAGCGGTGTATCCGGCGTGCCGGGGGTTAACTGGATGGCTGAGGCACCGGTTAGCCCCTGCGACTCGATGCGGGCGCGTGAATTGGTCCTTACCGGTGTATTGCCGGCAACGGTAACCATGACTCTGACCAGCCGCGCGTCGGCCGGGTCAAGCTGAAGGCCCTGCACCTGGCCCACGCGGATGCCGTTGAAAAGAACTTTACTGGCCGACGAGATGCCGCTTACACCGCCTTCGAATACGATAGCGTAGCGTTTGGCCGACCCGCCCGAGCCCAGGTTCTGCATCCAGTAGACGAATCCGAAACCGGCGGCGAGCACCGCCAGCACAAATGCGCCGATAACCAGATGGTTGGCTTTGGTTTCCATACCTTTTCGATCCCTAGTTCATGACCTAGGCCAGAGCCGCGCGGGCGCGCTCACCGCAGAAATATTCCTCGATCCAGGGATGCAAGGGCCGTGAGCGTAATTCTTCCGGTGTTCCAGTTCTAACGATTTTCTTGTCAGCAAGCACCGCAACTCTGTCGCATACGGTAAAGATGGTGTCGAGATCATGGGTCACCATATAGACCGTGAGATCCAGCGTCTGCTGCAATTTTCTGATGAGCTGATCAAAGGCGGATGCGCCGATGGGATCAAGCCCCGCCGTCGGCTCATCGAGAAATACGATCTCCGGATCGAGCGACAATGCACGCGCGAGGCCGGCGCGCTTTCGCATGCCGCCGGAAAGCTCGGAGGGGAATTTGTCCGCGGCAGTTGATGGCAGCCCGACCATCGCCAACTTCAGATACGCCAGATCGTCCATGATGGATTGCGACAAATCCAGATGCTCGCGCATCGGCACCTGGATGTTCTGAAGGACGGTTAGCGCAGAGAACAGCGCGCCGTCCTGAAACAGAATGCCCCAGCGCGATTCCATATCGATCTTTTCTTCGCGGTTGAGGTCGTGCACATCGCGTCCGAAGACGCTGATCGTGCCCGTATCCGGACTCACAAGCCCCGTAATCACGCGCAAGAGAACAGACTTGCCCTGCCCCGAGCCGCCGACAATCCCGATAATTTCACCGCGATAAACATCGAGATTGAGATTGTCCCAGATCTGCTGGTCACCGAACTTCTTGGCCAGACCCTGCACCGAAATGATGGGAGCACGATCCTGGCGAACTGTAACTTCACCGGCCATCCTCAAACCCCAATAGATGAAAGGAACATGGCGAACAGGGCATCGAAAATAATCACCAAGAATATCGCCTTCACCACTGCGCTCGTCACGTGAATTCCGAGAGATTCCGCACTGCCGGAAACTTTCATGCCTTCCAGGCATCCCACCAGGCCGATGATCAGCGCGGCAAAGGGAGCTTTGAGTATCCCTGCCATGAAGTGGCGCGTGTCGACCGCGCCGTGCAGGGCATCGAGATAGGCCGCTGTGTCAAGACCAAGCATTATCTTGGCCATCACCCCGCCGCCAATCAGGCACATCATATCGCCAAGAAACGTCAGCAGCGGCAGCACCACAATAAGCGCCAGCACCCGCGGCGCGACGAGCGTCTCCATGGGATCAATGCCGAGCGTTCGCATGGCGTCGATTTCCTCGCGCATTTTCATCGAGCCGATCTCGGCCGTGAACGCGGAGCCCGAGCGGCCCGCTACCATGATGGCCGTGAGGAGAACGCCAACCTCACGCAAGGACAGGATGGCGACCATGTTGACGGCGAAGGTTTCCGCGCCGAAGGCCCGCAACTGCATCACGCCCTGCTGCATGACCACCGCCCCGATCAGCAGGCAAATCAGCGCAATAATCGGGACTGCGCGAAAGCCGGCATGGTCCAGGTGGTGGATGAAAGATGTCACCCTGAAACGCCAGGGCTGTGCCACCATGCGCATGAGCGTTGCCATCAGGTGACCTAGAAAACTGGTTATCTGGATGGCGTCACGCGAAACCGAAGTCATTGCCCTGGCCCAGTCCTGGGTCAGGCTGGCCATCAAAGAGCTCTTGGCGATCTCGGTACGCTGTTCCTGGGAGCGCAAACGCACTTCATCCAGCAGGATTTCGAAACTCTCCGTAGCGCCCTCATAGCTGGTGCGCAGGCCCTTGTCTTCCCAGACCCGCACGGTTCGCTGCAGCAGCCATGCGCCGGCGGTATCGAGCTGCTCAATTCCGGAAATATCGACCTGGCCAGTAAAATCAGGCGTCGGCGGAATCGGCACACGCAAGCGTTTCAGCCCTGAATCGAGAGCCGTCGCCTCGCGCACGGTCCACGACCCGGTTGCCACAAGGCAAAACGCAGTGCCCCGCAATTCCACCTTGTAGCCCGGCGCGCTCACTTGCGTCGGGAGCATAACGCCTTGATCTCGTTTCAGCATTCGATCTCGCCTATATAATGGCCGCGCTCATTACCCTGATCAGACAACACCCTGAGTATTTGCCTGAATTTCGCGTGAAATGGAAGATGTCCGGCTAACCGACCGTGATCAATTTCCCACCCCGCCACTTTCTCGAGAGCAACACAGACCCGGCAAGCGAAATGAGAGCCACGCCCGCCATCACCAGATATGCATATTTGCCTAGCGCACCATAGAGCGGCCCCGAGACGAGGAGTGCCGCCCCCATGACGATTCCCGCGGCAAAGGCAGCGTAAAGACCCTGCGCAGTTCCCGACACTTCATCGGGGATGGCTTGTGAAATGAAATGAACAGCGCCCAGATGCGCGGCGCCAAAGGTCAGCGCGTGCAGGACCTGAACCGGAAACAGCACCCACAGCGGCGGATCAAATGCCGTTATGGTCCAGCGGACGATTGCCGCCAATGCCGCCAGCCAGAAGAAATTCACGGTGCCCACAGCTGCCAGCGCGCGGCCTGAATACATGAACAGCAGTATCTCCGCGATCACGCCAACTGCCCACAAGGAGCCGATAACCCCGGCTGAAATACCTAGAGACTGCCAGTGGAGCGTGCCGAAGGCGTAGTAGACGGCATGGGTACTCTGGGTGAGGCCGGTGGCAAACAGAAACAGAAGAAACAGGGGCGAGCGGATCAGCGATACCGCATCGCGAACACGGATTTTGGGCGCTGCGGTGGCCGCTTTCAGCCGCCCCTTCCCCACCGGACGCGGAAGCAGGTGAGCTGCAATGACAATGCACGCCGCCGCTGAAATTATAAGCCAGAGAACAGCCGGTGCGCCGAGATATTGCAGCCAGATGCCGCCGCCGAAACTGGAGGCAATGAAAGTGAGCGACCCCCATAAACGCATGCGCCCATAGTCATGGCCAGATCGGCGCACACCGTCCATGGCAACGGCCTCGGTAAGGGGCATGATGCTTGTCCAGAACATGGCAGCCAGGATCGCAATACTCAAAATTGTCCAGAAACCGCGGGCAAATGTGAACATCAACAGTCCTGATAGAGCCCCCCAAGCGAGCAGGATCAAAACCACACGGTGGTTGCCAATCCGGTCTGCGGCAAAGGAAATGGCCGGCGTGACGATAACCCGTACGGCCAGGGGCGATGACAGGATGATGCCGATTTCACCGGGCGATAGTCCGCGCCAGTCCAGCCAGACGGGAAAGTAGGGCAAATGGAACCCGATCAGCAGGAAAATAGCGCCATAGAAGAGCGACAGTCGCACGGCGAACCCGAAGCGCTTTTCGTCCGGCATTAAATCTGGCGGAATCCGGTTCATTTAGCGCCTATACGATTCCCTAACATCTTCAATCGATAATCGGTAACAGGGCCACGAATCGCATAGTCTTTTGTATGTGGAACACACTACCACTAACCGCACCGGACCAATTTTATGAGCAATTCCAAGGCGCCTTCCCCAATTCTCACCGCAGACTATGAAGCGATTGAAGAAGCTTTGCTACAAAGCATGCGCGGGCGCTGGTTTCTATCTGAATATAACCAGCGCAACCGCAGCGCCGACACATGCATGCTGCTGGACGCCATAACCAAGCTGGAAACAGCGGTCCTGACGTCACAAAAACCGGCAGAAAATACACACATCCGAGGCAATTTGATCGAGATGGCGGAAGCCATCTCACAAACGCGCAGTGAAATTGCCGCGATGCGCTCCGCCAACCAGGAAGATTGCCAGTTCACAACCGCGACCGGTGAACTTGATGCAATTATCGAGGCCACGGGAAAAGCCACATCGGACATCCTCGAGGCTGCGGAAGATGTTCAGGAACTCGTCTGGGTGTTGCGCGAGAAGGGCTCGGAGGATGAGGCCTGCGACCGTCTCGATGCACGGGCCACCGACATTTACACCGCCTGCTCCTTTCAGGATCTGACAGGTCAGCGCACAAGCAAAGTCATCAATACCCTGAGATTCCTCGAAAACCGCGTTCTGGCGATGATCGACATTTGGGGGCTGGAAGACATCGATGTGTGCGACAGGAATTCGCAGGACAAGCGGAGCGACGCGCATCTGCTCAACGGCCCAGCTCGAAAGGGTGAGGGTGTGAATCAGGCTGAGGTCGATCAGATGATCGACACGTACCAGGCGGAAGGACCGGTGATCGTTGGCAAAGTTTCCGTTTATAACGATCTGATCGAGTTTGATGCTATCGAAGTAGCCCCATCCCAGCCGCCGGCGACATCGAGTGAACCCGGGCAGGCCGCCGCGGCGCAAACGCAGGCCGCTCCTGCTGCAGCCGTTGAAACTGGTCCATTTCTGGCGCCGCCGGCGCAAACAATGGCCGGGGAAGTCATGGCAAGCGACTATTCAGCTCCGCCGCAACTTGAAATAGACGAGTTGGACGAGACGAAAAGCCAGGCGCTGTTCAGTTAGAGCGATTTCGAATGAACCTGGAGCCAAGCCACCCGTTCTAAGCCGCCAGAATACCGGCGAACTGATCGCCATTGATATTTCCACCCGATAAAATGAGGGCGACCGACCGGTCCTTTGCCGGAAAATGTCCGCTCAGGAGCGCGGCGAGTGCAACCGCCCCGCCAGGCTCCAGCACCAGCTTCAACTCATTGAAGGCAAAACGGATGGCATCGCAAACTTCTTCGTCCGTGACGGTCAAAGCCCCCGACAGGAGCTTGCTGTTGACCTGAAACGTCAGCTCGCCCGGCATCGGCGCCAGCAATGCATCGCAGATAGAGCCTGAAACCGCTTCATTGCGCATCCGTTTGCCTGATGCGAGGGAGCGCGCATGATCATCGAAACCCTCAGGTTCGACCGCGTAAACTTCAATGTCGGGGTTCAGGTGTTTAACCGCAAGCGCCAGCCCGGCAATCAGCCCACCGCCGCCACACGGCGCAAGCAGGCAATCCGGCGTCACGCCCTGCTCCTGCGCCTGTTGCATCAGCTCCAGTCCCGACGTCCCCTGGCCTGCGATAACATCGGGATGGTCGTAAGGCGAGATGTAACAGGCGCCACGCTCACTGGATATGTCGGCGGCAATCTGTTCGCGATTGTCTTTGTCACGGTTATAGGTGACGATCTCGGCGCCCGCTGCCCGCGTGCGCGAAAGTTTTATTTCCGGTGCATCCTCCGGCATGACAATCGTCGCGGGCATGCCGCACAGACGCGCCGCCTCCGCCACGCCGCCCGCATGATTGCCCGAAGAACAGGTTGCGACCCCGCCAGGCCATTGGTCAGCTGAAAGTTGGGAAACGGCGTTATAGGCGCCGCGAAACTTGAATGCGCCCATCCGCTGCAGATTTTCCGGCTTGATGAGTACCTGGCCGCCAACCCTTGCATTCAGCACGCTCGATTCAATCAGCGGGGTCTTGACCGCCATACCCGCCAGACGCTCCGAAGCGGCGGCAACATCATCAAAAGTTGGGGGTTTCTGCGGTTCCATGGGGTATCCGTTCATTTTTTTCAAAAAAAATTCCTCACACCCTTGAAATCATGTTTGACGACCCCAAATCAAGGGGGACCAAAGAGTTCCCCCCAAGCGCCCCCCCCACACACAGGCGCTTGATTAGATAGAAGACCCGGTTTCGTCCGGGTCTTTTTTTTTGTTTGCACGTAGTCTACCCAGACACATCTCAAAAACACCACACCAAGCGAGGGAGACGCCCCATGGATTTAGGAATAGCCGGTCACACCGCCATTATCTGTGCTTCCAGCCGCGGGCTGGGCAAGGCATGCGCACACGCCTTGGCGCAGGCCGGCGTGAACGTGGTCATTAATGGCCGCGATGAAGCAAAACTGGACGCGGCGGCAAAAGAAATCGCTTCTGACACCGATGTGAAAATCACACCTGTTGCAGCGGACGTGTCGACGTCCGAAGGCCAGCTGGCCCTTCTGGCTGCGGCGCGTGAACCGGACATTCTCGTGAACAACAATGGCGGGCCGCCGCGCAAGGATTACAGCCAGCTCGACCGCGAAGCGATGGTGAGCGGTGTCATCATGAACATGATAACGCCAATCGAACTCGTTCAGGCGGTGATCGGGCCCATGGTGGAGCGCAAGTTCGGGCGCATCGTCAATATCACGTCGGCTTCCGTGAAACATCCGCTCACCGGCCTTGACCTTTCCTCCGGCGCACGTGCCGGACTGACAGCCTTTCTGGCCGGGGTGGCGCGGCAGGTGGCCGCTCAAAACGTGACCATCAACAACATTCTGCCTGGCGCCTTCGATACGGACCGGCTGAGATCGGGCCTTCAGGGCGCGGCCGAAGCGCAAGGCGTTCCGATCGAGAAAATTGCTGAACAACGCATAGCCAATATTCCCAGCGGACGCTTTGGCAATCCGGAGGAATTCGGCAAGGCGTGTGCATTCCTGTGCAGCGCCCATGCAGGCTATATCACCGGACAAAACCTGCTGATCGATGGTGGAGATTTCGACGGGTCTTTCTGACCCCGCATCGCGGCATCGTGCCGGGACGTATTCTGGATTGCGCAAAAAGAAATCGGCCCGGTGATACCGGACCGATTCCCTGCATAAAACGAGCCTGGACCCTGTCTCTTAAAGCCGGGGTTCGGGCTCGCCCCCCCAATAATTCCTATCGCTGGCGTTGCGCCGTAAAGAGCGGCGGGATGTCGTTGCGCCAGATAAACCGTGACATCTTTATTCCAGAGGTGACGCATAAATTCAACACTTCTGGCGCACCCCCCCGGACCCTGCCGGTTAGCGCTCATCTTGTCGATACGCCCTTGCGGGGCGCTATTTTTTCATCCGAAGACGAACGTTACTAATCATGTATTTCTATTTGTATTCAAAAACTTGAAGAATTATCAGTGAAGATGAATTTCGTCGGAAATAATGCTTTCAACTCCTGGAATCAGTGGAAAATGGCGGGTGAAGCACGAGGCCAGAGCGTGTCGTTTTCCCAACAGCTGTGGCAGTTCTGCAACGTTTTGTGCCGTACCGGGATGCCCGTGGCAGTGTCTTATTCGGCGTGCCGGGGCTCGTTGTCGCGGAGAAACGATTCTATGCGCTCGATAGCCGCGGCGATATTGTCCAGGGAGTTGGCGCAGGACAGGCGAATAAAGCCCGCACCAAATCCGCCAAAGTCGGTTCCGGCAATGACCGCGATGCCCGCTTCTTCTAACAGCGCCGACGCCAGAGAGCGTTCATCCCACCCGGTACCGGTGATGTTCGGGAACGCGTAGAACGCACCCTTGGGCACCACGCAGCGGATACCCTCCACCTTGTTGAGCTGCGCCGCAACGAAGGCGCGGCGTTCATCGAAGGCCGATACCATTTCGCCCACGCAATCTTGCGGTCCCTCCAGCGCGGCAATACCGGCATATTGCGCCGAAGCGTTTACGCAGGAATGGCAATTCACCGCGAGCCGGCGAACATGGTCGACCAGCTCCGCCGGCCAGACACCGTAGCCAAGCCGCCAGCCGGTCATCGCATAGGTCTTGCTCCAGCCGTCGAGCAGGATGACCCGGTCTCGTAAATGCTCATAGTCCAGCAGACTCTTGTGCTCCAGACCGTCATAGGTCATCTGCCCGTAAATCTCGTCGGACAGGATGGCAACATCGGGCCAGGCTTCAAGCCCTTTCACCAGCTTGTCGATTTCCTGCCCCGGCGTGACACCGCCGGTCGGGTTGGCAGGGCTGTTCAGGATGATAAGCCGGGTCTTGTCATTGACGAGCTCCAGAAGCTCCTCGGCGGAGAAGCCAAAGCCATTTTCCTCGCGGACAGGCAGTGGTACGGCGGTGGCTGGTGAATAGTCGATCACCGAGCGGTAAATGGGGAAGCCCGGGTCCGGGCAGATAATCTCTGCCCCCTTGCCGGCGAACATCAGGATCGAGAAAAACATGGTTGGCTTGCCGCCCGGCATCACCACGACATGTCCTGGATCGACCTCGACACCCAGCCGGCGATGAATGTCAGCCGCCACCGCTTCTCTCAGGGGCGCAATGCCAACCGCCGGCGTATAGCCGTGATGACCGTCTTTTAGCGCCTTGACCGCTGCCTCGACGATATGCGGCGGGGTCGGGAAATCGGGCTGGCCGATCCCCAAATTGATAATGTCCCGGCCATGCGCGGTCAGCTCGGCGGCGCGGGCAAGTACTGCGAAGGCGTTTTCATCACCGAGACGCGACAGGTTTTGGGCGAGTTTGACCATTGTGTATATGGAAAGGCTCAATCGGCCGTTTTGACAATACCTAATCTGCGCGCCGCCAGGATAATCGCGGGCAGAAACAAAAGATCGCCGACAAGGGCCGCGCCGAGGGTTGTCATGAACAGCGTCCCGAACAGCCGCATTGACGGCAGATCGGATATAACCGTTGCCGAGAGACCGGCGATAAGAACCAGCGTCGTCAGCACCAGCACCGGGCCAATCCTGGAAATAGTCTGGACCACACCATCCTGAAGCACCTTCGACTGGCTCGTCTCAAGGCGTAACCGGTTGAGGAAATGAATCGTGTCGTCAACAGCAATACCGAATGCCACGGTGAGCGCGATGACGCTGGCATATTCAAGTCCGCCTCCAATCAGCAGCAGCAATGAGCCCGCGGTCACGATGGGAAAAAGATTGGGCATGATTGACAGCAACATGATCTTGAACGAACGGAAGGCAATGCCGATCATCGCGATCACCACTATGATGGCGAACATAAGCCCCCGGTTAAGCTGGCGGATCATATCGGAGCTGCGCAACGCTGATACCGCCGACAAGCCGGTCACGATAAATGAGATTTCAGGATATTGAGCGCGCAGTCCCGACAGGCTCGCATCGAGTTTTTTCAACACCGGCACCGTGTCTTCCGCGTCCAGATTGGGCAGACGGCCCGTTACCAGCGCGGAAGGCGCATCTTTTGCGACAAACCTCTGGACCAGATGTTCCGGCAATCGAGAAAGATAATCGGCAAGCACGCCGGGCTGCGTCTCGCCCGCATTTATCAGCCAGCGGCGCAAGGTCTCGACAGACCATACATTACCCACGCCGGACTGTTTCTCGATCAATGTATGGACCTTGGCCAATGCCTCGATGATATCCGGATCGGTGACCTTCTTATTCTTCGGCCATTCCATCATGATGTGAACCGGGTGCGCGCCCGTGAGCTTCAGATCAAGGCGCTTGGATGTGGCAATCGACTGCCTGTTGTCCGGCACCTGGTCGCTCAGCCGGTAGCGCGGTTCGAGCTGGAAATGCAGCGCGGAGAACAACACCAGCGCCGACAGTCCGATAATTGCGATCAGGCGGTAATGTGTTCTGAGCCACCCGGCGAAATCCGAGCAGAGAGTTTCCAGCCAGTTGATAGCTTTATGGCGGGCTTTTTCTGTCTCCATGAAGTCTTTTTCATCGCGGAACAGCAGAACCACCAGGATCGGCAGCAGCACGATCACCGTGACGAAGGCCAGCAGGGTTGCCAGCGCCGCAGCGATCCCGAATGTGCGGATCATGCCGGAATCGGTCAGCGTCAGTGACATGAAGGCAATCGACGTGGTGATGGAGGTCAGCACGCAGGCCGGACCAACGGTGAGGATCGCATGCTTGATGGCCGAAAAACGGTCATCCCCCTGTCCCAGCCGGCGGCGGATGGAAAACACCATATGCATGGCGTCGGTGAACGAGATCACCATCACCAGCGGCGGGATCACATTGATGAAGGTGTTGAGCCGCAAGTCGGCCCAGCCCAGCAGACCCATGGCCCAGAGCACGGCGAAAGCGGGGCAGAGCGAGGTGATGAGCACCAGCTTGAC
>CAXMMX010000158.1:0-7853 GCA_964194535.1 uncultured Alphaproteobacteria bacterium | reverse complement strand
CAGCGTGTAGAAGATTTCCATATTCAAACACTCATCCCTGAGCTTGCCGTTGAAGCTCTCGTTATAGCCGTTCTCCCAAGGGCTCCCCGGCGTGATAAACAGGGATTTGACCTGTAGCCTGCCAAGCCAATGCCGGACGGCAGTCTGTTTGGAACCACGAAAGGCGAAAGGTCAGCACAGGTTGATTATTGCGCGGAGTGTCACATTGCTGCAGGTGACGCGCATGACCATCTGTTCTTCGTTCCGGACCAATATCGGATACAGCTTCTCAATCTAGGGCGGGCCAAGGACTAATATTTGGAGTGCAATGACCCTAGCGCACCCTTGGATCACTACTGAAAGGCGATGGTGGCGATTGCGCGGTCGACCTTGTTCTGAGGCCAGGACACAGGATCATCAGGCGCTGTCGTGGGTGAGGCGATGGCCGTGCCAATCCCTGGGCGGTCCAGAACCACGGTCCCGCCCGGGTTGGTGACTTCAACCGCGCCGTCCAGCAACAGCACGCCATAGGTGCTGTCGATGGGACCGCCCCAGAAATCCGTGCCGCGCACTCCGATCGTCGCCACCTGCGTGATCACACGCAATTCGGTGCCGGTTGCCTTGCTGATTTGTCCCGAAAGGAACCGGAACGCGCCTTGAGCCACCTTGATTGAAAGCGCGTTGTTCTGTTTGTCCGGGTTGTAGATGAAACGGTTGATCACCAGTTTGGCATTGGCTCCCAGCGTCAGCTCGGTGTTGTCCACCAGCGTCAGCTGCAACCGGGCGCCGGTGCCGGTACGCACCTCGTCGTTGAGACGAATCTGGATACCCGCAACCGCCTTTGTCTCGCGTCCGCCGGAAATCACCTGTGCCGTAGCCTGCACACGTTTGACCACGCCGATGTTAGGCTGATCCTGGGCGCCGAGCGGGGACGCCGACAGTAGATGGAAACAAATCAATGTCAGGGCAAAAACCATTCCGGTTGGTATGCGCAGGACGGAACTCATAACTCGAACATCCTTCCTTGTTCCACGTACCAGCATCGTAACTGGCCGGCTTTGTAGCGGAGTCTGAAGGCTAAATGGGGGCGTGTGGTAAAGAAATCAAACTATATCTCATCTGCGGGATAAGGGATCAGATTTCGCCATCCAGTCCAAAGCGGTTCATCAGTTGGGCGATGCAGGCGGTGAAGGAAAAGTTCGCGGCCAGCCGGCGGTAGCCCGCATCGGCCAGGGACCTACGGCGTGAGGGGTTGGTGATTAATTCGATCATGGCCTGAGCCAGGGCTTGAGGATCGTCGGGCGCGACAAGAATGCCGTTGGTGCCCGATTCGATGAATTCAGGGATTGCCGATATGTCGGTCGAAATACACGGCAGGCGTTGAGAGAGCGCTTCCATCAGGACATTGGGCAGACCGTCGCGATCGCCATCGTCGCCAATTCGGCAAGCGAGAACGAAAATATGCCCGTCCTTGAGCGTGTCAATAACCCCGCCCTGATCCTGGGCGCCCAGCCAGGTGATGCGTTGCTCCAGGCCCAGCGTGCGCGCCTGTTTTTTCAAGGCGCTTGAGAGCGGGCCGCCGCCGACATGTACGAACCGCCAATTGATGTCCGGCGGAATCGCGGACAGCGCGCTAAGCAGTGTGTCATATCCCTTTTTGGCAACGGCACGGCCAACCGAAACAATGGTGACCGGCCGATCGGCGGTTGCGCCGTCGGGCTCGTCCGTGCGCTCCGGAGGGGCTGGGAAACATGTCAGATCCAGGCCGTGATAGGACAGGAATATCTTATCCCGCTCATGCTCCGGCGCCAGTTCGGCCAAATGGGCATGTCCGTAGGCCGTGCAGGTTGTGCCCCATATGGCGCTGGCTATTTTTTCACGTTTTTCCCATTCCGGTATTGTCCATATGTCCTTGGCATGGGCGGAGAAACTCCACGGTAAGCCAAGCATGATCGCCGCGTAGCGCGCAACGGACGAGGGGGTGTGAAGGAAATGAGAGTAGATGTGCGAAATATCATCGCCAAGTTCGGCGGCCAAAACCGCAGCCTGACCGAATCTCCTGATCCGGTTCAACGTAAAATCCCGCTTCAAATCCCTTGAAAAACACCGAAAGGCGGCTCCGAACCCGGGCCGGCGAACAGCCTTTAGCAGGCCATTGGCGACACGAATAGGATGCCGGTAAAGGTATTCCGGAAGATAGGTGACAGGCGATTTGATTTGCCGATGGATCGGATGGGTAAACGGGTCGGTTGGCTGGCGCAGCGAAATAAGGCTGATCCGCAGACCGCGTTTTTCCAAGGCCCTGATTTCCTGAGCAATGAAGGTTTCGGAAAGACGCGGATAGCCCTTCAGGACAATGGCAACTTTGAGACCCTGCATTGCAATTATAGCCCACTGGTTGTTAAATTCGCCGATGCGTCATGCAAATTCAGCTGGTGCTGCCTGCTATTTCTCCAGAGTCTCGGCGGAATGGTTTGGAATGTATAAAATATACTAGACCCCAGACCGGTGAAACGACAGCTGGCAATTGGATATGGAACAGAGCTTATTTCGGTATATCTGGATTCATACCAAGCGTGACCAGCTCTGGATTCTGTTTGTCGTCCTGTTATCTCTACCGCCATATTTCCTGTTTTACGATCTGCCGAAGCAGATCGTAAATGTCCCAATCATAGGCGCGGGGTTCGAGACGGAAGGTGCAACCGTCCGCTTTCTCGAGATTTCCTTTTCCGTGCCGGCATGGATTTCCTCAAGCGGACAACTGGACCTTTTTTCCGGTTTTGAGCTGGACAGGCTCGCCTATTTGACCGTGCTTTGTATCGCTTTTCTGGCCCTTGTCAGCATCAACGGGATGTTCAAATTCTATATCAATACCTATAAGGGCCGGCTGGGAGAGCGGACCTTGCGCCGGCTTCGCTATCAACTGATCGACCTTGTGATGCGCTTTCCCACGTCCTTCGTGCGCCGGATGAAAGCATCCGAAGTCGCGACCATGATCAAGGACGAGGTCGAACCGCTGGGCGTGTTCATCGGCGAGGCCTATGTCGACCCGGTGTTTCTGAGCGGTCAGGCGATCGTGGCCATGATTTTCATCATGGTCCAGAATGTCTGGCTGGGGATGATTGCCTTCGCCATCGTGCTGTTTCAAGCCTTCCTCATACCCAGGATGCGGCACAAATTGCTGGAGCTGGGAAAGGCACGCCAGTTAAAAGCCCGCGCCCTTGCCGGACGGGTCGGAGAGATCCTCGAAGGGGTATCCGAGATCCACGTCAACGACACCTCAAATTTTGAGCGGGCGGATATTTCGAACCGGCTTGGCAGCATTTATTTCCTTCGTTTCGATTTGTACCAGCGCAAGTTCTTTATCAAGTTCCTGAATAATTTCCTGTCCCAGATCACACCGTTCCTGTTCTATTTCATAGGTGGCTATTTCGCCATTAAAGGGACTTTGGATCTTGGCCAGCTGGTGGCCGTGATCGCGGCTTATAAGGATCTTCCCAATCCAATCAGGGACCTGATAAATTGGGATCAAACGCGGCTCGACGTTCAGATAAAATATACCGCGGTCATCTCTCAGTTCGTCTCCGATGACGTTCATCCGCCGGAATTCCAAGCCGCCGTTACCGATAGCACCGTCCGGCTATCGGGTGAGATTTCGGCGAGCAATGTGAGTCTCATAGACGAGAGCGGCGCTAAGTTGATTGAATCGGCAAGTTTCAAAATACCGGTCAATCAATCTACCGCGGTCATCGGTGATGTGAACAGCGGCGCCGAAGCAATCTCCGAGGTGCTGGCCAGGCTTACGCCGCCGACGCAAGGACAGATTCATTTCGGCGATCAGAATCTTTACGACTTACCCGAATCGATAACCGGGCGCAGACTCAGCTATGTCGGTCCCGAAACGTACCTGCGCCAAGCCAGCGTTAGGGACAATCTGTTATACGGCCTGAAACATGTCCCGATGAGCGGGCTCACTTATACCGATGAGGCGGAGAAAAAACGTAACGAGGAAATTTTCGAAGCAAACCGCGCGGGCAACACGACACTGGACGTCAATGACGATTGGATCGATTACGCGGCGACGGGACTGTCGGGCGCGGAACAGGTGGATGAAAGGATCCTGGAAGTTCTGGAATCGGTCGATCTGGCCGATCACATGTTCAATCTGGGATTGCGCGGATTGATCGACCCGGACGAACAGCCAGAACTCACAAAGCAGATTATTGAAGCGCGCGAATTATTGCAGAAGAAGCTGAAAAATTCGGATCTGGCCGATGTCGTCAAACCGTTTGATCCAGACACGTATAACGATCAGATGACAATCGCCGAGAATATTATCTTCGGCACCGCTATCGGTGATGCCTTCGCGGAAAATGAACTTGCGAGCAATCAGTATTTGTTATCGGTTTTATCCCAGGGCAGTCTCGATGCGGTCATGTTCGAGATGGGCGGCAAGATTGCCGAGACGATCATTGAGTTGTTCTCGGGCTTGCCCCCAGACCATCCCTTCTTCTTGCGCCTGAGTGTAATGACGGCTGATGATATCCCCGAATATGAAGCCACTCTCTCGCGGGTGTCGGGTCTTGATTTTGAACGGGTCGCGCCCGAGGACCAGGCGATGTTGCTGAAATTGAGCTTTGCTTATGTCGAACCGCAACACAGGCTGTCGCTGTTGGACGACGACTTAAGGAACAAATTGCTCGCGGCCCGTAAGGCGTTCAGCAGTAGTTTGCCCGATGAGCTGACAAACGCCATAGAACTGTATGACCTCGAAAGCTATAATGGGAGGTCTTCGCTGCAGGACAATATTCTGTTCGGGCGCGTCGCCTACGGCGTCGCGGAAGGGGCAAAGCAGGTTCACGAGGAGATATTGTCGGTACTGATGGAGCTTGGCCTGAGATCGGCTGTTTTGTCTGTCGGCCTTGAGTTCAATGTCGGCATCGGCGGCAGGGGACTCATGGCTGTCCAACGGCAAAAACTGAGCCTGGCCCGCGCGCTCCTTAAAAGACCGGACCTGCTGATCATCAACAAGGGCTTTGCCGCACTCATTGCGGGTCAGCAAAAGCAAATGATCGAGAAGGTATTGAGCAGTGTCAAAAACACTCAGGATAAGACTCAATCCGGCGTATTCTGGGTGCTGGCGAATCCGGTTCATGCGGCCAAGTTTGACCACGTATTAGTGTTTGTGGACGGCAGGCTTATCGAGCAGGGTGATCCAAAGGAGCTGAACCGCAAAGGGAGCCAATATTCGAAACTTGTTGCATATGATGAATGACATGAAAAAATAGGGTAAGTCTTGGGAACTTAGATTGATTGGAGCTGGTTGTGTCTCTTGACGACGAAGTTGGCGTTTTGAGGCGGATTCCCTTGTTTTCCAAGGTCGAGCCGTCAACGCTGAAGCTGCTGGCGTTCACGTCCGAGCGCGTGGTTTATTCCAAGGGCCAGGAGCTATTCCATCAAGGCGACCCGGGCGATGCCGCCTATGTGATCATAAAGGGCTCGGCGGATGTCCTGGTCGATGCTCCTGATGGTCAGATATCGGTTAACCAGGTAGAACGAAACGATATTGTGGGCGAGATCGCGATTCTGTGCGACGTACCGCGCACCGCCACCGTCAAAACCTTAAGCGACCTTGAGGCTCTTAAAATTCTCAAACAGCAATTTCTCGAACTCATTACGGGATTTCCAGAAATCGGCATTGACGTCATGCGCATGCTGGGCGATCGTCTGAGCAAGACAACTGCGGAATTGACTATCGCGCGCACTAGGCTGCACGAGTTGGGTAAGCCCGGTTTGGAATGTGGGCCAAGAGATATCGGTTGAAAAATTGAAAAATAACACTCTGGATAAATATGAAATTGTTGAGGCTGAGCGGAATGATACACAGGTTTCGCCAGCACGTATCCGGCTGGAAGCCTCAACCCATTGCCAGCTTAAATGCCCTACTTGCGAAACCGCTACCGGCAAACTTTACAAACATGTGGCGCTGGGATTTCTGCGCTTTGAAAATTTCAAGCAGCTGATTGATGAAAATCCACAAGTCACGGAAATAGAGCTATCCAATTTCGGCGAGATTTTTCTAAATCCGCAACTGCAAAAAATCATCGAATATGCCTTTGAAAAGAATGTGCTGCTTTCATGCAATGGCGCAAACATGAACACGGTGCGCGATGCGACGCTTGAGGCGCTGGTAAAATTTCGATTTACGCACATTCGCTGTTCTATCGATGGCGCCTCCCAGAAAACCTACATACAATACCGGGTGCGCGGAAATTTCGACCAGGTGATGGAAAATATCGACAAGATTAATGCCTACAAGAAGCAATACAAATCTGAGTTTCCGCTGCTGACCTGGCAGTTTGTGGTTTTCGGCCACAACGAACATGAAATCGTCAAGGCCAGGCAGATGGCCAATGATCGCGGGATGGCGTTTGAAACAAAACTCAATTGGGATGAAAACTGGTCTCCAGTGCGCGACAAGGACATGGTGCGCAGGGAAATGGAGGTTGGTGCTGCATCGCGCTCCGAATTCAAGGAAAAATTTGGTTCAAGCTATATGGAACATATCTGTCATCAACTTTGGGATCAGCCACAATTGAATTTTGATGGTACCATCTGGGGTTGTTGCATCAACAACTGGAAAGCCTTTGACGGGAATGTATTCGAAGACGGCCTTGAAGACACACTCAATTCCGAACAAATGCAATATGCCCGCAGGATGCTGACCGAGTTTATTGAGCCACGGGCCGATGTACCTTGCACCACATGCAGTGTTTACAAGAGCATGCGCAAGGAAGGGCGGACGCTTGACCGTTCAAATTTTACCGGCGGGTGGAGGGGATCGGCTATGCCGCGCAACACCTGAACTCCAAGATCCACCTGAACCAAAAAGGGGCTACAATTGAATCGCGGAACCGTATTTGTCCCGCGCCCGGCACCGCAATACGCAGATTGGCGAATTTTCCCGTGACCAAGAAACAAACCGCGGACGGGTATTCCCACCTCGACAGAAACGGGCGCCTGGAAAAAATATCCAGGTACAAAAAACTGTTTGAGCAGTGGCAGGAAGACAATCCCGACAGAGGGTTTCAGGACTATTACGGCTATGTGATTGAGCAACATCTCGATCAAGGCCATAGCCACCCCACCCTTGGTAAAAATCTCATAGAAGGCCGGGTTTTCGGCGAAAGCGGCACGGGGATGCTGCGGCGGCTGATTGCGCTGGGCTTGAAGCAGAACCATATATGCGTCGATTACGGGTGCGGCTCCTTGCGGGTCGGGTGTCACGTCATCGCGCATCTCAATTCAGGCTGCTATTGGGGCCTGGATGTAAATGAACGGTTCTTACGCGATGGCCAGGACCTGATAGGCCGGGATATTATTAGGCGGAAATCTCCCAATCTGCATTTGATATCGGATGAGACCCTTGCCCAGGCGCGTACCGCCGGTCCGCGTTTCATATTCTCTAAATCGGTGCTTCTGCATATTCATCCAAACGAACTTGCGATCTATTTTGACAGTATTACCCGTCTTATGGCCAAACACACCGAGGCGATCATCGATGCGACGGTATGTGAGCAGACCGTCCAGATCGAAGCCTTATCCTGGGCATATTCCAAGACGGTGCTGGAGGATATGATCACGAGCTTTGGCTGTTCGGTGCGCACCCTTGAAGAGAAGACGGTGCAGATTGAAGCGGCGCAGCATGATGGCGAAATCATCACGATGTTGATTTCGCGAAATGATCAAAGGCGCGGGAGCAAGCCTGCTCTACCTGCCGCCATACTCGCCTGACTTCAACCCGATCGAACTGGCGTTCTCCAAGCTCAAGTCTCTCTTGCGCAAGGCGGCGGCACGAACCAAGAAGGAACTGG
>CAXMMX010000157.1:0-4891 GCA_964194535.1 uncultured Alphaproteobacteria bacterium | reverse complement strand
GCCGCCAAGGACGCCTTCCCGGCGTGGGCCGCAATGCATGCCACCAGGCGCGCGGAGACCCTCATCCAGCTGGCCGAGACTATTGATAAACACGCAGACCAGCTGGCGCTGATGGATGCCGTCGACAGCGGCAATGCGGTGGCGGGCATGCGCGGCGACATGAAATGGACCTCGGACACCTACCGCTATTTCGCCGGCCTCATCACCGAAATCAAGGGCGAGAGCATGTCGCGTGAGCCGGGGCATCTCAATGTGACGCTCCGCCAGCCCTATGGCGTTGTCGCCAAGATCAACCCGTTCAACCACCCGTTCCGTTTCTGCGCCGAGAAGGCGGCGGCGGCATTGGCCGCGGGTAACACGGTTGTCATCAAGGGGCCGGAGCAGGCGCCCTTGTCGGGCCTGAAGCTGGGTGAGTTGTGCGAGGACATCTTCCCGCCCGGCGTCGTGAATATCGTCACCGGCGACGGCAAGACCGGCTCCGCCATGGTGCGCCACAAAGATGTCTCGCGCATCGGTTTCGTCGGCTCGGTTGAAACCGGGCGCATCATCGCTCGCGAGGCGGCCGAAGGCCTGAAAGAAGTAACGCTCGAGCTTGGCGGCAAGAACCCCATCATCATCTTCCCCGACGCCGACCCGAAAACCGCCGCCGCCGCAACCATCAAGGCGATGAACATGAACCGGCAGGGCCAGTCCTGCTCATCGACCTCGCGGGTGCTCGTGCATGAGTCTCTTCATGACGCGGTGGCGGGGGAACTGGCAACGGCCGCCGCTGCGATCCCGATCGGGCTTCCATGGCGCGATGGCGTTGAAATGGGACCGATCGTCTCGCAGCAGCAATATGACCGTATCCTGAGATATGTCGGTTACGGGCATGAGGATGGCGCCAAACTGCTCACCGGCGGCAAACCGCCCGACGATCCGGATCTGAAAAATGGCTTCTTCATCCAGCCAACGGTTTTCGACGGCGTGACGCCTGACATGCGCATCGGTTGTGAGGAAATATTCGGCCCCGTCATGTCCATAATGACCTGGTCGGACTATGACGAGATGATCGAGATCGCCAATGGCGTCATGTATGGCCTGACCGCGTCAATCATCACCAATGATTTTAAAATCGCCATGCGCACGGCTGAACGCGTTGAGGCGGGATATGTCTGGATCAACTCCTCCGGCCGCTATCTTGGGGCGCCCTATGGTGGCTGGAAACAGAGCGGAATTGGCAAGGAAGAAACATTCGAGGAGCTGCTGAGCTACACGCGGGTCAAAAACATCAACATGAAGTGGTAGCATCGCATCATCGCCAACTCATCACTCGTTAGCCATTTCTGTCAGATTTTTGCCCGGCGGCTTGACTTACAAGGCCTTAAAGGCCATCTGTGGCGCACAACGTCTCGTGATCGCGCGATTCGCCCTGGGAATCCCGGGCGCTATTGTCCCGAGACCAGAAATAAACCAATCAAACATATCCGTCAGTTCCAGGTGCGCGTGGACGACGACATGGCCGGAGTCTGTCGCATGCCATAGCGCATGCGTCCGCCCGGCGCGTAAGGAAAATAACAAACGTGACAATTTCATCATTCACGGAGCTCGGCATCTCCGAGCCCCTTCTGCGTGCTCTTGAAGACGCGGACTACAAGACCCCAACTCCCATTCAGGCCAGGGCAATCCCCCTGCTTCTCGACGGGCTGGACCTTCTGGGTATCGCCCAGACGGGCACCGGCAAGACAGCCGCCTTCACGCTGCCGCTGCTGCAAAACCTGGAAGAGGATAACGAGCGCGCCGGCCAGCGCTGCGCGCGTGCGCTGATACTTGCCCCGACGCGCGAACTGGTCATCCAGATCGCCGACAGCATCAAGACCTATGGACGGCACTTGCGCATGCGCAGCGCTGTCGTCATGGGCGGTGTCGGCCAGCGCCCGCAAGTGGACGCGCTGCGGCGCGGGGTAGATATCCTGGTCGCGACACCCGGCCGGCTGCTCGATCTGATCAAACAGGGCCATGTCGACCTGGGCCGGACAGAATATCTGATCCTCGACGAGGCGGACCGTATGCTCGACATGGGCTTCATCCGCGACGTGCGCAGGATTATCGAAGATCTCCCCGAAGAGCGCCAGACGCTGCTGTTCTCCGCGACCATGCCGTCCGAAGTGGCAAAACTCTCACGCGATATCCTATACCAGCCCGAACGCGTCGAAATCGCTGCCAAGAGCATCGCCGTTGAGAGTATCGACCAGCGCGTCCACCATCTTGACGCCAAGGCAAAGCGCGTCCGGCTGGCCGAGTTGCTCGCCGAGCCGGACTTTGACCGGGTGATGGTTTTCACGCGGACCAAGCATGGCGCCAACAAGGTGGTGAAACATCTTGAACGCGATGGCGTCAGCGCCGAGGTAATCCATGGCAACAAGTCGCAAGGTGCGCGCCAGCGCGCGCTCGACAACTTCCGCGAGGGCCGCATACGCGTTCTGGTGGCGACCGATATAGCCTCGCGCGGCATCGACATCGATGACGTGACCCATGTCATCAACTACGAACTGCCGAATGTACCCGAAAGTTATGTGCACCGGATCGGGCGAACCGCCCGCGCCGGGGCTGCCGGCATTGCGATCTCATTCTGCGATGCAAGCGAGCGGAGCCATCTGCGCTCGATCGAACGGTTGATCAAACGCTCATTGATCGTTATCGGTGAGGGGCCGACCGGTCCCGACAAGTCTTCTGCAGAAACGAGAAATGGTGCGGGCCGGCGTTCAGGAGCTGGAAGACGCAGGCGGCGACGCTCACAACACCGCGCGGCCTGACTGCCCGGATTACCTGCACCTAATTCAGGAAAGGACGAAGATGCCAAGAAAGCCCAACTATAATTTCGAGAGATCACAGCGCGAGAAAAACAAAGCGGCGAAGAAGGCCGAACGCCTCCGCCTGAAGGCCGAGAAGGCTGAAGCCCGCAAAGCTGGAACCAGCGGGACCGAGGCAGAGACAGGGGCACAGATCGAGACCGAAAGTCAGCAGGAATAGCTGCCGGCGCGCACTCCTGGCGTGTCTGTAAAAGCCTGGCCGCGCAGCTTCCGGTAAAATATACCCGGCACATTCCTGTGACAGGATTCATATCCTCCCCCCTAGAATAAAAACGAAACAGACAGCGGAAAATACCAAGTGCTATTCTTAGCTGCGTGCGGGAATGCACCTCGCTTTATTGCGAGGTGAATTTTTCGACGGGAGCGCAGTCTTGACCGTGAATATCCCAGATCCGTGACCTGGTAGCAGGTAAAATTCATCAACTACCGCAAAATTATCGTATCGTTTTGCTGCTGAGAGACATTGAAGAGATAAGCAATGCCGAGGTCTCGGAACTCCTTGAGATAACGGAAGGCACCGTGAAAATCAGGCTGCACCGCGCACGCGCAGCGTTTAAAAAACTCCTTGAGCCGGTTCTCAGGGGCGAGAAGTAACGATGAACAGCACCCCAAAGCGCCTGCTTCATGTCCTGAAAGGCACCGTGATACGTCACCTTCGGTTCGTGGCAACTCGCCAGGAATATGATGCTTTTTTGCATGCCAACGAACCATGGAATTGAATAAATTAGTTCATGCGGATGCGGGAGCATCCTTTCACGATGATGCTCCCGAAAACCTCAAGCGGGCGATACTGGATGCCCGCCAAAGCTGATCACTTCTTCGTCATCACGAATTATCCTTCCCCCGCACATCTTTTGACATTGGCCGTATTCTGCCAAAAAAATATATTCTCCACCCCCCAGACACTCCAGGGGTCTTGAACTAATCAGCTAGTAACCTTTCGACTATTCGCTGTATCAAAAATAATGTGGTCACGACGGGCGCCAGCAAATTTGTTGGCAAGTAGGTGGCAGAAGCAGGAACCCCAGCTCAGGCCGAGTGGCTATTTTAACAGCTGTTCGTCCTCACATCCTGCCGATGTAAAATAACTTTCATCCGTTCAAATATGGATGCCCGTCGTGATCACGCTATGTTCAATATGCAATTGAGGTATCCAATATTTTGCATCACACTGTCCTGGTTCACGTCAGCATCGGGGGCTGTCTATGTCGTACACACTAGTGGCCGTAACGGCGCTGGTCGCCGTTGCCAGCCTCGCCTTGTCGCCGCGCGTCTCTACGCTCGGCTCGTTTTACAAGGGCCATGCGTTATCGGGCGGCACGCCGGGTATTTTCTCCTTAAGTCTCAGCCTGGTCACGACATGGATTTTCGCGCGATCCATCATGAACGCCGCGATCCTCGGCTATTTCTACGGCATCGCCGGCGCGCTCGCTTACGCAACCTATTATCTATCATTCCTGACGGGCGCCTGGGTTATCGCATCGCTCCGCTGGCGTCATGGCTTCGACTCCATTCAGGCCTTCCTCGCTGACCGCTTCGGCGTCGTTGGGCCGGTCAGCTATTCCTTCGTAACGGGCTTGCGCCTGCTCTCGGAGGTATTCGCCAATCTTCTTGTCATCGGCATCATATTCGGACCCGAAGGCTCAAGCGCTTATATGGTGTCGATGGTGGCCGTGGGGCTGGTGGTGCTCGCCTATTCAGCGCTTGGCGGACTGCACGCCTCGATCCGCACGGACGTATTCCAGATGATCGTGTTCATGGTCGTGCTTGGCGTTCTGATAAATTACGCTCTCGACAAGAGTAATTTCGATTTCAGCGCCATCGTTGCTTCAAGCCCCGACGGTACGGGGCCCGGCTGGGTGCTGCTGGCGGTCGCTTTCCTGCAGGTGTGGAGCTATCCGATGCATGATCCGGTGATGATGGATCGCGGCCTCATATCGGACAAGAAGAGCACCATGGCGAGCTTTTATCATGCGGCATGGCTGTCGGTGCTGTGCATCATGGCGTTCGGATTGCTGGGCACTTATGCGGGGCTGGAG
>CAXMMX010000156.1:0-20275 GCA_964194535.1 uncultured Alphaproteobacteria bacterium | reverse complement strand
TTTCGGCAATATCGTCATGCTCGGCATTCCACTGGCGCTGGACCGGTTCGGCGCCGAAGCCGCCACGCCGATCGCCATCATAATTTCCATCAGCGCGCCACTGCACTGGTTTGTGGCGACGCTCCACATTGAGCTCGTGACCGAGCGTGGTGAGTTGAGCTGGGGCAAACAGATCAGGGAACTGTTCATCAGCCTTATCAGGAACCCGCTCGTTATGGGTCTCGTTGCAGGTCTGTTGTGGCGTGCGACAGGGCTCGGCCTGCACCCCATTCCAGACAAGATGATCTCTCTTCTGGGGCAGGTCGCCATTCCGGGATCGCTGGTGGCGCTGGGGCTGGGGCTTACCGCCTTTCGCGCCAAGGGCCAGTGGTCAACGGTCGCGCTTATCTGCATGATGTCGCTGGTGGCTTTTCCCGCGCTCGTCTGGCTGGCGGCGTTTCATGTGTTCGCGCTACCGCCGGTGTGGGCCGGTGTCGCGGTTCTGTTTGCCGCCTGTCCGCCTGGCGCCAACGCGTTTTTATTCGCCAGCCGCTATGAGGTGGCGCAGGGGTCCGTCTCGGCGGCAGTGGCGCTCGGCACGGTGGCGTCGATCATCTCGGTCACCATCATCCTGGTTCTCTTGTCGGGCCAAATGCCGTAAAGCCATTTCCCATGAATGATTTCGTCATCATCGGTGGGGGAATTCTGGGTCTTGCAACGGCTTACCGGCTTCTGCAGGAGCGCCCCGGCGCGCGCCTTGTTCTCATCGACAAGGAGCAACGCCTTGCGCATCACCAGACGGGGCATAATTCGGGCGTCATCCATGCCGGGGTCTATTACACGCCCGGCAGCACGAAAGCGAAGATGTGCAAGCAAGGGGCGGAGCGCACGATGCGCTTTTGCGAGGAGCACGGCATCAGATATGAGCGCTGCGGCAAGCTGATCATTGCCACCGACGCGCAAGAGATCACACGCCTCAAGGGCCTTGAGGAACGCGTCATCGCCAACGCTCTGGACTATGAAAATATATCAGCAGGGCATTTGCGGGAGATCGAGCCGAATGTGGCGGGTGAGGCGGCCCTGCTTGTCCACGCCACCGGCATCGTGAACTACACCGATATCTGCAACCATATGGCTGATGTGATCCGCGAGGCGGGTGGCGAGATACGTCTGGGCGAGGCGCTGACCGGCATCCGTGAGAGCGACTCCGAGATCGTGGTGGAGACGAACAAGGGCGGGAGCGCTGCGCGAACGCTCATCGTCTGCGCCGGGCTGCAGGGCGACCGCATTGCCATGATGGCCGGGATTGATATCGATTTCCGCGTGTTGCCTTTTCGCGGTGAATATTACCGCGTTGCGAAGGAGCGCGGAGAGCTGGTGAAGCACCTGATATACCCGATGCCCGACCCGAGCCTGCCGTTTCTGGGCGTGCATCTCACCCGCATCATCGACGGCTCCCTTACCGTCGGCCCCAACGCCATGCTGTCGCTGGGCCGCGAAACCTACTCGGGCAATTACCCGGTGCCCAAGGACATGGCCGACATGATGTCCTTTCCCGGCTTCTACAAGCTGATGGCCAGCTTCGCGGCGGCGGGGCTGTACGAGATGCGCGGTTCATTGTCCAAACGCGTCTATCTGGAGCGCTGCCGGAAATACTGCCCCTCGCTCAAGCTTGAGGATCTGGAACCCATGGAGGCCGGCATCCGCGCGCAGTCCGTCTCCTGGGACGGTAAACTCATCGACGATTTTCTGTTTCTGGAAACTCCGCGCTCGCTGCATGTGTGCAACGCACCCTCGCCAGCGGCAACCTCCGCGCTTCCCATCGCCGATGAGATCATGTCCCGCGCGCTCAGGAAGGCGAATTAGAGGACGTGAAATGCGGCTTTGCCAACCGCGGCGCGGGGGGATGCACCGCGGTTGGCAGTTGGGAGAGGGCGAACCCTTCCCGGGCAGTTCCTAGTAATATCCGTATGGCCCGAAGCCGCCGCCCAGAGGCTTCACCCGGATCATTTCACCGGTACAGCGGTTCAGCTTGAGGCGATAGCGCATGCCATGACGGTTCGAGTGTATGATGGCGATCGAGGGCGTGAGTTTTCTCACCCGGAAACCGTGCCAGCCTTGATAGCGCAGCATGCGGCGGATCTCGTTCGGGTACATGCAATATCCGTGCGCCCGGCCCCGCCGCAGATTATGGTGACCCTGATAGGGGTTTCGGTATCCGTATCCCCGACCATATCCATATCCGTTCCGATAGGGCTTGTATCCCTGGTATCCGTAACCAAGGCTTTTGCCGCCATGCTTCGGCTTGTGGTTTGGTCCCGGCCCGCTGATCTGGATAAATCCGTTCGCTCCGGCAATGGTGAGGCCAAAAGTCATGTCCTTGGCCGATGCATCCGGCAGGCCGGCCAGCGTTGAGGCAGCAAGTGCTCCGGCGATGATGAGTGCTTTGTTCATGTCTCTTCTCCCAGTGTTGAGTGCGGTTCTGATCAATTCTGGAAGTGAGATTGCCTGAGGCGCGCTGAACGCAATTGGAACGCGCCATTCATCCGCCATTCATGTTTGCCGGAGGTGCTCCAGGGTACGGACTCATGGAATCCCCGCCGGCCGATCATGCGGGCGCCGCGGCGCCTCGTCACAACCCGCCAGTGCGCGGTGAGCGAATAGGCCAGCCACAGGACGCGCTGGAACAGGGCATTGAGGTTCAATGCATGCGGGGAGGGCGTGTTCAGTTGCCAGACGTGATAGCCTGAGGCTCAATACCGATATGCTCGGATAGCGCGGTGAACAAATCTGCGGCGCTGATCGGTTTGGAAACATAACCGTCCATGCCGGCAGCCAGATATGTTTCGCGGTCGCCTTTCATGGCGTTGGCGGTAAGTGCGATAATCGGCAATTTGCCCGTCGGACTGGGGAGCGCGCGGATCTGTTTCGTGGCCTCAAGCCCGTCCATGACCGGCATCATGATGTCCATCAGCACCACGTCAAACTGGCTCTCCTGCACCATTTTCACCGCTATCTGACCATTGACCGCGACTTCATGGGTGAGGCCGAACTGGTCCAGGTAAGCGGCGATGAGCATCTGGTTAATCTCATTGTCCTCGACGATGAGCATATGACCTGACAGCGGACCCATGGCCGCTTTTGCCGCGCCCTGTTCATTAGAGCCCTGCGCTTGCCTGGCCGGAGCCGCCACACCCGCTTCGCGCACGCGAATGGTGAACCAGAACATGGAGCCTTCATCGGGAGAGCTCTCGCATCCCAGCTCGCCGCCCATCAGCTTGGCCAATTGACCGGCGATGGAAAGCCCGAGCCCGGTACCGCCATATTTTACCGCCACCGAGCTGTCAGCCTGGGCGTAAGGTTCGAACAGGCAGGTAATCTGCTGTGCCGTGAGGCCGATGCCGGTATCGCATACCTCGAACCGGAGGATGATTTCATCGCCATCATGGCCATAGCCCGCACGCACGCGTACCGATCCTGTTTCGGTGAATTTCAGGGCATTGTCGATGAGGTTATTGAGAATTTGCCTCAGCCGGACCGGGTCGCCGCGCAATTGGCGTGCGCAGCCCTCGGCGATATCGAAACTGGACGCGAGCCCCTTGTCGTTCGCGCGCGCTTCAAGTTCCGCGCCAACGCTTTTCATCAACTCTGCAAAATCGAAAGAAACAACCTCCAGATCGAACCGCCCGGCTTCCAGCTTTGAAAAATCCAGAATCTCGTTGAGCACGCTAAGCAGCGCCCGGCCAGATTGCTCCAAGGTTTCCGCATAATGACGCTGGCGGTCATCGAGCCGCGTTCCGAGCAGTAAATCGGCCATGGAGATGATCGCGCCAAGCGGCGTACGCACCTCGTGGCTGACGGTGGCAAGCAGCTGGGATTTCGCCTTGTTGTCAGCTTCCGCCCTGGCGCGGGCCTCGCGCTCGGCAGTGAGAGCCTGCTTCAGGCGTTCCAGCTTCGCGGCAACGTCATTTGATGCTGGTGGGGTCAGGGTCATGCGGGCTGCCATGGGTTCCTACGATCCGGGATATTGGCCCGCCGCCCGTTAAGGTTTGCTTAAGACCTGCAGTAATGGCTTCAAGCTTTTGTGAGGCCGGCCATGCGGCGGATGTCTTTGGCGGTTGCACCCTCGGCGCGCAGGCTCGCAAGGGCTTTATCCTTGTGGCTCTTGGAGAGCTTGCGCCCCGCTTCATCGCGCAGCAATGCGTGGTGGTGATAAAGCGGTTCAGGCAAGGCGAGCAGTACCTGGAGTAACCTATGTATGCCGGTTGCCGCATACAGATCCTGCCCCCGCGTAACATGGGTGACATCCTGGCCAGCATCGTCCACGACAACCGCCAAATGATAGCTCGTTGGCACGTCCTTGCGGGCAATCACGGCGTCCCCCCAGCGCGCCGGTTCGGCGGGTGTGGTTTTGATTTCACCGCTGGCGGGGTTGAGTTCGCGGAAGCTGAGCGGCCCGGGGGATATGGTGCGGGCCATCTCGATGGCCTTGTCCATATGGAGTCTGAGCGCGAAGGCCTCGCCCGCATCTTTGCGGGCGTCAATCTCGGTGCTGGAAAGTCCCTTGTGCAATCCAGGATATATCGGCGCGCCGTCCGGATCGTTATGACCCGTTTTCGCATGAACAGCTATTTCCTTGCGCGAGGCGAAGCAGGGATAGAGCAAGCCCATCGCCTCCAGTTTGCCGAGGGCCTGGGCGTAAGTTTCGAAATGCTGCGATTGACGCCTCACCGGCTCCTCCCATGCAAGGCCGAGCCATGCCAGATCGTCCAGCATTTGCGCCTCAAAATCCGGGCGGCAGCGCTCGATATCGATGTCTTCGATGCGCAGCAGGAAGCGCCCGCCCGTTTCATGAGCCATGTCATGTGTGACGAAGGCAGAGAGCGCATGGCCCAGATGCAGGGCGCCGTTGGGGCTGGGTGCGAATCGGAAGACGGACCGGTTGGTCATTGCCGTTCGTTTTTAGTCTGACATGCAGACATTGGAAACAAGCAGGGAGATATTTTCGACAGACTCAGGCGGTTTTCTTTTAGACACTCGAGCCCTCCCTGGAGCGCAAACTTGCATAACGAAGTGTCATCACAACCAGGGAAAGCATGAGCACATGACCGCTCGTTTCCAGCGTTTCCTCAACATTATTGTTCCAGTCATTATAATAGGGGAGGAAAGAGAAATAATGCCGATCGAACATCTTGGAGACGATATATGTCCATAGCGAAAGGCTCAGCAAGGCGCCGATCGAACGCTGGCCCAGGAAATCACTGAGTTCATCGCGCTTGGCTGACGCCAGAAATGCGAGCACGACAACCGTTGCATAGAGCGCCCAGCTGGTGCCGTAAAAATGCAGCTCGCGCATGAACAGGGCCCACACCAGAATGGAGAGCATAAGGGTGAACAATTCGCGCACCCAGCGATGCACGAACAGTACCAGCACAGCCGTCAGACAGATCACGGTCGGTGCGATGATTTCCTGTACGGGCTTTTCAGTCATCCAGCCGATCGGTGATTGACGTATGAGCAGGATGACAACGCACAGGAGAAATGGCATCGGCCAGACCCAGAAGGGGATGCCGAGAAGTGTCATTTTGGCGGATTCCAGATGATGGAGGATCGTGCCGGCGATATCGAACTTTTTCTTGGTTTTGTTGGCCATTATATTTTTTTGTTCACTGCTGGTTACGGGCGCTGCATGTTAGAGCATATTCAGGAAATGGATGGGTGAAGTTTTTCGGCCAGACCGTCGCATCAGAGGGTTCAATGTCCCGCATCATAGAAAGTGAAGCCGACATTGCCGAGGGGGCAAAAGCACTCACCATCGCCTGCGAGCACATGGCCGGCGTTTATGCTGTTACGGGACCGCCACCCCTGCGCCGCCGCCCCGCCGGCTTTGCAGGCCTCGCGCGTATCATTACGGGCCAGCAATTGTCGGTCGCCAGTGCAGGCGCAATCTGGGGACGCCTTGAAAGGGCCGTGAAGCCAATGGAACCCGGCGCCTGGCTTCGCAAACGAACACACACTTTACGCAAATGCGGATTGTCCGCGGGCAAGGTTGCAACTATCGGAACCATCGCCCAGGCCATCTCAAGCGATGCGCTCGATCTTCGCGCGCTGGCCAGCGCTGACGAGGATACAATCAAGGCGCAGCTTACCGCGCTCAAGGGCGTGGGGCCGTGGACAGCCGATATCTACATCATGTTTTGCCTTGGCCGCGCCGATGGCTGGGCGCCGGGCGATCTGGCCCTGCGCTATGCGGTTCAGGACGCCACCGGCGCGGATGAATTACCGGATTTCACGGAGATGGAGGAAATCGCGGAAACCTGGCGGCCCTGGCGCGGCGTCGCGGCGCGCATGCTGTGGGCCTACTACGCGGTGCGGCGTTCGCAAAAGGACGCCCAGCCGGCGTGAATTCCTGGCTGGACTAACCATGAAATCGGACATTTCAATCTACCGGTGCTCCGGCTGCGAATGGTCGAAGGTGTCCATCTTCGGGTTGCGGGAGGTTGAGCGGATTTCGAACAATCCCATTATGACGAGGGCTTCTCACTCGACTTGCCATGAAATATTGGGCAACCATTGATGCCTGAAACCGTGATGAACAAGATGAGCGCTCCTGATGACAAACCGGCCCACTAACGAATTTGGCGGCGGCAAGACCGGCTTTGCCCACCTTCTCGCCGCCGGGCGCTATTCGCTCGCCGGCGCCCGTGATCTTGCAAAAGAGTCTGCTGCCCGGCACGAGGTTCTGGCGTTCGCGGCCGGTCTTGCCGTGCTCTTCATGTGCGATGCGCGCTTTAGCGACTATCTGGTCCTGTCAATCCTGTTCCTGATACTCATGAGCATTGAGGCTCTCAACACCAGCATTGAGCACATTATCGATTTCCTATCACCGGACAAATCGGAGTTCGCCCGCGCGGCCAAGGATATCGGATCGCTTGCGGTATTCCTCAATCTGTGCGCCGGTGGCGCTTATCTGCTGGCGGTTCTGGCCAGAACTTTCGGTTGGATAGAATGGTGACAAACGGACGCCTGCCGGCAGTCGCTTTTTGCCGGGGAACTGTTGTTTCGTCCCGCGCCACTTGAACCATACAATCGGCTGACCCTTCACAGACGTGAAGCACATGCATAGTATTGCGCCTTGCCAAGGCCCGGCGATCCGGACCGAATGAGTTTTGTCCGGACGTCTGCTGCCTGGCAGCGTATGAGGACGTCGTGCTGAACAGGGTAGCAACATCACCCGAAGCGCATCCGGCGCTTGTGCTGAACGCCGATTTCCGGCCACTCAGCTACTATCCCCTGTCGCTGTGGGGCTGGCAGAATGCGGTCAAGGCCGTGTTTCTCGAGCGGGTAAATATCGTCTCCGAATATGAACTCGCCGTGCACTCTCCATCGTTCGAGATGAAGCTGCCGAGCGTGGTGTCGCTGAAGTCCTACGTAAAGCCCGCGCTCTATCCGGCCTTTACCCGCTTCAACCTGTTCCTGCGCGACCACTTCATCTGCCAGTATTGCGGGGCGAAGGACGAGCTCACCTTCGACCATCTTGTTCCGCGCGCGCGCGGCGGCATGACCCTGTGGGACAATGTTGTGGCGGCCTGCGCGCCGTGCAATCTCAAAAAAGGCGGCAAGATGCCGGGCGAGGCCAAAATGTGGCCGGTGCAAAAGCCCTATCGCCCGACGGTACACGAGCTGCACAAGAACGGCCGCGCCTTCCCGCCCAACTACCTGCATGACAGCTGGCTTGACTATCTCTACTGGGATACCGAGCTGGAGCCTTAATATCGCTCATTTTTTTCGCTCACAGCTATTCCGCTTCGCGGGCCTGCGCGGGCGCGCGCTTTCGCGCGGCGGCCGTTCGGCCTTGCCTCGGTTTCGCCTCGGGTTTATTTAGCTCACGGCTTTTTCTCTCAAACCACAACCGCGTAACCCTTGCGGCGCGGGTCTCCGGCGCATTCAAACGAACCGTCGCCGCGCCTGCGCGAGCTATGCACCCCGCCGAAGAACAGGTTCTCCTGCGGCCAGCCATGTGCCTCAGGGTAAGCCTCCAGAAGGCTCGCGCGCTCGTTATCATTAAAAGCGATGTCCCATGGGGCTTCTTCAAAGCTCAAGGCGCCGCCGCGCTCCACGTGCAGCCGTGAGGCGTTTACCGCTTCGTCGAGGCCTATTTCCCGGTCGAACAAATTTATGACGACCTGCAGGATGGCCGTGCGGATGCGGTTCGAGCCGCCCGACCCGAGCGCTGTCAGCGTGCCGTCCGGGCTTAACGCGATTGAAGGCGCCATCATGGAGGAGAGACGTGTACCTGGCGCCCACAGATGAAACCCGTCCGGGTTTAAATCTTCCTCGCCCAGCATGTTGTTCAACATGAAGCCGCACCCCTTGACCATATGGCCGTTGCCCTCGCCATTGGTGATGGTGCCCGACGCTGCATTGCCGGCGGCGTCAATCACCGAAATATGCGTGGTGCCCCGGGTTGCGGGCGTATGCTTGGCTATGGCTTCCAGATGAGCGGCGATGGTGGCGTCCTCAACGGTTGTTTCGAGCGCCTCCCCGCACGCCTCGCGTACCGCGTTGGTCTCTTCCATGATGCGGGCCAGCAACACCGGACCGGGCGCGCCGCCTTCAGGAAGCAATTTTTCCAGCAGCGCCAGCCCGAAAGCGATCAGCACGCCACTTGCGGCGGGTGCGGGATTGAGCAGCAATTGGTGGCCGCGATATTCCCATGCGAGGGGTGTTCGCCGCTCGACCTTGTAGCTGCGCAAATCCTCCTGCGTCAGGTGGCCGCCCAGATCACGCGATTGCGCGGCGATGGCCTGTGCCACTTCGCCCTCGGTGAACAGCCTTGGTCCCTCGCGTGCAAGGCAATCGAGCGTGTCGGCAACTGCCGCATTTTTATAGATATCGCCTTCGGCCAGCAGCTTGCCGTTAGGCGCGAAATACGCCTTTACGGACTGGCTCGCGGTCAGGATGGGCGAGACGATGGTGTAGAGATAGGCATGGAGGCCGGTGACGGTGATGCCTTCGCGCGCAGCAAGAATGGCAGGCTCAAAAAGCCGCTGCATGGGAAGGGAGCCCAGGTCCTCGTGAATGGCGTAGAGCCCCTGGATGAGCCCCGGCACGGCGGATGACCCGGCGCCGATATGGAACTCCTGCGTCACAGGACCGAAGTCGGCGTCGATGCCATAAAACTCCAGCTCGTCTTCGCTTCGCTTGACCAGGGGCGTCTGGGCAAAGAAGTCATAGCAGATAGGGGTTTTGCTGTTCGCGGGCCGCGCCATCACGAACCCGCCGCCGCCGATGGAGGAGAATACGAATTCAGGTACGGTGGCGGCGGCCATGCCGGCAATAGCCGCGTCGAACGCATTGCCGCCTTCGCGCAATACTTCGACTGCCGCCTCGACCGTCACCTTATGGCCGGCTGCGACGACTCCCTTCCCACTGGTCATGGGCACTACCTAGCCGGGGGGCGCTGGGGTCGCAAGAGGGGCATCCGGCTTTTGCGCCGCGTTCCGGCCACCTATATCTGAAAGTTTGTGGTGAGAGATTGTAAAAGGAGCCGTAAAGGCCATGTATAGACTGATCAAATATCTGCTGCTGGCAACGCTCATCGCGGCTGCCTATTCTGCCGTTTCGGCCGATGCGCAGGACAATTCCTATCGCACGGTCACGGTGGCGAAAGGCCTGGTGCATCCCTGGGGCATGGCGTTCCTGCCCGATGGGCGCATGCTGGTGAGCGAGCGTCCCGGGCGGCTGCGTATTGTCTCAAGGGACGGAACAATATCGAAGCCTGTTTCCGGCCTGCCGAAGATAGCCGCCGTGGGGCAGGGCGGGTTGCTCGACGTGGCGCTGCATCCCGATTTTGCAAAAAACAAGCTGATTTACTTCTCCTTCGCAGAGCCGGGAGTTGGCGGGCAGGGTACGGCCGCCGCGCGTGGGCGGCTTGAGGGCAACGCACTCAAGGATGTCGAGGTAATCTTCCGCCAGAAACCAAAACTCTCTGGTGGGCGTCATTTTGGTTCGCGGCTGGTGTTTGCCCCGGACGGAACGCTCTACATCTCGATGGGAGACCGGGGCCGCATGAAGCGTGCCCAGAATACCCGCAATCATCAGGGGACCATCGCGCGGGTGAATGATGACGGGTCAATCCCGAAGGACAATCCCTTCACCGGCACTGCCCAAGCCCTGCCGGAGATTTACACTTACGGCAACCGCAATGTGCAGGGTATGTCGCTCAACCCGTGGACGGGAATTGTCTGGGCGCAGGAGCATGGGCCAAAGGGCGGTGACGAGGTGAATATTCTCAAATCAGGCGCCAACTATGGCTGGCCGGTCATCACCTACGGCATCGACTATGACGGCTCGATCATCTCGAACATCACCCGCAAGGACGGCATGGAACAGCCGGTGCTGCACTGGACGCCCTCCATCGCGCCCTCGGGCATGGCCTTCTATAACGGCGACAAGTTTCCGCAATGGAAGGGCGATCTGTTCGTCGGCGCGCTCAAGGACCGGCATCTACGCCGCATTGATCTCGACGGTGATCGCGTCGTGGGGCAGGAGCTTCTGCTGGAGGAACTCAAGCAACGCATCCGTGACGTGCGCTCGGGGCCCGACGGTTTTCTCTGGGTGCTGACGGACGCGCCCGATGGAGAACTCATCCGTATTGAGCCGAGATAGGGCCGCTTCAATAGCATCCATTATAGGCCATGCAGCTGGATAATGACGGCGACCCATAGCCAAAATCTTCGGCGTATCTTCTGCTAGCCGATTATGTCCAGAAATTCGCTTTCCAGATCACCAAGCGCACCGATGAGTCTGGCCGATGCCTTGTAGAGGATTTCCGCTTCCTTGAGCGCCACGATATTGCTGGTGAGCGAGGTCTCTTCACCAAACGCCGTGAACGGGTTGCTTAAGAGGGCGCCACCAGAGGGAACCTCCGAGGCGGGCTGAAATGCGGATGCGCCGGCGGACTCGATCGTTTGCACCGAAGTTTGAGCGATATTCGACGCGGCCTGGTTTAGCTTTACGCTCGCGGCATTCAGCCCCGAAAGCGCGGATTGGAGTGCGGCAATCATGGGCCCGAACTTAACACAGGGCCTTTAAGGCGGAGTGAGGGTCACCACTCAACTTCTAGGCAATGACGTAACGGCGCGTTTACCCTGGGCGCCGCCTCACGCTCTGGTTGCTTAAGGCTTGCAGAGCGTCTCCATCGGAAAGGAGAGCTTGGCGCCGTTGACCGCTTCCAGATAGATCGTTTTGGCATCTACCGCGTGATAACGGATATCCGCGCCCGTGCCTTGCGTCCCTCTGCCCGTGTCGAGATCAATAATTTGACCGGCGCTCACACGGATTTCCCGAAATTTCTTCAGGCCAGTGCCATTTTCAACTTTTCTATAAATCGAAACCTCGCGCAGGATGAGCAAGGGCGTGCCGCGCAGGTCACCGCGTCCACTCCACGAGAACAGAAACTTTCCGTAGCCCTGTTTGTTGGTCTGGACGATAGCTACGCTCATCCCCTGGCGGCCTGGGCTGAGCAGCAAGGCGCTGCTCTGCGCGCGCGCATCGGCTTGTGAAATTTTGCCCTGTATGTTTTTGACATAGGCTTGCGGTTGAACCAGGAAATCCTTGTTCATGAAACTGTCGAACTCGTCATAGACGACGTTACAGTTGAACAGTCTCGCTTGCGCGCCTACCCCAAACCCCGTTGCCATCACGGCGGCGGCAAGAGCGCCAATCAGATATCTGATCATGGTCCTGGTCCTTGTGTGCACTTTGGCCTCGCTTATTATTTTTTGGTCACGTGTCAAAGAATACACAGTCCTTGTCATTTTTGCGGCACTTATATGCGCGCTAGCTAAATGCGGGCATCAGGTCAAAGGCGATGGAAATGCGTGTGCCATCCGCCTCGAATGGCACCGTGTGATGATAAAAGTAGGACGGGAACAGCACCATCAGGCCCTGTTCGGGCTGGATGGAAAGCGTTTCGGGTTCGCGGGCATTGTGGAAGTGTTCCGGCGGGCGGCCAAACGCTATCCAGCCGGCTTTATCGCCATCCGGGGCACTGACGATGTCCGGCAGCCTGGGATAGTAGACGCCGCTGAGCCATGCGGCCGGGTGGATGTGCGGGATCTGGTGGCCGGCAGCCTGCATGACCACACCCCAGACGGAGAGCGTCCACTCCCCGGGGCTGTGCGCAACAAAGGGATGGGTGTCATCGCTGCCCAACTCATCGCGGTAAGCCGAGGCTGTTTTCAGGATTTCCGCTTCAAGCCCGGCAATCGGCCCCTTGGGTTTGCTGAGCAATTCACCCGAATGCCTGCCCTTGCGCGTGGCATGGCTCTGCGGTGAGAGGCTCAATGTGGGGTGGGCGAGCACATGCTCGCACAGCGCGTCATTGAAGGCTTCAAGTGCGCCAAATTCCTTCGGCGGCGTGATCTGCACAATGGTTACGAAGCGGCCAAAATCATTGAGACGGCGCGCCTGTTCCTCTTCGCCTGAATCCCACAAGGCCATGGCCTTGAAGGCCAGCAGGTCGGTTTGCCCGGGGTGGCTTTGAAGGAAGGCGTCACACACCTCAAGCGCCGCTTGCGCCTTACCCTGCTGAAGGTGCAAATCGGCCAGGTTGACATGGGCCTTGGCGAAGTCCGGGTCTATCTCGATGGTTTTGAGAAACGCGTCCCCCGCCTCGTCCAGGCGCCCGAGCTGTTGCAGCCCGTAGCCGATATTCAGCGCGCTGGCGGCATGTTCAGGTGCGTGGCTCAGCACATCCTTGTACGCGTCAATGGCTTCCTCGAAGCGGCCAAGCTCCTGAAGTGCGATGGCGTAGTTAAACTCGGCTTCCAGCAGGTCAGGATCGGCGGCAAAGGCCCGCTTCGCTTCGCGCGCCGCCGCTTCAAAGTCTCCAAGCTCCTGCAGCACAGCGGCCAGGTTGGTGCGCGCTTCAGGCAGGGCCGGATTACGTTCCAGCGCTGCCTCATAGGCCGACTTGGCCTCATCGAGACGCGTGAGGGCTTTGAGCGCATTGCCGCGGCCCTGGTGCGCCCCGCTGTGGCCGGGGGAGATTTCAAGCGCGCGGGTGTAGGCTTCAAGCGCGTCACCGGGGCGCTCTTGCGCTTCCATCAGCACGCCGAGATTAAACGGCGCGTCGGCATAGTCCGGGTTGGCTGCAATCGCGCTGGAATAGGCATTTTCGGCCTCGTCGCCCCGGTCCAGTGCGGCCAGCACATTGCCGAGATTCGTGTGCGCTTCCGCATTTTTTGGTGCGAAAGCAACAGCCGTGCGCAGCAGGTCCAGCCCTTGTTCGCCCTCTCCCGACTGAAACGCGGCGACGCCTGCAATATTGAACGCGCCGGAATCTTCTGGGTTCGCGGTGAGCGCCTGTCGGGCGAGAGCGAGGGCCTCGCTGGGTTTGCCCTGGCGAAGCTGATCCCTGGCGCGGTTCAGCAGATCGGCCTCGACAACAGGGGCCGGGGAGGCCGTGAAATCGAAGCCGCCGGAATACAGCTCAGCCGCAGAGGCTGAAGCTGCCCCTTTTCCAGCCGCTTTCGGCATCTGTTTCTGCTTTGGCCGGCCCTTGGGCTTCGACGGGCGGGTTTTGCCCTTCTTCGCTTTTCTCATGGAAAAGAGTCATATCAGGCGCGCATGAATTCATGCAAATGCCCGCGAAGCAGGCTGGTAGATAGTCGTTATTACTCCGCCGCTTCGCGCATGGCGGGTGCTGCGTCGCGCACATCGGGGTCGACATGGGCTTCGAACTTCTCGAAATTGTCGATGAACATGTCCACCAGCGCGTTGGCCTGCGCGTTGTAGGCGGCCTTGTCTTCCCAGGTATCGCGCGGGTTCAGGATGGCGCTGTCGACACCCTCCAGCTCCAGCGGCACCTGGAAACCGAACACCGGGTCGCGCCGCATTTCCGCATCCGCGAGAGTCCCGTTAAGGGCGGCGTTCAGCAGCGCACGGGTCGCCTTGATCGGCATGCGGTGGCCAACGCCGTATTCCCCGCCGGTCCAGCCCGTGTTCACCAGCCAGCAATCCACGTCATGCTCGCCGATCAATTGCTTCAGCAGGTTGCCGTAGACGCTCGGGTGGCGCGGCATGAAGGGTGCGCCGAAGCAGGTTGAAAAGGTCGCCTGAACGCCGTCCAGACCCTTCTCGGTGCCTGCCACCTTGGCGGTATAGCCGGACAGGAAGTGATACATCGCCTGGCTCGGCGTGAGCTTGGCGATGGGCGGCAGAACGCCGAACGCATCCGCTGTCAGCATGACGATATTTTGCGGATGGTCCGAGACGCCGGTATCGCTGGCGTTGGGTATGAACTCCAGCGGATAGGCGGAACGGGCGTTCTCCGTCAGCGAGCAATTATCGAAATCTGGTGAGCCGTCGTCATTGAGCACGACATTTTCCAGCACCGCGCCGGCACGGATGGAGGCCTCATAGATTTCAGGTTCCGCTTCGCGCGAGAGGTTTATTGTCTTGGCGTAGCAGCCGCCTTCAAAATTGAAGATGCCGTCGCCAGACCAGCCATGCTCGTCATCACCCAGAAGCGTGCGATTGGTGTCCGCTGACAAGGTGGTCTTGCCGGTGCCGGATAGCCCGAAGAATACGGCCGAATTTCCGCCCTCCATCGCCTCGTTTGCGGAGCAGTGCATCGGCATGATGCCTTTTTCCGGCAGCTTGTAATTCATATAGCCGAATACGGATTTCTTGGTTTCGCCCGAATAGGAGGTGCCACCGATCAGCACCAGCTTGTGCGTGAAGTCGCAGGCGATGACGGTTTCAGAATTAGTTCCGTGGCGCTCGGGGTCAGCTTTGAAGCTCGGCAGATTCACGACCGTAAATTCGGGTGAGAAACCTTGCAACTCCGATGCGTTCGGGCGGCGCAGCAAGTAGCGAATGAACAGCGCGTGCCAGGCATATTCGAGAAACACCCTCGTCGGCAGCCGATGATTTTCATCGGCGCCCGCGAAAAGGTCCTGCACGAACAGCTCCTTGCCATCCGCATGCTCAAGAAAATCTTCCAGCAGCGCCTCGAAATGTTCAGGCTGCATGGACAGGTTGTTGTCCCACCAGACCGTGTCTTCGGTCGATGCGTCGCGGACAATAAACTTGTCCCTGGCCGCGCGGCCCGTATGCGCTCCGGTATCGACCGCAAGCGCTCCGGTGTCAGTGAGCTTGCCTTCGTCACGCTGCAGCGATTGTTCGATCAGCTCTTCGGCAGAACCATTCCTGTGGATTGTTCCCGGGTTTTGAACCGGAAACGAATTTTCACCGGCTGTGTTTGCTCCGGCACCCGCCATTGTGTCCACTCCCTAACACAACTTATTTTAATCGCCGCCCATAGATCATAATCGGCAAAAACCCTGCGGCTCTCAAAAATGTCTGTTTTTGAGAAGCGCAGAACGCTATTGCACCATTTACAGGCGAACAAGAGGTTCATTGGTCTATATTTGACCGGTAGAATCAACAGATTTCATGTCATCCACAGGACATGATAGCTCAGAGTGGTTAACCTCTGGCCGATTGCGCCAGTTCCACGAGCGCCTTGCGCATCGCTTGCGGCGTAGTGACGCGTTCAGGAAAATCGAGGCGCAGCCCCGTTTCTCCACATACCAGGTCGCACCCCAACGGGTCGCACGACACGAAACGCCAGTCTCCCTCGGGCGCGCCGAGCAATTTGGTAGCGTAAAGCTGTACGGCATCGGCGTGGTCAGCATTCATATGCGCCACGATTTCGGATTCCGCCAGGATAAGCGCTTCAGCGTCCGATATATCGGTTTTCAATTCCCCGGCAGTGAGGTCGTTGATGCGGCCGAACCCACCGACAAAGTGTGCGCCTTCGACCCGCAGCGCATAGAAGGCAAAGTCCTCAAAGTCCACATATATTTCCGCCGAAGGGTGGCGGCTAAGGAACCTGGCCCGTGCCCCATTCTCGCTCAGCCTATCCATCCGCCCGAAGACACTGACCCTGGCACCCTCCAGTGGATCACCAAGCCCTCCGGTTTCGTCAAACAGGATTGATGCGCGCGGATCCTTGAGAAGGTTTTTGGTGTGCTCCGCGAGGGTGGAAATCAGGGTCAGGGGTGCACCATCGGGCAGGGCGGCGATGGTGACCAGTGAGGCATAGGGGTACCCCGTCTCATGGTGGATGGTGCCCAGCGAGGCCTTGAGAGCCCGGCGCATAATGGCCTGGGACCATGCCGCCGGCGTCTTGCCGTCATCCTGTGGGGGGGCTGTCAAATTCTGCTCATTTGCCATATTGTTGCATTGCAGTAACATTACTGGGCAAAAAGCACTATATGTCGTGCCACAATTTGCACAATTTACGACCATAGACCCGCCGCGGGGGGACATAGTCTACCGCGAGGAACAAAAAAATGCCGACAATTGCATTAGTTGATGACGATCGGAATATTCTGACGTCTCTGCGCATGGCGCTGGAGTCGGAAGGCTATAGCACGCAGACCTATAATGATGGCGCGTCCGCTCTCGATGGCCTGGCGGACTCTCCCCCCGATCTGGCTATCCTAGATATCAAGATGCCGCGCATGGACGGGATGGAACTGCTGCGCCGGTTGCGCCAGACGTCCGAGATGCCGGTGATTTTCCTCACCTCCAAGGATGAGGAAATCGATGAGCTGTTCGGTCTCAAGATGGGCGCGGACGATTATGTCCGCAAACCGTTTTCCCAGCGTCTGCTTGTGGAGCGGGTCAAGGTCATACTGCGCCGCGCGCAGCACCCGCGCGAAACGACAGCTGCCGACTCCGATACCACCAAGGTTCTGGAGCGCGGCAAGCTGAAACTGGATTCTGAGCGCCACACCTGTGAGTGGGATACTAAACAGGTAACCCTGACCGTCACCGAATTCCTTATCCTGCAGTCCCTGGCCCAGCGCCCGGGCGTGGTGAAAAGCCGTGACGCATTGATGGATGCAGCCTACGACGATCAGGTCTATGTCGATGATCGTACGATCGACAGTCACATCAAACGGCTTCGCAAGAAGTTCAAGCTTGTCGATGACAGCTTCGATGTGATCGAGACCCTGTATGGTGTGGGCTATCGGTTCAAAGAAAACTGATGAGTACACTTGGCGATGGCCGTTGAGACAAACCGGTCAGTAACATTTTCCGGCACCAGACGCTTGTTGCGCGGCCCATTGACTGCGCTCCGCGCGATCGCAAGGAAGATCGAGTCCGGCTTTCCCTTCGCCAGTCTCACCCAGCGCATCGTCATTCTGAACCTGTTCGGTTTTGCCATACTGGTAACCGGCATTCTGTTCCTGAATCAATTTCGTGCCGGGCTGATCGAGGCCAAGGTGCAGTCCCTGTTGACCCAGGGCGAGATCATCGCCAGTGCCATCGGCGCCTCGGCGGCTATCGACACCGAGCAGGTTGTGCTGGAAATCGAACCGGGGCGGCAAGGCGAGGTTTCCGGCCAGGAAGCGAGCATCGCTCAGTTGGATCAGGGGCTCGGCTCACTCGAATTCGCCATCAATCCTGAACGCGCAGCGCCGGAGCTGCGTGATCTCATCCGGCCAACCAAGACCCGGGCGCGCATCTACGACCGCAGCGGCGCGCTCATACTCGATTCAGATTCGCTCTATTCGCGCGGTCAGATCCTGCGCTACGACCTGCCGCCGCCCGGTGGAAAGAAGCCGGATCTGCTTACGAAATACTGGCGAAAATTCACTCGCTGGCTGTGGCCTCAGGTGTTGCCATCCTCAATTGAATCCGGCGGCATCAACGGCAAGGAGATTACCGAGGTGGCTTCGGCGCTCAACGGTGTTTCGGTGCCGATCGTACGGATTAATGAGCGAAGCGAGTTGATTGTCTCGGTTGCGGTTCCCATCCAGCCGGTGCGCGCCGTGCTAGGCGTTCTGCTGCTGTCAACGCGAGGCGGCGACATTGACGGCATCGTTGCCAGTGAACGCTGGGAGATCATTCGCATGGGGCTCTACGCGGCAGCGGTGACCATGCTGCTGTCGGTTCTTATGGCGCATACCATTGCCGGGCCGATGCGCGATTTGTCCAATGCGGCGGAACATGTGCGCCGGCGCATCAAGGCCCGTGCGGAGATCCCCGATTATACCTACCGGTCCGATGAAATCGGACATCTCTCCCGCGCCTTGCGCGATATGACACAAGCCCTGTACCGCCGCATGGATGCTATCGAGAGCTTTGCCGCGGACGTGTCGCATGAACTGAAGAATCCGCTGACCTCTCTGCGCAGCGCCGCGGAAACCCTGCCGCGGGTCAAGACCAGGGAATCGCGCCAGCGCCTCATGGACATCATCAGTGAAGATGTGCAGCGGCTCGACCGTCTCATTTCCGATATTTCCAACGCCTCGCGTCTGGACGCGGAGTTGTCGCGCGAGGATGCGGAGCCGGTTGATGTAGCTCACATGCTCAATACCATCATTCCGGCCTTCACCCAGTCTATCCGCGGGAAGACAAGGAAGATCGTCCTCGATGTTCCCGAAACCAGCACGCGCAGGCGGAACCGCTATATGGTCATCGGCCATGACAGCCGTCTTGGGCAGGTCATCACCAACCTGCTGGACAATGCTGTTTCATTTTCTCCCAAGCGCGGCACGATTACAGTTTCGGCGCGCCGCGTCGGGGGGGAAGTTGAAATAAGCATTGAGGACCAGGGACCCGGTATTCCGCCAGACAATCTGGACAAGATTTTCGACCGCTTTTATACCGACCGGCCGGGCAAAGATGACTTCGGCAAGAACTCCGGCCTTGGCCTCAATATCTCGCAGCAGATCGTGACAGCCCATGGCGGCAAGATATGGGCCGAGAACTGTGTCGGCGCTGACAGGGGCCACAAGGGAGCAAAAACAAGTTCCAGAAAACGAGGCGCGCGCTTCGTTATCCGTCTGCCAGCGGCCGTTGTGAAAAGGATCTGACGGGTTGGCAGGGAAAAAATCTGGCGGCGATTTGCTGGTTCACGGCACCTGCGTTGCCATATCCGGTGACAATGCTTTGCTGAAAGGCGCGTTGTTAAGAGGCGCTCCTGGTTCCGGTAAGTCTGACCTGGCATTGCGATTCATCTCTCATGTTGGTGGCGACGTGACATCCGCCGATGGCGCAAAGCTGGTCTCGGACGATCAAGTTCTGCTGATCCGCGAAGGAGACACACTGCTTGCCTGCGCGCCAGGCACGATCGCAGGAAAGCTTGAGGTGCGCGGGCTGGGAATCGTTGAGATGGATCATCATGCGCAAGCTCCGCTCGCAGTGATCGTCGATCTGGTGAGCGCGGACGAGGTGCCTCGCCTGCCGTACGACCCGCTGCCTTGCGAGGACATCCTTGGAGTTTGCGTACCGGTGCTGAAACTGAATCCGTTTGAGCTCTCAAGTCCGGTCAAACTAAAAATGGCCCTCACGGGTGTTCCGTAAGGCAGGATATTTATCTGCATTCAACACTGCATGCCACTTGCGTTGGAAGCGGAGCAAAGACAAAGTGAGGACCGCCCCTGATACGGATCAAGGCGGGGGTAAAGAACGATGTCGATGTGTGTATTCGAGGGGGAAGAATAATGATCGGGCTTGTGATCGTAACTCATGGGGGTCTGGCGCAGGAATTTCTGGCCGCGCTTGAGCATGTCCACGGGCCGCAGGAACAGGTTGTTGCTATTTCCATCGGCCCCAATGACGACATGGAAACCCGCCGTGTTGAAATTGTGGAAGCGGTCGGGAATGTCGATACGGGCGAGGGGTCTATCCTGCTGACTGATATGTTTGGCGGTACCCCGTCCAATCTGGCGATCTCGGTCATGGAACAGGCCAAGGTCGAGGTCATTGCCGGGGTCAACCTGCCGATGCTCATAAAGCTGGCCAGCATTCGCGCGGGAAGCAAATTGGAAGAGGCCATCTCCGAAGCCCAGGATGCGGGACGCAAATATATATCCGTCGCAAGCAAGATACTGAGTGACAAGTGAGCCGGTGCCGGACCAGGACCAGGGCGGTCAATTCATAGTGACTGATGGCGACAATCTACACGATGGGCAATCAGCCGGGCGCTGTTCCAGCCAGGTCGTGATCTCCAATATAAAGGGGATGCACGCGCGCGCCTCCGCGCAGTTCGTGAAATGTGCAGAAACTTTCGATGCCGTTGTGAAGGTGACCCGTGAAGGCCAGACCGTTCTGGGGACCTCCATCATGGGGTTGATGATGCTGGCAGCTGCTCAGGGCAACGAGATCCTGATTGAGTGCGAAGGCGCGCAGGCATGCGAGGCGCTCGATGCGCTGCTTGCTCTCGTCAAGGACGGTTTCGACGAGGACAGCTGACGTTATAGCGCGA